>JAFAXX010000099.1 GCA_019240655.1 Solirubrobacterales bacterium
GCGGCGGGCTGGGAGGCGGGAAGTCATAACCGTAGACCCCTGGGATCTCTGCCCCGGCGAGGATTACGGCGGCACGGACGCGGTGATCGACGTAGTGGCGGTTGTAGGCGACGGCCAGCGCCGTCGAGCCTCCATCCGAGTGACCGGCGACCGCAATCTGGTTCGGGTTGATCAGGCGCGAGAAGAGCCCTAAGGCGCTGGCGTTCCTCACCAGCATGCGGCTGATCACGAAGCTCATGTCCCTGGGCTGATTGACCAGGTCGGACTCGTTCCCGCCGCCAGGGACGGTCGCGCTCGTGAGCGGAAAGGTCGGCGCCGCCACCACATAGCCGGCCTGCGCCCAGGCGTGCAAAAGCGCTGCATACGTATCGGGCGTGGACCTGAACCCGTGAGCGAAGACGATCAACGGAAACGGCCCGTCGGCTGTAGCCGGGGAAGCCCCACGGATATCGATCTGCGACGGCCGGCCAAGCGCCGGGTAACGGATCACCGTCTCGAGCCGTCGCGGGACGCGACGCCGCCCAGGCAGGATGGCGCGCCGGCTGGTGTCGGTGAAGGTCATCCCGATCTCCCCGACCGCGTACGGCCCGCCCCTGGGCGTAGTCGGGTAAGCCGAGGTTCCCCCCGAGACCGCGTGAGGCGGCTGCTCGGCGAGCGCGACGCTCACTGCCCCGAGGAAGAACGCGCACACCGTAGCCAGCAGCCGAGTCACCGGACACAGCCACTGGGCCAAGGTCAGGCGACCATGACCCGTCGCTGCGCAGGTGCCGCGATCGCGAACGCTGAGTCCTCCCAATGCAGACACGTGAATTCCCCTTGTATCCCCGCTCTCCAGGACGGCGCTTCAGGAATCCGGCACCCTGTCAAACACGGACACCGCACGCAAGTTGCGTCAGCCGCTTCTTGGATCTCGCCCCCGCGATGACACCGGCGATGTCGAGTGACATGAGCACTCCCACGGGTTGCAGCCACAGCTATGCTCGTCGCCCAACTCGCGCGGGGGGTGCCGGTGCTGGTTAGCGCTCGTGGACAGTGGCACGTCGCTCTCGCACGAGCACCGGCTGCTCCGTGGCGTCAGTCAGGATGCCGGCGAAGAAGTCGGCCAGCGCCTCGTGTGCCTGCAATGGGAGGATGTGCGAAATGTACTGGTCCGGGCGGACGACTACCATGCACCCGGCTTCGCGGTTCACGCCGCGCAGCTCGAAGATGTCATCGTCAGGGCGCGGGCAGAACATCTTCTCGTAGTCAATCAGGCCGAATTTACCCTTGCGCGGAAGCAGCACCGGCGGCATCTTGTCGACCGCCAGGTAACGGTGTCCCTGCTGAAAAATCGCCCGGACATCGATCACGGAGTCGGGGTCGGCACCCGCCGGTGTAAAGCGCCTGAGCGGCGATGCGTCCGAGGCCAGGAACTGGCAGAGCTCCCGGGCACGGGAGCGCTCGCCGGTTGGATCGTTGTGGTCGGCAAAGATATAGAGACGCCAGGCGCCGTCCGCCCGGGCGACGTGGCCGAGGTGGACCGGTTTGGCATCGGCCAAGCGGATGACCGGGGCGGAGTGAAAGCGCATCCCGACCGCAAAGCCCTGCGCGAGGTGCTGGAACGTCGCCTCGGCGGTGATCATCGACGGCGTGTACCTCGTCGCGACCCCCGCGGTGAAACGCCCTTGGGCGGTGAAATATTGCTGGAACTCCTCTGGACCGACCTCCTCTCGCGCGGAGTCGCCGGACGCCGTCGCGCGGCCGGTGAACAACTTGGAGAAGGCGCGGTCGAAATCGATCAGCTCCTTGGCCACCGCCTGGCGTTCCTCGGAGTAGGTGTGCAGCAGTTCCGGCTTCGCCGTCCCCCTGAGCACGGCAGCGAGCTTCCAGCCGAGGTTCCAGGTGTCGGCCATGGACACGTTCATCCCCTGGCCGGCCTTGGCGCTGTGCGTGTGGCAGGCATCCCCGGCGATGAAGACCCTCGGAATGCGGGTGGCCATCTCCTCCACCGGCACGTCGTCGTACTTGTCGCACAGACGCTGCCCGATCTCGTACACCGACCACCATCCCACGTCTCTGACCTCAACGCTGTACGGGCGCAGAATCCGATTCGCCGCCCGGGCCAGGTTCTCCGGGGTGACGCTCCGTTTGTCGAGCAGCTCGTCGCTGACCTCGTCCAGCTCGATATAGAACCGCACCAGGTACCCGCCCTACCGCGGAATGATGAGGACGTTGCCCTGGTTGGCCGACGAGATCGCGCACTTGACCCGGATATCCGGGAAGTCGGTGACCGCCAAGACGTCCATCACCCCCCACGACTCGTTCGTCACGTCACCGACCAGCTCGCGCCCGATCGCCGACCGCGTGCGGCTTCGCGACCCGTCGCAGCCAACCACATACCTGGCGCGGATCGTCGAGGCCTTGCCGGTCGGACTCAGCTCGTGCACGTGCTGCAGCGTGACCGTCACCGGGTACTCCGCCGAGCCGCTGGTGTCGACCTCGACTTCACTCGCGTGCAGCCCATAGAACGGGGCCAACCGGGTGGGCGACCGCTCCATGTGATCACGAAGGTAGGCCAGCATCCGCGCCTGGTTGACGATCACATGCGGAAACTCCGACAAGCCCTCTTCGGTGTCCTGGATCCGGCCGGCTCGCTTGATCTTGGTCCGGTTCTCGGGGTCCGGGCGCCAGAAGCACACCTCGTTGACCCAGTACGCCTCTCCCAGCAGACGACTGGCCAGACCAAAGGCCTCGAACATCTCGACCGTGCGGCATGCGACCCCGTCGGCCTGCCCCACCTCCAGCGGACCGTCCCGGCGATCAATCACCGCCGTGCGGATGTCCGGAAACGTGCTCATCTGTGCGGCGAGGACCAGACCGGCGGGGCCACACCCGATGATCAGGACGTCGACACACTCAGGCAGGCCTGCCGGCCGCTCCGCGACGGACGGATGCGAGTCCGCGCTGAACGGGTCGCCGGGCCTATAACCGTTCAGATAGAACTGCATCGTCCACCCTCCTCGACAATTTCCGACTGTGCCCCCTGCCACTCCGGACCTGAGGCAGCCAGGCTCAGCAGCGGTGGCTGGCGCGCCCACCAGATTACACGCGGCCGGTGTATTCGGTCACGCGTCGCGGTGCATGCGACGATCGGGTTCGGCGGCTCCGAATTTCCCGAGACGCCCCTGTGCCGCTCTCCGGCGCCGAGCCAGAACTCGCTCGCCCGAGCGGGCTCATCCGAGCATCGGGTAATGTGCGGTGGCAACGGTGTTGATGACAGGGTCCGCAGGTGAGTGACTCGCGCCGGTCGAGCGCCTCGGCCGCACCACGATGACCGACGTGGCTCGCGGGGCGCCCGCGCGGCAAAGCGACACCGGGTCGCCGGGCCCCACCGGGACCGCGGCTGGGAGCGATCTCGAGCTGCTGCGCGCGTACGAACCGATCGCGCGCTTCACTCGCGGGGAGTTGTTCTTCCCCACCGCGGTCGAGCCGTATGCGGCCCACTGCAGCCTGTGGGCCACGGACCCCGAAGGCCTGGCCGCCTGCCTGGTTCCGGCCGGGCGGCTGACTTTGGGAAGGTTATGCGAGGAGGCGCTCAGCCGGCCGGACGCTCAGCTTTCGCTCCGGTTCGTGCAGAGGCCGCTGTCCAGGGCCGACCTTGCGCGCTGGCGACGCGAGTCCCGCGACCGGCTCGCGGCCACGGTGCGTTTCACCACGACCGGAATGTTCGGGCGGCTGGTGGACGCGGGCTTCCGAGCCTCGTTGCTGTGGCGCGGAACGGTTGCCGCCGGGTTGGCCGCGGCGGCAGAGATCACCTACCGCGAGCGGCTCGAGCCCGAGCGCTTGACCTACTACGGCCGCGTGGTCAGAGACGGCGGCTACGTGTGCCTTCAGTACTGGTTCTTCTACGCGATGAACGACTGGCGCTCGACGTTCAGCGGGGTCAACGACCACGAGGCCGATTGGGAGATGGCGACCGTCTACCTCGCCGAGCCGGCCGAAGGCTCGCCGCGGCCGCTCTGGGTCGCGTTTTCCTCTCACGACTACGACGGCGACGATCTGCGCCGCCGCTGGGACGATCCCGAGCTGCTCCGCGAGGGCGACCATCCGGTGCTGTTCCCGGGTGCCGGGTCGCACTCGGGGGCCTTCGTGCCCGGCGACTACGTCGTCACCGTGGACCCACCGCGGCTTCGGCGGGCGATTGCGCTCACCCACCGGGTGCAGCGGTTCCTGGCTCCTTGGCGCGATCACACTCGCCACGGCTCGGGCTTTGGGATCCCGTTCGTCGACTACGCTCGCGGAGATGGGAAGGCGGTCGGGCCTGGACAGGCATCGCAGTGGCAGCCCGTCTTGATCGACGACCACACCCCGTGGGTCCGGGACTACCGGGGCCTGTGGGGTCTCGATACGGAGGATCCGTTCGGCGGCGAGCGCGCGCCGTCGGGGCCGCGGTATGAGCGCGACGGATCGCTTCGACCCGCCTGGGCGAACCCTCTCGGATGGGCGGGGTTGCTCAAGGTGCCGCCCGCCGACGAGCAGGTCGTGGCCCTCCTGGCCGAGCGCACCGAGGCCCTCGAGGTTCAGCTTCAGGAGCTCGATCAGACGATCGCCGATCACCGCGACCAGCTGCGCGGCGCCGAGGTCGAGCTGCGCTCGCTGGAGCCCCACGGCCACGCGTGGTCGCGCACCGAGCGCAAACGCGCGGAGATGGCCGAGCGCGAGCGGGCGCTCAATCAGACGATCGCCGAGCGAGCCAGGCTGAGCGAGGAGCTTCGCGCCCATGTCGACACGCTCGGCGGCCCCCTGCCGACGGTGGAGCCGCAGGCCCACATCAAGAGACGCCACGGTCCCCGCACCGACGCGCAGGAGCGCCGGACCCGGGTCCTCCGAGTGTGGGCCGCACTCAGCACGCCGATGTTGCTCGCGCTGGTGCCGGTGGTGCTTCTGGCGCGACCGTTGGCCTGGGCGACCACGGTGGCCGCCGCCGCGCTGCTGTTCATCGGCATGGAGGCGTTCGCGCGGCGTCGGTTTCTGTCCTTCGTGGCCAGCACCATCCTGCTGGCAGCGACCGTCTTCGCCGTGCTCGTGTTCGTACGGCTCGGCCACCAGTACTGGCGCTACGCCCTGGGCGCGGTGTTCGGCGTCGCCGCGCTCGCGCTCCTGATCGGAAACCTCGGTGACCTGCGCCACGGTTGGAGGCGCGGCGGAGCGATGGGCGACGGTCCCGACGGTTCATGACCACCGAGATGCCCGCCCCCGACCGCCTGCGCCTCGCTCGGGGACGTAACCGCGGCAATGACGGGATCAGCGTGTGTTGTCGTGCCAGAGCCCGAGCACATTGCCGGACGGGTCGCGGAAGAGGGCGACCGTGAGCAGGCCCTCCGGAAATGGCTCGGTCACGATCTCGCCGCCATGGGCGACGATCCGCGCGACGGTGTCCTCGATCTCACTCACGTAGATGTAAGCCAGCAGCCCGGGCTCGGCAGCGGCGAGATGGTGGCTGATCCACGCGCCGCTGAGATGGCCGCTGGTGTCGTCGAAGCTCGGGCGGTCGCTGTCTGGGTTGCTGATGCGCCAGCCGAATACCTCGCGGTAGAAGCGTGCGGCTCGGCGGGCGTCGGCCGCGGGGAGGTGGAGGTACGTGATGGCTCCGGGCGTGGCCAGGCGAGCGTCAATGCCGTGGTGATGTTCCGCGTCAGCCGGCCGCTGCGGTGACTGGCTCATGATCCCCTTCGGTGTGCGTGATCGATTGGGAAAGACGGGGCGCCGGCGAGCTTCGGGGCCCATCCGTGCCGCCGCTCGCGCGGGTCTGGTCGAGGAGGAGCCGGGAGACGCCGTCGACGAACCACTGCCCGAACTGCTCCGGCGACCAGCCGCGATCTCGGGTCAGAGCACGGAACCCGTGTGGGTCCATGAGCAGCCAGACCGTGTCGATCGCTTCCTTGCGACTGATACCTGCTCGCAACGATGAGCGTTGCCTCACGCCGTCGACGATCCAGGCGGCGGTCTCCGCTCGCTGAGTGCGCAGCTGCTCGGCCAGCGGACGCATCGACTGGTCGACGTCGGCGGCCTCGAACGCAGCCAGGACCAAGCCGGCCGAGCGCGCGGCGGCGTCAACCAACACCTGTCGCACGATCGCGAGGAAGTCTGCGGTCGTTCGCGCTCGCTCGGCGCTGAGCGCCCAACCGCGTTCCAGCATCGGGACGGGCTTGGCGTCGCCGCGGATGGCGAAGCTGATAGCGGCGCGCAGCAGCTGCGGCTTGGTGCCGAAGTCGAGCTCGACCGTGGGCACGGACACCCGCGCCTCCCTGGCTACCGCGCGCATCGTCGTCGCCGCATAGCCCGAGCGCAGGAACATGGAGCACGCCGCGGCCAGGATCCGCTCGCGCGTCTCGCGCGCGCGGCGCTCACGGGTTGCGGATCGGTAGGTCCGTCTTCCGGTATCGGGAAGGGCGGACGGTGACACGAGGAGTGTATTATTAGCTATGTACTACCCATAGTCAATTGGGACGGTGAGCGCGTGGTGGCCGGCATCCAGCCAGAGTTGTGGGTCGAGCCCGCCGGCGCGGCCGTCGCCTTCTATCAGTCGGCCTTCGGCGCAACCGTCATCCACCTCGTCGGCCACGGCGACGACATCGTCGCTCAGCTGAGCCTCGATGGCGCTCAGTTCTGGATCGCAAGCGCGAGTCCGTCGACCGGACGCCTCAGCCCACGCGCGATCAATGGGGCGACGGGCCGGACGCTGTTGATCGTCGAGGAGCCAGAGGACCTGCTCGCGCGAGCAGTCGCGGCCGGCGCCAGAGAGCTCTCGCCGGTCGCTGACGAGCACGGCTGGCGGCTGGGCCGGATCGTCGACCCGTTTGGGCACGAATGGGAGATCGGCCGCCCGCTCGAAGGCGCCGGCGGATGACTACCGGCACCGACGACGGAGGAGGGATAGCCTAGGCTGCCTCCTCGGGCGGTTTGCTAGTGACCGGGCAACGACCCGCTGGCGCGCGGCTCAGCTGCTCAGCGTCAGGCCCTGGCAATCAGGACCACAACGATGAGGGCAAGCGCGACTAGGAGCGTCGCGTAGATGCGCCAGCGCCACAGGCGAGCGAACACGCGCGCGGCGTTCGCGTCTTCGTCAGTCCAAATCCGCACGGTCGGAGTCTACCGGCGCTGTGCGGCGGAGCCAGGGCGAGGGCGATCTCGCCGAGGGCGTGTCGGCCGAGGACGAGCTCGACGACGTCGCGCCGCCCGCCGCTTCAGGTCGAGGCGACTTCCGGAAGGTCCCCGGCCTCGTGTGCGCTCTCGGCAAGGTCTCCGGCCTCGTGCGCGCTGAAGGCATCGGCGGGACGGCGCGGCGGGATCGCGAGCCCGACGAGGACCCCCGCCGCCAGCGCGAGAGCGCACGCCGCGAAGGCGACGGTGAACCCGTGCGCAGACGGGTATCGATCGGCGCCGACCGTCGAGGCCAGGATCGACGCGACCGCCGCACCGCCGAAGGCTCCCCCGACCGTACGCGCCACCGTGTTCATGCCGGTGGCGATCCCGGTTTGCGCTGGACCGACGTTCTCGATGATGAGGTTCACCATGGCCGCGAACGCGAGGCCGATGCCCGCGCCGAGCAAGACCGCCGCGACATAGATCTCCCACCGCTCGCTGCGAGCGACCGCGAGGAGCAGGTACGACGTGGCCGTCAGGCTGGCGCCCGCGAGCAGCGGCGGCTTCGATCCGAACCGCTTCTCCAGTCTCCCCGTCTGCGCGCCGGCCACGAGCATCGCCAGCGTCGAGGGCGCAAGGAAGAGGCCCGCTCCGGTGACCGAGGACCCGAAGCCGTATCCGGCGCTCGACGGCGTCTCCACGAAGTCCGGCAGGAGGATGAACGACGCGTACATCCCGAATCCGAGCAGTAGCGCGACCGCGTTCGTCGTCCAGACGCCGCGGACGCGCAGCATCCGCATGTCGACGAGCGCGTGCTCGCTGCGCGCTTCGCTTCGCATCCACGCGGCCAGCAGCCCGATCCCGATCCCGAGCACGGCAAGGGTCTTCCCCGACAGCCAATGCCACTGCGAGGTCTCGCTCACCGCGATGAGAACCGCTGCGAGCCCCGTGGACATCAGCGCTGCGCCGGTCCAGTTCACGCGTCCGGGGACCCGGACGGGCGACTCCGGCACGAACCGGCGGACGGCAATGGTCGCCGGGACGAGTGCGATCAGCGGCAGCCAGAAGAGATAGTGGTACGAGAGATTTGCGACGATCGGCCCGGCGAGGACGACACCGGCGCCGCCGCCGACTCCCAGCAGCGCCGACATCACGCCGACGGCGCCGGCAACCCGCTCGTGCGGGAACTCGTCGCGGATGATGCCGAACGCCAGCGGAAAGACGCCTCCGGCCGCGCCCTGCACGACCCGACCGGCGAGCATCACCGCCAGCGATGTGGCCAGCGCGGAGACGATCGTCGCCACACACAGCAGCACGAGCACGACCACGAGAAGCCGCTCCTTGCCGTACATGTCGCCGAGGCGACCGACCAGCGGTGTCGCCACCGACGCGCTCACGAGGTACGCCGTCAGTACCCAGCTGACGGAGTTGACGGAGGTGTGAAGGGCACGTTGGAGCTCCGGAAGCGCGGGTGCGACCAGCGACTGCAGTAGCGCATACGACACCCCCGCCAGCGCCAGGATTGCGAACGTCACGTGGTAGTGCTGGCCGGCGCGGCCCCGCGTCTCGCTCTCGCGCGTGTGCATGGCCGCCAGAGGTTAGGCCCACGCCGGATCTCGCGCTCGTAGCGGCACTACGCGGACAGGCCGAGCAGGCGCTACGAGCCTACATCGAACGCCGTCACCGCGAGGTCGACCGTCTCGTCGAAGCCACGCGACGTGAGCGGCGGCGAGCGACCGGCGACCTCGGCGACGCGTCAACGCGGCGGCTCTGAGCTCAGCACGCCGGCGGTGGCGTCAGGTCGGTGCTCGGGCACGCCGGCAGGATCAGCGGCGGGCGCGGCGGCTGAGTGAAGTCGAAGTCAGCGGTCAGATCGCCGAGCAGAGGGCTAGCTTCGCGGACGTCGGGGCGCGGGTCCGGGCGTCCGTCCGTGGCCGGATCGAGGCGCTGGCCGCCGAGGAAGTCGTCCTCGATGAACTTGTTGTACGCGTCGTGGCTGAGCGTCTGAGAGTCGATCATGCCGGCCTTGGCGTACGGGCTGATAACGATGCCCGGCACCCTCAGCCCGTAGCCGTTCACGTCCGCGACGGGTGGGACGACATGATCGTAGAAGCCGCCCCAGTCATCCCACGACAGAAAGATCGCCGTGCTGTCCCAGTCAGGGCTCTGCATGATCGCGTTGATCAGGCCGGTCACGTATGTCTGCCCCGCGCTGACCAGCGCGGTCGGATGCTCGGACACCTTGCCATTCGGGTCGATCCAGGAAACCGCCGGGAGTGTGCCGGTCTTCGCCGCGGTGAAGAAGTTCGAGAGCGTCTGTACGTTGCTCAGCTGACCATCCTGCGCGACGTCCGTGAACGAGGGCAGCGGATTCCAGATTCCGGGCGTCTTCGGTCCCTGCTGCACCGGTGCGCAGCTCATCGCGCTGTCGTCCTCGCAGTCGGGCTCGGTGCCCTGAAAGACGTAGTACGCCCAGCTCACGCCGTAGCGGTGCAGGAGATAGGTGAGATCGGTCCAGGCGTAGTGCAGCTGCCCGTCCGACGGGTTAGGGTCCTGCAGCGCGTTGGTGCACGAGAACGGGTTGAGCGGGTTCGTGCAGGCGGCTGACCACTCCGAAACCTGAAACAGGTGCTCGGGCAGGCTCCACGAGGCGTTCGGCTCATACATGTGGTCCTGAAGCACGAAATTCCGGGCGTAGGACCAGTAATTGGGGATGTCCGCGGCGTCGTGATAGCCCATCGCGTCGATGCACTGAGCGCGCGTGGCCTGTGTGCACGGGCTGCAGTTCGGATCGTTGCTGCCGCAGCTCTGTCCCTTCTCGGCCTGGCCGACGAAGCCGTCCATCGTGCAACCCGTGCGTGTCGCGGCGCTGGCGCAGTCCATGTCGGCCACCGCGTTGACGGCGCCATGAGGTCCGCCGTAGTTCTTGTCGCTGGTGTCGTGAAACGGCTGCACGCACCCGCCGTTGACCGGGTCGGGTGCACACGGGAGCGAGCCGGGATTTCCGGCGAGCCCGGGGATCCCGTCGGCGCCGGGGAACGTGCCGAAGTACTGATCGAACGAGCGGTTCTCCTGCATGATGACGACGACGTGCTGGATCTTGAATATCCCGTTTACCTCGACGGTGACGGGCGGCGAGTAGGAGTTGATGTTGCGCGCATCCCAGCGCAGATACGCCCTCACCTCGTAGACGCCGGCGCTAGGGAACGCGTCGGCGAGCGAGAAGGTCGGGGCGCGACCGAGGTTTCGCCGCGCGAGCGGCTGCCACCCTGCGGGTCCGAGCTCCTCCAACACGATCTGCTCGCCCGGGTGCGACGGCGCGACGCTGCCGGAGAACGCCACCTGGTCGCCGGGCGCGGCTCTCGCCTGCGAGGCGGCCAGCGTGATCCGCGTCTGCACCCGCTGATGCACGGTGGCGCTGCGCAGGCTCCGCGCAGTCACGTACCACCAGCGGTTGCCGTTGATCAGCGCGGTCATCGAGTACCGGCCGGAGCGATCGGTCCGCGCGCCCTCGGTCGGCCGGAACTGCCGCGAGCCCGGAAGCCTTCGCCACAGGAGCACCACCACGTTGCCCCGCCGCGGACCGAGCAGGCGGCCTGAGATGCTCACCACCTGCCCCGCGGTCGAGGGGTTCGGAGCAATTGCGATCGTCAAGCAACGCGGCGACAGCACTGGGCGCCGCTTGCTCGTCGGGGGCACACAGCACCGGGTGGAGGGATGACGCGCGGGCCGACACGTAACCGCGGCCGGCGCGGCGCTTGCCGGCCGGGCGGCGGAGCTCACGACCGCAATCCAGCCGCCTATCCCCGCGAACAGGATCGGCCACAGCCACAGATTCCCTCGGAGTCGGAGTCGCATACCGCCCACCCAGGTCCTCCCCCGGAATGGTCATCAAGCGCGCCGTATAACCCCCCGGGGCGCGCAAAGTTGCGCTTGACGAGTCCGGTTGCAGCCCGAACGCGAGCGGGCGCGGCGACGAGCTCCGGCGCCGCTGTCACTCGGCTCGGCTGTCAGTCGGCGCCGCCGAGCCCCCAGCCGCCGTCGATCACGATCTCCTGGCCGGTGATGTATTCAGACGCCGGCGAGGCGAGAAACAGGGCGAGCGCCTTGATGTCGTCCGGTCGGCCGACGCGATGCATGGGGATGTCCTTGGCCACCGCCGCCTGCACGTCCGGATTGTGCGCATGGCCGCCTCCGATGTTCGTGACGAAGAACCCGGGCGCGATCGCGTTCGCCGTGATCCCGTACGCGGCGAGCTCAAGCGCGACGGCATGCATGAAATGCCTCACGCCGGCCTTCGCCGCCATGTAAGCGGAGCCGATCGCCGGCTCGACCGTGGTCGCGGCAAGCGAAGTGGTCATGATGATCCGGCCGAAGCGCCGCGGACGCATATGTCGGGCGGCGGCTCGCGCGGTCGCGAAGATGCCGTTGAGGTTGATGTCAATAACCCGGTTCCAGCGCTCGTCGGTGTAGCGCTCGAGCGCCCCCTCCTCAACGCGCGGCCGCTCCGCACCGGCCCAGGCGCCGACGAAGCCGACACCGGAATCGATGCCCGCATTTGCAAACGCGACATCGAGCCGCCCGTATATCGCAGCCGCTTCGTCGATGGCCCGATCGAGGGCGGCGTGGTCGGTCACATCGGCGGTCGCGCCGCGCACGTCGAGGCCCGCACCCTGCAGCCGTGACGCCTGCGCGGCGACCGCCTCGGCGTCGAGGTCGATCAGCGTCACCCGCGCGCCGTGCGCGGCCAGCACCTCGCCGTAGGCGAGTCCTAGGCCGCTGGCTCCGCCGGTGACGACCACGCCGAACCCCGTCACGTCGAATCGCGAGGAAACGTTCACTCTGGCTGCTCCTGTCTCGTTGGCCGCGCCAGCCTATCGTCCGCAGCCCGCGGCGTGAGGGGACCTCTCGGCTCCGATCAATTTGCGCGAGGCAGCTGACGGTCGTCGAGGTGCGCCGCGATCATCACGGCCGCGCGCTCGTGCGCGGCATAGGTGTCGCGCAGCGTCGCCGGGACGCCGTGCTCGTGCGCGCCGGCCGGCAGCGGGTGGGCGGTGAGCAGGCTTCTCACCTCACGGCCGAGCGCCTCGCCGCCGATGGCGTCCGCCAGCGCCGCGAGAGCGTCCGCCCGCACCCTGGCGCCGTCGATGAAGGCGCCGACCACGGTCTCGCGGGCGAGCGGCGCGGACCCGAAGACGCGTGCGTGAAGCACGGCAGGATTGACGGCGTGCGGGCGGATGAGCGCACGTCGTTCGTCCTCGGAGAAGCCGGCCGCGGCGGCGAGATGGTCGATCGCCCGAGTGACGCCCTGCGCGTCCACCGGGAGCGACTCCCGGAGCTCGGGCGGCAGCTGGGCCAGGAGGCGCTCGCGGTCCGCCGCCGCCTGCGCCAGCAGCCTCTCTACCTGACGAAGATGGCCTTCGCGCATACGGCGAACGGTAGAGCGCTCGTCTGTCCGATCTGACCGGATTGCCACCGGCGGCAAAGAATCAAGCCGCCGGGCCGTTTATCGAAGCGACAAACGCGCGACCAAGGACGAAAGGCATGATGCGGAATATGTACAGGCGGACGTTGCTGCTCTTGATGCTGGGCGTGGGCCTGGCGCTGCTGGGGGCGCCGGTCGCCTCGGCTCGGGTCACGCTCTCCCGACCCCTGACGATGGACGTCTACGCACCGCTCTACAACTACTTCAGCCAGCCGGTCGCGAGCCCCACGAAGCTGGGCCACCACCTGTACGTCGCCGTGGTTCGCGGAACCGTCAGCTTCTACCAGCCGATGGACTACCTCTCGATCCAGGTCCCGTGGACGGTGATGTGCGGCAGGCCACAGCCGGCGCCGATGTTCAGCTCCGCCGGCGGCACCGGGAAGGTCGGCAACGACGCCGAGTTCCTGTTCGCGCAGCCTCTGTCCGGCCGGCCGTGTTCGGCGATCAAGCTGCCGCGTGAGTACCCGAACTTCCAGTCCAACGTCGGCAAGGGCTGGACTCATCCGAATCTGGTCAGCCGCTCGTCGTTGCGCGGGCCGACCGTCACCCACACCTACGAGTTCGGCCTCGACGGCCAGGGAAAGCAGGTCTCGTTCCGGATCATCGATCCCGACACCCGCGATGACTACGGCAGCTTCCGCATCTACCTTCGCGATGCGGTGCGGAGCGACTGCGCCGGCAATGGGCATGCGGCGTTCTTCCTGAGCCTGAAGGCGTGCTTGGCCGACACCCCCGACGAACCCGCCCCATCGCTGCCGCCGGCGCCGAGGCCGCTGACCCTCGATCAATCTACGGTTACGCGGGTGCTGCGCAGCTCCGACGTGCCGACCGCGATCAACGGCGAGGCGCCCTCCGGTGCGCTGACCGCCGACCGGTTCGCACAGGTCGACAACGTCAGCGCCGCGGCCGCGGCAGCCGAGTCCAAGCTCCTCCGTCGAGACGGCTTCGTCGCCGGCGCGATCAGCGAATTTCACGGCCTGAAGCTGCCCAGCCTCAAGTCGACCGCGGCCAAGTTCGCCTCGCCGGCTCAGGCGCAGAAAGCGCTGGGGGATGAGCTTGCCCTGGCGGGGAGGACACAGGCCCCCGGCGGCACGACCGCCGGCGCTCCGCAGCCGGATGCCGATCTGCCAGGAACGTTCCTCATCCCCTTTTCACCCGGCAGCCTCGAGCTGCTGGCCGCCAAGGGCGACTACGTCTTCACGCTGGTCGGGGTCGCCAACCCGAGCCCGGTGTCTCAGCCAGCCGAAGAGCAGCAATTCGCGTTGCTGCTCGGCCGCAGCTGAGGCGCCTGGCGTGGGCGCCGCCCGCTACACACGGCCCTCGGGCCTGGGGACCTGCTCGATGTGGCCGCCCCTCGTGGCACGTTCATCCTTCAGCCCGGTGAGCGTCCGGTGGTTGTGATCAGCGCCGGAGTGGGTGCGACGCCGGTCATGGCGATGCTCCATGCCCTGGCTGCCGCGCGCACCGAGCGCGAGGTGTGCTGGGTGCACGGCGCGCGAAACGGGGCCGAGCACTCCTTCCGCGAGGAATCCGGCGCCTGCTCGGCTCGCTCCCCCGCGCCCGGCGCCTGATCGCTTACAGCTCACCCGGCGCCGATGACCGCGCCGGCCAGGACTTGGACATCCACGGGCGCCTGTCCGGCACTCACCTCGACGACGTCGTCCCCACCGACGCGGACTTCTAGATCTGCGGTCCCGCGGCGTTCATGGACGAAGTTGCGGCGGCTCTTGCGGCGCGCGGCGTCCCGCCGGAGCGGGTACGGACGGAAGTCTTCGGACCCCAGGGGTTTACCTCTCGGGGCTGTTCTCGCACGAGGCGCGCCCGCCCCATCTGCCTGCGGGACCCCCCCGGACCGGGCCTCTGATTCAGTTCAGCCGCAGCAACCTGTCGGTGCGCTGGGATCTCTCGTTCGGAACCCTGCTCGACCTCGCCGAGGCTTGCGACGTCCCCGCAGGCTTCGGCTGCCGCACCGGCGTATGTCACGCCTGCCAGAGCGGTCTCGTCAGCGGAGAGGTGCACTATCAATTCGAGCCGCTCGAGCGCGGCGCTGCGCACCACCAGGATCCGCTGTTGGATCGCAGGAAGAGCAACGAGTTCCAGCGCGGGCGCCTTGGCTGCCTCCTCTGCCATAATCCCCAGCCTGCCAAACGATCCGGACCCAGCGGTGACGCGGCACTACTCTTTATCGGCGAAGCAGGAGAGTAGGCCGTAGCCGGCGCGGCGACGACGCTGATCGTCACTTCCGCACCGGGATCAGCTGCGGGTCTCCGAAGCGCTGACGCGCGGCGCCAACGTCCCGCTGGGATGCGCGGTTGCCGTCGCGGTCGGAATGGTATTCGTCGGGCATCGCGCAGGTGACCGGCTGCGCCGCGATCTGCGCCGAGATGTCGATGATGCCGGCGCGCTCGCTGCGGCAG
>JAFAXX010000073.1 GCA_019240655.1 Solirubrobacterales bacterium
GTGTCCTCGACGCCGCTGATCGTGAGCGGAACGGTCAGCCCCGCCGGGCCGCGCGTGACCCTCGACCTCTACCAGGTGACCGCGCCGGGGCGCCGGCGCCTGGTCACGGCCAAGCAGGTGGCTGCGGTTGGCGGCACTTTCCAGGCGCGGATCAAGCGCCCGCGCCCCGGTCGCTACGTGGTGATCGCGAGCACGCCGGCCGGCGCGCGCTACGCCGCCGGCGCCTCGACGCCGGTAGCGGTGACGATCGGCGCCTGATTTCCTACCTCGCGCGCCGCCGCTACCCGAACAGCTTGCGCGCGCGCAGCAGCATCCGGGGGCGACCGGTCGGGCGCACCTTGCCCGCGAGCAGCGCCCGCCACGGCGGGATTCGTCCTGCGCTGAGGTCGACCCAGTCGCCGAGCCGGCAGTGGAAGGTGAGATCGGGCCGCTCGGTCCGGCCCGGCGCCACCGAGGTCTTCCCGTTGTCGATCCGCAGGTGCCAGGGCTCGGCGTCGCTGAACTCCCATTGGATGGTGGTGGCGGGAGTGAGGGATGGATCGATCTGCCGCCGCAGGCCGTCGAACAGGATCGCCGTGGCCTCAGGGTTCGGCTCCACGCGACCGCTCGGCTCGCCCAGGTAGCCGGCCCGCAGCAGGGTGAGGCCGCGGCGCGCGCGCTCGGCCGGCGGCAGGTCGAAGGGGAAGCCCAAGCGCATCGACGTCGGATCGAGGCCGGCCGCGCGCAGCCGGCCTTCGATCGCCTCGGCCCCCTGGGCGAAGATGTCCTGGAGGGTGAAACCAAACGTCGTGACGTAGCGCTCGTCCCACCCCGGCGGCACGAACACCGCGGTGGTGAACGGCAGGACCTCGCGCAGGAGGTCCGCGATGGCGGGCTCGCAGTCGGGATCCTCGCGGACCAGGTCCGCGATCATCTTCACGCCGAAGGCAATGTGGCGCTGCTCGTCGCGCGAGACGTGCGTGATGCCGGAACGCAGGCCGGGCAGCAGGCCGCGCCGGGCCAGCCCCTCCTCGATGAAATGCTGGCCGGGCTGCGCCAGCGACGCCTCGATCACCAGGTGATAGAGCGTGATGGCCTGCGCGAACTTGGGGCGCGACGGGTCGTGGCGAAGCTCCTCGGCCATCCGGTCCAGACGGTCGAACACCTTGGCAAAGCCCCAGGTCAACCTCGGCCGGGTCTCCTCCAGCGCGGCGCCCACGGAAGCGCCGGCGCCGACCACCTCGCGCATGAAGCGGGCGAACAGCACCGCGTGGCGCGCCTCGTCGACCTGCTGGGTGGCCAAGAAATACTTCTGTTCCTCGCGGGGGGCGGCGTCGATGAACGGCGACAGGTTGTCGGTCACCGAGTCCTCGCCGTGGAAAAACAGCGAGTACGTCCAGAGCGCGCTACGACGGTCGATGTCGGTGAGCGCCTGCGACCACTGCTCGCGATCGTTCGAGAAGTCAATCTCGGTCGCGCGCCAGTTGCTCTGCTCCCAGCGGGCGTACAGGTCCGCGTAGGAGACCTGGTCGGCGGCGATCGCTTGCGGCATGCGGCGCCGGCCGTCAGCTCAATTTAGGCGAGCGCCACGGCTCTCGGAGCCGCTCCTCGATCGCATCGGCCAGGTTCACGATCGCGATGCGGATCTGGGCCAGGCTGTCGCGGTCGCGCAGGGTCACGGTCCGGTCCTCGAGCGACTGGTGGTCGATCGTGACCGCCCACGGCGTCCCGATCTCGTCCTGGCGGCGGTAGCGCCGGCCGATCGCGCCGCCCTCGTCGTACTCGGCCTGGACGCGGTCACGCAGCTCGAGATACACCTCCCGGGCCAGCTCGGGCTGTCCGTCCTTGCGCACCAGCGGCAGCACCGCCACCTTCACCGGGGCCAACGCCGGGTGAAGGCGCAGCACGGTGCGCCGCTCACCCTCGATCTCGTCCTCGTCGTAGGCGTCGACCAGGAAGGCGAGCATGCCCCGATCGGCGCCGGCCGCCGGCTCGATGACGTGCGGGATGTAGCGCTCTCCGGTCGCCGTGTCGACGTACTCGAGCTTCTGGCCCGAGAACTGGGCGTGCTGGGTCAGGTCGAAGTCGCCCCGGTTGGCGATTCCCTCGAGCTCGGACCAGCCGATGGGGAACAGGTACTCGACGTCGCTGGTCGCGCTCGAGTAGTGCGAGAGCTCGTCGGCGCCGTGCGCCCGCAGTCGCAGATGGTCGGGGCGCAGGCCGAGTTCGGTCCACCACCGCATGCGCTCCGCCAGCCAGTGTTGATGCCATTCGCCGGCCTGGTCCGGCGGCACGAAGAACTCCATCTCCATCTGCTCGAACTCCCGCGTGCGGAAGATGAAGTTGCCCGTGGTGATCTCGTTGCGGAAGCTCTTGCCGATCTGGGCGATGCCGAAGGGCGGCTTCTTGCGCGCGAACTGCATGTAGTTCTTGAAGTTCAGGAAGATGCCCTGGGCCGTCTCGGGGCGCAGGTACACCGTGGACCCCTCCTCGCGCACCGGGCCGACTGTGGTCTCGAACATCAGGTTGAAGTCGCGCGCCTCGGTCAGGTCGCAATCGGGCGTCTCGCCCGGGTGCTTGGACGGCTTGCGGCCGCACTGGCCGTCCTCGAGCTTGTCGGCGCGGAAGCGCAGCTTGCAGGTGCGGCAGTCGACCAGGGGATCGGTGAACCCGGCCAGGTGGCCGCTCGCCTTCCAGGTCATCGGGTGCTGGATGATCGCCGAGTCGAGCGCGACGATGTCGTCGCGCTCCTGGAGCATCGCCCGCCACCACTGGGCCTTGACGTTGTTCTTGAACAGCACGCCGTAGTGGCCGTAGTCGTAGCTCGACCCGAGCCCGCCGTAGATCTCGCTGCTCGGGAACACGAAGCCGCGCCGCTTGCAGAGCGAGACGATCTTCTCCATCGTGACCACGTCGGTCGTCATCGCGCGGGCCATGCTAGCCGCCGCCGCGCTGCGGGCGGAGTCCCGCCGCCGGCGGTGTTTTGCCTGCCGCCCGGCGTGGTAAATTGCGGCTCGTGGCGCGATTCGACATCCGGCGCTGCTTCGTCCTCCTGGCCCTCGTAAGCGCGCTGGCGTTCGTTGTCGCGGGCTGTGGAAGCTCGAAGTCGTCCTCAGCCTCAGCCTCGTCCTCGAGTGCCTCGCCGGCGACTGCCACCGGCTCAGCGTCGGCGAGCAGCAGCACCACTTCGACGGTCTCCCATGCCAAGACGAAGTTCGTCTTGCACGCGGGCCTGGCCTTCGGCGCGTTCCACCGCTGGATCTACAAGCCCGCCAAGGCCGGCGAGCTTTCGCATCCCCTCCAGCACAAGGCCACCACCGTGAAGGCGGCCCTCGCCGCGGGGTTCGTCTACCACCAGCTCAAGCTGGCGCTGGACGACGCCAAAGCCGATCCCACACTGTCGAAGGTGGTCGACCCGCTGACCAACCTGATCGACAAGATCAAGGCGCTTCCGGGGGAGATCAAGGGCGGAGGCACGACCAGTGGTTCGGCCGACAACCTGAACGGCATGATCTCCTCGATCAAGGACCACGCGTCGAGCGCGGGGCAGCCGATCACCGAGCAGACGCCGGCCACCCCGAGCGGCTGAGCTTCGCGCGCCGGCGTCTCCGCCGCCGGCTGCGTGCCCAATCCGGCGCCGCATGTCGCCGCGTCGGCCCACCGCCTGCGGCGTTGCCCGTCCCGCGGCGCGCGCGTTCGCGCGGCGTGCCGGCCGCCGACCCTCCCCGGGCCCGCCGCTTGGCACTCTCTGCTTGAGAGTGCCAAGGAGCCTTGGCTACACTTACTGAAGCAATGCCGATCTACGAGTACCGTTGCGAGCAGGGGCACACGTTCGAGGTCATGCAGCGGATGAGCGACGACCCCGTGGAGTGCTGTCAGACCTGTGAGGCGCCGGTCTCTCGGGTGTTCCATCCCGTCGCCGTGCATTTCAAGGGCTCAGGCTTCTACAACACCGACTACGGCACCCGCAAGCGGGCCCGCGAGAAGAGCGAGGCGTCCGCCTCGGAGGGCGGAAGCGACTCCTCGGGCTCCAAGCCCGAGTCGAAGTCCTCGGACGCCGCGCCCGCGAAGGCGTCGTCGCCCGCCTCTTCTTCCACCTCCGAGTAGAGACCGCCGGCCTTCGGCGCTGTCAGCGACCGTGCGGCCGGCGGCGGGACCACCCGGCCTACCCGTTCATCAGCTTGTCCACCGCGGCGTGGACCGCGGCGGGCGTGACCGTGAGCGAGTCGCCGGCGTTCGGGAGTACCACGGCTCCGGTCGGCTTCAGCACCTCGACCGGAGCCGAGCCGCCGATCTCGGACGCCGCGAACAGGCTCAGCAGCGTCGGGCCTCCCATGTCGGTGCGCAGCACCTTGGGCGCATCCCACGATGCCCACGGCAGCCGGAAGAAGGTGCTCGGCGAGAGCAACTTCGACTTGATCGCGTTGAGGATGTCTTGCTGGTGCTGCACGCGGGTGAGGTCGTTCTCGGTCGGGTTGCACTTGTTCTCCCGGATGCGCGCGTAGACCAGCGCCTGGGTCCCGTTCAGGTGGTGCACGCCGGGAGCGAGGTTGAGCGTCCAGCCGCCGTTCTGAGCCCCACCGCTGATCTCGGCGCAGACGCGGCCAGTCTTCACGTCGATGCCGCCGATCGCGTCGATGAAGGGAGGAAACGCGGCCAGGTTGACCACGACCACGTGGTTGATCTGCACGCCGGTGAACTTCTCGACCGTCTTGATCGCGAGTGCGGGGCCGCCGAGCGCGTACGCGGCGTTGATCTTGTTCTCGCCGTGGCCGGGGATGTCGGCCACCGTGTCGCGCGGGATCGACAGCCGCCGGGAGACGCCGCCGCCGATGCGCCAGAGCATGATCGTGTCGGAGCGGCTGCCGGCGTCCTGCGTGTTCGCGCCAGCCTCGTGCGTGCCCGCCGGCCGCTGGTCGGTGCCGAGGATCAGCACGGTGTCGGTCGAGGTCAGCATGTTCGACCCCGGGGTCAGGGCGGCGCCGGCCGATGCCGGCAGCTTCCCGCGCTCCACCTCGGCGCTGACTAGGAACAGCCCCAGCGACAGCACCAGCCAGGCGACGATCGCGAGCAGCACGACCCCGACCACGCGCCGGGGGGTGATCCGGCCGCGCCAGCCGGGTCCCACCCGGTAGATACGGCGGCCGTCGTCGTACCGACCGGGGCCGCCGGAACCGGGCAGCGCAAGGTCGTCCTCGCCGCGCAGCCGCGACTTCAGACCGCGTGGTCCGGAGCGGTAGGTGTTGTACGGGCGCTGTTCGAGGTCGCTCGACATGTGCATATAGTGACGGCATGCCGGGCCGGCGCACCATCGGCGTCGACATGGGCGGAACCAAGCTGCTCGCCGGGGCGGTCGACACGCGCTTCTTCGTGCACCGCCGTGCTCAGCGTAGCGTGAGCGGCCTCGACCAGTCCTCCGTGCTCGACGTCGTCGTCGACGCGGTCGAGGAGGCGCGCGAGTCAGCCGGCGCGGAAGTCGAGGCCGTCGGCTTCGGGATCCCCGCCCTGATCGACCAGCGCCGCGGCCGAGCGGTGATCTCGGTGCACCAGCCGCTCGCCGGCGTGCCGTTCGCCGACATCATGGCCGAGCGCCTGGGCCTGCCGGTGTTCGTCGACAACGACGCCAACGTCGCGGCGATCGCCGAGCACCGAGCCGGCGCCGCCCGGGGCTGCCGGGAGGCGGTGATCGTGACGCTCGGAACCGGGATCGGCGGCGGTCTGGTCCTCCGCGGCGAGGTGTACCGGGGCGCGCTCGGCGCCGCCGGCGAGCTCGGGCACATGGTGATCGACGCCGACGGACCGCCGTGCCACGGCAACTGCCCGAACCGGGGCTGCCTCGAGGCGCTCGCCTCGGGCACGGCGCTGGCCCGCGAGGCGCTGCGAATCGCTCGCGATCAGCCGGAGTCGGGGCTCGGGCGGGCACTGGCCGGCGGACGGGAGCTGGCGGGACCGCTGGTCACCGAGCTGGCCTACGATGGCGACCCCGCGGCGCTCGAAGCGATCGAGCTGATCGGCCGGAGCCTCGGCGTCGGGATCGCCAACTACGTCAACATCTTCAATCCCGAGGTCGTGATCGTCGGCGGCGGCCTGATTGCGGCCGGCGAGCTGCTGCTGGCGCCCGCGCGCGAGGAGATGGCCCGGCGGGCGCTGCCGCCCTCTCGCGACGAGGTCCGCGTGCTGGCCGCCCGCTTCGGCGTCGAGGCGGGGATGATCGGGGCGGCGGCGCTCGCGTTCGACGGCCTGGCGGGGCGGGCGGCGGCGTGAGCGGGCGGCTGATCGTCTGCCCGACGCCGATCGGCAACCTCGAGGACGTCACCCTGCGCGTGCTGGCGGCCCTGCGCGAGGCCGACGTGGTGGCCTGCGAGGACACCCGCCGCACCCGCGTGCTGCTCGACCGCTACGGCGTCAGCGCCCACCTGGTGAGCTACCACGAGCACAATGAGGACGATCGCGCTCGAGAGCTCGTCGAGCGCATGCGCACGGGCGCCGTCGTCGCGCTGGTCTCCGACGCCGGCATGCCGCTGGTCTCGGACCCCGGGTTCGTGCTCGTGCGCGCGTGCGTGGCCGCCGGCCTGGCCGTCGAAGTGCTTCCCGGCCCGAGCGCCGCGCTCGCCGCCCTCGTGGCCAGCGCCCTGCCCTCGCAGCGGTGGCGGTTCGCCGGCTTCTTGCCGCGCAAGCGCGGCGAGCTCGAGCAGGTGTTCGCCGCCCCCGAAACGCTCGTCGCCTTCGAGTCCCCCAAGCGGGTGGCCAGCTCGCTGCGCGTGCTCGCCGAGCTCGACCCGCGCCGCCCGGTCGCCGTGTGCCGCGAGCTGACCAAGGCGCACGAGGAGGTCGTCCGCGGCACCGCGGCCGAGCTGGCCGAGCGCTACGCCTCCGCGGCGCCGCGCGGCGAGGTGGTGCTCGTGGTCGGCGGGGGGCGCCCCACCACCTCCTCCGAGGACCTGGCCGCCGCGAGCGGCGCGCTGCGCCGGCTGGTCGACGCCGGCGCGAAGCCGCGTCCGGCCGCCGCGGTGGTGGCGGAGCTCACCGGCGTGCCGGCCAACGAGCTCTACCGCGCGCTGACCTCGAGCGCGTAGCCGGCCGCCCACCGCCGCCCGCTGCGTGGCGGTGCGAACCTCGGGCTAGATGTGGATCGTGCCGTCGTCGTGGAGCGTCCAGCCCGGATTGTGCGCGACCTCCCACACGTACCCCTCGGGATCGGCGAAAGCTCCAGTCGTGCCACCCCAATCGGCGCGACCGGCGGGGCGGACGATGATTCCGCCGGCACGCTCTGCCTCAGCCAGCACAGCACGGACTTCTTCGGGCGATCGCACGTTGTGGGCAAGCTCGATCCCGGGCGCTCCGTGACCGCCGAGCGCTGTCCAGAGACCGAAGACCATTCCGCCGGCCTGAAAGAAGCAGACCTCGTCGTCGGGCTGGTGCGCCCCGGACCAGCCGAGCGTCTCATAGAACCGGCGGGCCCGGGCAAGATCCTTGACGCCGAGTGTCACCAAGCTGATGCGCTGTTCCATGGCCATAGCCCCGGCCTGGCCGCCGAGCGAAGCGAGGGCCGCAATAAAGTCTTCCAGAGTGTCCTTCTACATCACCACCCCGATCTACTACGTGAACGCCCAGCCGCACCTCGGGCACGCCTACACGACGATCGCCGTCGACGTGCTGGCCCGCCACATGCGCCAGCGCGGCGCAGACGTGTTTTTCCTCACCGGCACCGATGAGCACGGCGAGCCGGTGGCCGACGCGGCGCGCGCGCAGGGGGTCGAGCCCAAGGAGCTGGCCGACCGCAACGCGGCGCAGTTCCAGTCGCTGATGCCCCGGCTCGAGGCCTCGAACGACTTCTTCATCCGCACCTCCGACGACCGGCACAAGCGGCGCGTCCAGCAGGTCCTCGAGCGGGTCTACGACAACGGCCACGTCTACAGGGGCGTCTACGAGGGCTGGTACTGCCCGCGCTGCGCCGACTTCAAGGTCGAGAACGAGATCCTCGAGGGCAACCGTTGCCCGATCCACGAGATCGAGCTGACCCGCGAGTCGGAGGAGAACTGGTTCTTTCGCCTCTCCACCTTCCAGCAACCGCTCGAGCGGCTCTACGAAGAACGCCGGGACTTCGTGATGCCCGGGCGCCACTACAACGAGGCCCGCGCGTTCATCGACTCGGGACTGCAGGACGTCTCGCTCTCTCGCGCGCGGCTGAACTGGGGCGTCACCGTCCCGTGGGATCCCACGCACGTGTTCTACGTGTGGTTCGACGCGCTGCTCAACTACTACACCGCGCTCGGGTACGCCCGGCCCGGCGAGGATCTGACCGAGCGCTTCTGGCCGGCCACCTACCACGTGATCGGCAAGGACATCCTCAAGTTCCACACCGTGTTCTGGCCGGCGCTGCTCATGGCCGCCAACCTGCCGGTCCCCCGCCACGTGTTCGTCCACGGCTTCCTCCTCGGCGCCGACGGGCGCAAGATGAGCAAGTCGCTCGGCAACGTCCTCGACCCGTTCGAGGTGATCGAGCAGTACGGGACCGACGCGCTGCGCTTCTACCTGATGCGCGACGTCGCCTTCGGCTCCGACGGCGCGGTCGGGATGGACTCCGTCCGCTCGCGCTACGACGCCGAGCTGGCCAACGAGTACGGCAACCTCGCCAGCCGCACGGTGGCGATGATCCGCCGCTACCGCGATGGCGCCGCGCCCGCCGTGGGCACCGACCCGGCGCTGGCGGCCGAGTTCGAGGGGCTGGCCGAGCGGGTGGCCGAGCTGCTCGACCGCGCCGAGGCCACCCAGGCGCTCGAGCTGATCTGGCAGCGGGTGCGGCGGCTGAACCGCTACGTCGAGGAGCGCGCGCCCTGGCAGCTGGCCCGTGATCCGGGGTCGGCCGCGGCGCTCGACCAGACGCTCGCGTCGCTGGCCGAGGGCGTACGAGCGCTCAGCGTGCTGCTTCACCCCTACATGCCCGCCAGCACCGCGCGGCTGCTGGAGGCGATCGGTTCTCCGGACACGGGTTATGAGGGCGCCGCTTTCGCGGCGCTCGGGGGCGGCGCCTCGGTCGGCGAGCTGCCGCCGCTGTTCCCCAAGCGCGCGTGATCGACAGCCACACCCACCTGGGGCTGTGCGAGCCGCCGGACGCCGAGCTGGTGGCGGCGGCAGCGGCGGCGGGGATCTCCCGAATCGTCACGGTCGGCACGACGGGAGCGTCGTGCCGGGCGGCCCTGGCTGCGGCGGAGGACTTCCCTCAGGTCTATGCCGCGATCGGGCGCCACCCGAACGAGGCCACCGGCTTCGACGACGCCGACCTGGCCGAGCTGGCCGCGCTGGCGGCGCACCCGCGCTGCGTGGCGATCGGCGAGACGGGGCTCGACTACTACCGCGACCACGCGCCCCGGCCCGACCAGGAGCGCGCGTTCGTGGCCCAGGCCGCCCTGGCCCGGGAGACCGGCAAGCCGCTGGTCATCCACACCCGGGCGGCCGAGCAGGACACCCTCAAGCTGCTCGGCGAGCACGCCGACGGCGTGCCGGTGATCCTTCATTGCTTCTCGATGACCGCGCGGCTCGAGGAGTGCCTGGAGCACCCGGACTGGTGGTTCTCGTTCGCGGGCAACCTCACCTATCCGAAGGCCGAAGCCCTGCGGGCGGCCGCGCTGCGGGCGCCGGCCGAGCGGCTGCTGGTCGAGACCGACGCGCCGTATCTCTCCCCGCAGGTCGTTCGCGGCCGGCCGAACCAGCCGGCTCACGTGGTCCACACCGCACAGGCGCTGGCGCTCGCGCGGCGAGTGGGCTACGACGAGCTCGAGGCGGCGGTCGAGCGAAGCGCCGCCGCCGTGTTCGGATGGTGACGCCGGAAGACAGGCGCCCCGCCCGATCCGGCGACGCCGGATGCCGAGAGCTGGATGGCTCGGGCGCCGCCCGTTCCGGCGAGGCGGGACACCGAGCGGGCCGCAAGCCCGAGGCCAGGCGCCTGGGGCAGAACTTTCTCGCCGACCGCAACATCCTCGACGTGATCGAGCGGCTCGCCGAGGTGGCGCCCGACGACGTGGTGCTGGAGATCGGGGGCGGCTACGGGGTGCTCTCCGAGCGCCTGGCCGCCGCGGCGGCGCACCTCCACGTGGTCGAGGTCGACCGCCGGCTCGAGACGCCGCTCCGCGGGGCGCTCGAGGCGTTCGCGAACGTGTCGGTGCATCTCGCCGACGCGCTCGAGCTCGATCTGGCCGGGCTGGCGCCGGCTCCCACCAAGGTGGTCGCCAACCTGCCCTATGGGATCGCCGCCACGGTCATCCTGCGCACGATCGACGAGCTGCCGGGCGTGCAGAGGTGGGTGGTCATGGTGCAGCGGGAGGTCGGCGAGCGGCTGGCGGCGGCGGCGGGCAGCACGGCCTACGGCGTCCCCTCGGTGCTCGCGCAGCTGGCCTGCGACGTGAAAGTGCTGCGGGCGGTGAGCCGGACGGTGTTCCGGCCCGCGCCGCACGTCGACTCTGTGCTGGTCGGGCTCCGTCGCCGCGGGCCCGGCGCGGATGCGCGCGTGCGCGCAGTCGTGCACGGAGCCTTCGCGCATCGCCGCAAGGCCCTGGCCGGCTCGCTCGCGCTGGCGCCGGAGGCGCCGGGCGATGTGCGTGAGCGTGCCCGGGCGGCGCTGGTCGAGCTCGGCCACCCGCCGGACGAGCGGGCCGAGCGGCTGGCGCCGTGGGAGTTCGCCGAGCTCGCGGCGCGGCTGTAGTGCCGGCGGCGCATCAGACGCGCCGGCTGCGGGCGCTGGCGCCGGCCAAGGTCAACCTCTGCCTGTTCCTCGGACCAGTGCGCGGCGACGGCCGCCACGAGCTGGTCACCGTGTTCGAATCGCTCTCGCTGGCCGATTCGCTCGAGCTGAGCGTGCTCGACCACGGGGACGACCGCGTGGTATGCCCCGGCGTGCCGGAGCCGAACCTGGTCTCGCGCGCCCTGGCCGGCCTGCGCGCCGCCGGCTGGGCCGGACCGCCGGTGGCGATCGAGGTCTTCAAGCGGACGCCGGTCGCGGCCGGGATGGGCGGCGGCTCGGCCGACGCCGCGGCGGCGCTCCGGCTGGCCGCCGCGCTCGCCCCGGTGCCACCGCCGGTGGTGACCGAGATCGCCGCTTCGCTCGGGGCCGACGTGCCGGCCCAGCTCCGGCCCGGGCCCTCGCTCGGGACCGGGGCGGGGGAGGTGGTCGAGCCGCTCGAGCCGCTCGCGCCCCATGCGCTGGTCATCCTCCCCGCGCCGGCGGGGCTCGCCACCGCCGAGGTCTACCGGGAGGCCGATCGCCTCGGCCTCCCGCGTCCGGCCGAGGAGCTCGCGCGACTGCGCCGGGCGCTTGCGGCGGCGCTCGCGCACCCCGGGGCGGCGCTGCCGGATGAGCTCGTCGTCAACGACCTGGCGGCCGCCGCCGTGTCGCTCCGCCCGGCGATCGCGCGCGCCCTCGCGGACGCGCGCACCACGGGCGCCGATCACGCGATCGTGTCCGGCTCCGGTCCCACCGTGGCGGGATTGTTCTGGGGCGAGGAGGCCACGGCGCGGGCGGCGGCCGCGGCCGGCGCGCTCTCGGGCCGGTACCCTGGGGCGTGCGCCGTGGTTCCGGCGGCCGAGCCGACCGGAACCGTGGAGGCGGCCTGACCGTGGTCCGGCGACTGAAGCTGCGTGAGGGCGGTCCGGCGACTGAAGCTGCCTGACCGTGGTCCGGCGACAAGCTGCCTGACCCCGGTCCGGCGACTGACCGTCAACCGGTTGGGCCACAATCTCATATCCGCCGATGACAAACCAAGCGATCACATATCTCGTCGGGGCGTGCCTGGGGGTGTTCGGGCTGGCGGCGTTCTGCGCGCTGGTCGTGATCCCCGCGGTGACGGCCTACCGGCGTCCGCTTCACCGCGCGGCCGCGGTGATCCTGTCCCTGTACGTGCTGGCGGCCCTGATCGGGGTCGGGGTCGTGCTCGGCGCACTCATCGTCGTCGAGTGGCCGAGGGTCTTTTGAGCTCGGGCGGCATCCACCGGCAAGAGGTGGCGGAAGCCGCTCGCGCGCCTGATTTCTCCGCGCTGGCGGCGATCACTGACGCGGTCGAGGCCGGCGCCGGCTTGCCGGAGATCCTGCGCGCCGCCGCGCGGGCGCTCGACGCCAGCCTGATCCTGATCGATCGCAACGCCACCGTGCTGGCGGTCGCCGCCCGTTCGCCGGCCGACGAGCGCTCGCTGATGCGCAACTCCGACGGGGTCAGCACGATCGAGCTGAAGGTCGCCGAGGCGACCGTGGGGCGGCTGCGGATGCGCACCCGCGAGGGCGCGCCCGACGGCGCCCTGGTGCGGCTCGTCACCACCCTGATCGCCTCCGAGGTCGAGCGCGTACGGGCGCCGGAGCGCGCGTCCGAGGAGGCGGCCACGACGTTCCTGCACGCGGTGCTCGACCGCTGCATTCCCGGGCGCGAGGACCTGCTGGCGCGCGGCAAGGAGCTCGGGATCGATCTCTCCGCCGGCGGCGGCGTCGTCGTCGTCCGGGCGCACCCACGGGTGGCCACCGAGGACGACTGGCGTCGCCGCCTGCTCGCGCTCTCGGCACGCGGGGCCCGCTCGATCGCTCCCGGCGCGATCGCGGCGCCGACCATCGAGGACGCCGGCGAGATCTGGCTGCTCGTGCCCGACGGCGACGGCGAGGCGTCCCGCCGCGCGTCCTCGGCGATCCTGCGCGAGCTCGAGTCCGGCCTGGCCGGGTTCGCCTTCGCGATCGGCCGCAGCCGCCACGCCGCCGACCCGCTCGATCTGCACCGGGCCGGCAACGAGGCGCTGCTGGCGGTCAACGTGGTCGAGGGCGACCACGAGGCGAGCGAGCTCGCCTTCGAGCACACGGGGACCTACCAGCTCCTGCTGCCGCACATGAACGACCCGGCGGAGCTCAAGCGCTTCTACAGCGAGACGGTCCGGCCGCTGGTCGCCTACGACGAGCAGTACGAGACCGATCTGCTCGGCACGCTGTCGACCTTCCTGGAATGCGACGCCAACGTCAACGCCACCGCGGCCCGGCTGATCACCCACCGCCACACGATCCGCTACCGGTTCGAGCGGGTGCGCGAGCTGACGGGCCTCGACGTCTCCTCCACCGACGGCCGGGAGAAGCTCTCGCTCGGTCTGAAGGCGATGCGCGTGCTCGGCATCGCCGCGCCGCGCGGCCCGGCCACCGAGCCCGGCGCGGAGGGCGGCCGGGTCCCGCGGTAGAGCCGCGTTGGCGAGTGGTGTGCCAATCGCGGTGATCACCGGCTCCGGGACGTACGCGCTGCCCGGCTTCGAGGCGGCTGAGCCGATCACCGTGTCGACGCCGTTCGGCGCGGCCGAGGTGACCCGGGGACGCTACGCCGGCGTCGACGCGCTCCACCTATCGCGCCACGGGGCCGGGCACGCGCGGCTCTCCAGTCATGTCACCCACCTAGCCAACATCTGGGCACTCAGGGAGCTCGGTGCGAGCGCGGTGGTCGCGTGCACGGCGTGCGGGGCGGTCGACCCGGAGCTCGAGCTCGGCTCGCTGATCGTCTTCGACGACCTCCACTTCCTCTCCAACCGCCTGCCCGACGGCACGCTCTGCACGTTCTTCACCGAGCCCGGCGGGCCGAGGCGGGGCCACTGGATCCTCCACGGCGGTCCGTTCTCGCCGGCGGTGCGAGAGGCGCTGATGAGCGGCGCGGCCGCCGCCGGAGGCGTGGTCCGGGACGGCGGCACCTACGGTCACGTCGACGGGCCGCGCTTCAACACGCCCGCCGAAATCTCTCAGCTCGCCGCCGCGGGCGTGACCGCGGTGAGCCAAACGGCGGGACCGGAGACCGTCCTCTGCGGCGAGCTCGAGCTGGCCTACGGGCTGATCGGGTTCGTCACCGACTACGCGAACGAGGTGAGGCCCGGAGAGCCCACGCCCGTCTCGCGGCTGATCGAGCTGATGGGCGAGAGCACCGCGCGGTTCGCCGACGTGCTGCGCGGCACGCTGCCGGCACTCGCGCTCCGCCCGCCGGCGCCGGCCGGGAGCGTTTACCGGTTCGATTCGGGATGAGCGCGCCCGAGCCGGCCGTCCTCATCATGGCTCGCGCCCCCCGCCGCGGTGACGTCCATCGCGCGCTCGAGCCCCTACTGGGGGCCGACGGCTGCCTGGCTCTGCACATCACGCTGTTGGCCGAGGCCGCCGCCTGGGCGCGCGCGGTGGCGCCGCGGACGCTGAACGTCGCCCACGATCCACCCGATGCCGGTCCGGAGCTCCGGCCGCTTATCGGGGCCGGAGCGACCCTGTTTCCCCAGAACGGCGAGGGAATCGCGGCCCGGCTCGCCGACGCCGCGGCGCGGGTGTTCGCGCGCCACGAAGGCCCGCTGCTGATCGTCTGGCCCGATCTGCCGCGCCTGCGCCGCGAGCACGCCACGGCCGCGCTCGGCGACCTCGCCGCCGGGTGCGACGTCGTGCTCGGCCCGGCGATCGACGGGGGTCTGTACCTGCTGGGGATCTCGCGGCCGCTTCAGCGGCTGTTCGCGCTGCCCGAACAGACGTGGCGCAGCCCCGACGCGATGACCATCGGGCTGTCGGCGATCCGCGACGCCGGGCTCGAGGTCGGCATCCTCCGCGCCGAGCGTGCGCTGCATCGTCCGGCCGATGTGCGAGCCGCGCTGGCCGACCCGATGCTGCCCGATCGGCTCGCGCGGGTGCTCCGGCGCGAGTGACCTCGGCGGCCGGCGAGGCAACCGGGCGCGAGTGACCTCGGCGGCCGGCGGGGCGACCAGGCTGGCCGTCAAGCGTCACGGGCGGCCGACTGGGGGGCAGGGACTCGAACCCCGATCTCCGGGACCAAAACCCGGCGTCACTGCCAGTTGGACGACCCCCCAGAGCGGGGCCGAATCTAGCAGCGCGACGCCGATACCCCGTACGATCCCCGGGGTGAGCGCGCCTGTCGTCTTGATCCTGGCCGCCGGGGAGGGGACGCGAATGCGCTCGGCGACGCCGAAGCTCCTGCATCCTCTGTGCGGCCGCCCGATGATCGCCTGGCCGGTGTCCGCCGCCCGCGACGCCGGTGCCGGCCGGATCGTGGTCGTCGACGGCCCCGCGCGCCGGCTCGAGGGCGCGGTGGAGCCGGAGGTCATGTTCGCCGTTCAGGAGCAGCCGCTCGGGACCGCGGATGCGGTGAAGGCGGCCGCGCCCCAGATCGCCCCCGACAGCACGGTGATCGTGCTCTGCGGCGATGTGCCGCTGGTCACGCCTGAGACGATCCGGGCGCTGGCCGACGCGCATACCCGCTCGGGCGCGGCGGCGACCATGGCGACGATGACGCTCGCGGATCCGGCCGGCTACGGGCGTGTGGTCCGCGGGGCCGACGGTGCCGTCGAGCGGGTGGTCGAGACCAAGGCGCCGGGCGACGCCACCGCAGCCGAGCTCGAGATCCGCGAGGTCAACACCGGCATCTACGCCTTCGCGGGCGGGCCGCTGCTGGACGCGCTGGCCGCGGTGCGCGGCCACAACGTGCAGGGGGAGCTGTACCTGCCGGACGTCCTGCCGATCCTCCGGGCGCGGGGACTCGGCGTCGGCGCGCACGAGATCGCCGACGCCGGCGAGACGGTTGGGGTCAACGATCGCGTCGGCCTGGCCGCGGTGCGGGCGCTGGCGCAGCGGCGGATCCATGAGCGCCACATGCTCGCCGGCGTGACGATCGTCGACCCCGCCTGCACGGTCATCGACGTGGACGTCGAGCTCGCCCCGGACGCCGTGGTCGCGCCGTTCACCTCCCTGCACGGCGCCACCCGGGTCGCCAGAGAGGCGACGATCGGCCCCCACAGCACCTTGATCGACGCGCGCGTCGGCGAGGCGGCCGCCGTCGTGCACTCCTACCTGACCGGCGCGGAAGTAGGCCCGCGGGTCACCGTGGGGCCGTTCGCGTATCTGCGGCCCGGGACGATCCTGCGGGAGGGCGCCAAGGCCGGCACGTTCGTCGAGATCAAGAACTCAGACGTCGGCGCCGGCGCCAAGGTCCCGCACCTCTCCTACATCGGCGACACCAGCATCGGCGAGCGCACCAACATCGGCGCCGGCACGATCACCGCCAACTATGACGGGTCTAACAAGCACCGGACGGAGATCGGCGCGGGCGCGTTCGTCAGCGTCGACACGGCGCTCGTGGCGCCGGTCTCGCTCGGGGACGGCGCCTACACGGGCGCAGGGTCGGTGATCACCGACGACGTCCCCCCGGGCGCGCTGGCGGTCGCCCGGGCGCGACAGCGCAACGTACCCGGCTACGCCGATCGCCGCAAGCAGCGCGATCAGTCTCGACGCGCGCAACCCGCGGTAGATGAAAATATGCCCCCCGCGCCCGATGCCAAGCCTCCCGCGCCCGATGCCGAGCCTCCCGCGCCCGATGCCGAGCGCCCCGCGCCCGATGCCGAGCCTCCCGCGCCCGATGCCGAGCCCTCGCCCAGCGCATCTCAGCCGTAGTCCGATGGAGCGATCGTGTCAGGGGCCACGCGTACACTCGATCGCCCGATGAGCAGTCTGCCGACAAGCCTCGGGGAGACTGAGCTGCGCCTGGACTACAGCAAGCGCCTGATGCTCGTTTCCGGCCGGGCCAACCCGGGCCTGGCCGGCCGGATCGCCGCCAAGCTCGGCGTCACCCTGAGCGAGATGACCCTCAAGACGTTCGCCAACGGCGAGGTGTACTGCCGCTTCGAGGAGTCGGTCCGGGGCGCCGACGTGTTCATCGTCCAGCCGACCTGCCGCAACCCGGACACCGGCCTGAGCGCCAACGACGCCCTGATGGAGCTGATGGTGATGATCGACGCGGCGGTCGGCGGCTCCGCCCACCGGGTGATCGCGGTGACGCCGTGGTACGGCTACTCGCGCCAGGACAAGAAGTCCGCGCCCCGGGAGCCGATCAGCGCCCGGCTGGTGGCGCGGATGCTCGAGGCGGCGGGAATCGACCGGATCCTCACCATGGACCTGCACTCCGGCCAGATTCAGGGCTTCTTCCAGAAGCCGTGCGACCACATGACCGCTCTGTTCATGCTCACGCAGTACTTCGCCGACCTCGGCCTGCGCGACCTGGTGGTGGTCGCGCCGGACGCCGGCCGGGTCAAGCTGAACAAGAAGTTCGCCGCCACCATGGGCGCCGATCTGGCGATTCTGAACAAGGAGCGCCCGGCTCAGCAGGTGGCTGAGATCGGGTACGTGATCGGCGACGTTGCCGGCAAGACGGCCGTGCTGGTCGACGACATGATCGGCACCGCCGGAACACTCAAGGCGGCCGCCCAGGCGGTCCACAACGCCGGCGCCCGGCATGTCTACGCCGCGGCCACACATGGCAACTTCTCCGGCAACGCGTGGGAGAACCTGGCCGCGGCGGAGATCGAACAGCTCGTGGTCACCGACACGATCCCGCTTCCGCCCGGCGCCCCGGGCAACGTCCGGGTTCTCTCCTGCGCCGACCTGCTCACCAACTCGATCCGCCAGATCTTCACCGACGGCTCGGTGAGCGACGTATTCGGCGGCGAGAACCAGCTTTTCTAGGCCCTGGGCGGGGAAGGTCGCGGTGGCCGAGCGCGAGCCTCTCGAGCTGAGCCACCGGGCGGCCCGGTTGATGGACCTCCTCGGGATGAGCGAGGAGGAGCTCTGCGGCGTGCTGGCCGTCGATCCGCTGTCGCTGCTCTCGGGTCAGCTCGAGCACCGGCCCGAGCTGTCGATCCTCCTCGATCTCCTCGACGAGGTCTCCGAGCAGGCCGGCGGCGCCGTGCTCCGGCGCTGGGTGCGCGCGAGCGGCCCGGGCGGGCAGCCGCTCGAGATGCTGCTTCGGCGCGACTTCGCCGCCTTCGAGGACGCGCTCGCGGACCTGGCCGCGCGCGGCTTCGTGCTCCGCCGGCCGGGAGAGTGAGCGTGGGAAGGCCATTCGAGCATCAGATACGGGTCCGCTATGGCGAGTGCGACGCCCAGGGCGTGGTGTTCAACGCTCACTACCTGGCGTTCTTCGACATGAACATCACCGAGCTGTGGCGAGCGGCGTTCGGCAGCTATCAGGCGATGCTCGACCGCGGGGTCGACATCGTCGTCGCCCATGCCGAGCTGCAGTTCCGGGCGCCGGCTCGGTTCGACGAAGAGTTGACCCTGGCCGTCTCGGTCAGCCGCCTCGGAACTACCAGCGTGCTCACCGAGCACCGGATCCGGCGGGGCGAGCACCCGGTCGTCGACGGCTCGCTCCGCCACGTGTTCGTCGATCCCCGGACGCTGGCCAAGACGGCGATCCCGGAATGGGTGCGCCGCGGGCTGGCCCCGTGGATGTTGGACGCAAGCAACCCGTAGCGATGCCATCGCGACGATGTGGCCGTCCGCCAGCTCGCCGGGGCGAGCGCCCGCCGTCGCCTCGCTGACCGGCCCGCTCCAACATCCCGCCGCGGGCGAACGGGCCGGCCGCGAGTCATGCGGCAGACGGCTGGCGCGGCCAGCCTACCTGGTGTCTTCGTCGCTCCCGGGCCACGCGCCGGTCAGGTGGTAGAACACCTGCGCGCTGGCACGATCGGCCGCCGCGCCGACGCTCGCCATCGTCACCGCCTCGAGCGCGGCGGCGGCGACCACCTTGCCGAAGCTGGCGTGCGGCGCGCTCGCCTTCGGCGGGTCCGCGTCATCGATCGCCGACCACAGCGCCTTGAACACGCTCTTGCCGATCCTGGCCGCGATCAGGGCGAAGACGATCGCGAACGGCTTGTAGAGGATCTTCATTTGCGGTGCAGACTACCCCGGAAACCGGCAGTTGACCCGCCTGCACGCGGTGCAGCACGAACAGTGCCCGGCCCGCGCCGGTGGACATTGGAAGGAGACCGGCCGATCTGGGTAAATAGTCGTGAACCGGACGCGATACGGAAGTCGATGCTCGAAGAGGATCCCACCGCCCGCAGGAACGCCGCCGAGGAGCTGCTGCGCCGGGCGCTGCTCGACGATTCCTCGTCGGTGGCGGTCTCGCTCAAAGTCGGCGGCCTGCCGCTCAGCGACGCGGTCACGGTGATCTTCCACGGACGCCGGGACCTCGGGACACTGCAGACGTACGTCACGCGGGGATCCCGCGGCGCAGGCGCGACCGTCGCGGCCAGCGAGCTGCTCCGGGTGCCGTGCGACCTGGATCTCGCCGATGCGGAGGACCGCGCCGAGGCCGAGCGGCTTTACCTCGAGCAGGCGACCGCACTGCGCGATGCGCTGATCGGCGCCGATGTCGTCCTCGATGTCTGGCGCGAGCCGCTCGGCGAGCTGGTCGGCTCGACGATCGAGGTCGACCGCTCGGTGGCCCTCGCGGTGCGGCTGCCCGCTCCGCGGCTGCTGCCCATCGCGTTGGTCGCGCCCGAGGCGCAGCTCGTCGTCACGCCGGTGTGCAGCGCGCGCACGCTGGCCGAGGGCAAGCCGCCGATGGGCATCGCCTGCGCCCAGCAGGAGGTCGCGCGGGTCTACCCGCTGGCCGACGACCCCGCGCGCTGCGTGGAGGACTTCCTCGCCCTGGCCGCCGAGCACGCCCGCGCGCTGGCCGAGCGGCTCGACCATCAGGAGGCGTCGGTCGAGCGCTTCCTCGAGCTGAGCGACGACTTCCCCAATCCCGTGTAGCTGGTTACGTAGTGCCCCGAGTCAGAAGCTCCGATGCATTCGAGGCGCTCGCGAACTCCTGACTCGCGACACTCTAGCGGCCGTGCGCCGCTCCACCGTGTTCTCGCTGATCGTCGCCGGAGCGGTCGTGTTCCTGGCCGTGAGCACCGTGCTGGCAAGGGTGTTCAGCGTCGACGCGGCCGAGCGCTCGGCGATCACCGGGCTGATCAGCGCGCAGGCCCAGGGCGACGCCGCCGGCATGGCCCGGCGGATCCACGACTGCGAGCGGACAGCCTCGTGCCGCCCCCGGGTGGACGCCAACGCCGCCGCCCTGAAGCACCCGGGTACCGTCTCGATCATCCAGATCCAGCCGTCG
>JAFAXX010000086.1 GCA_019240655.1 Solirubrobacterales bacterium
ATGGCCGCGGCGGCCATGAGCTGGAAGAGGTGGTTGACGACAACGTCGCGCAGCGCGCCGACGGGATCGTAGAAGTGGCCGCGGTCCTCGACCCCGAACGCCTCAGCCATCGTGATCTGGACGCAGGCCAGGTAGTTACGGTTCCACACCGGCTCGAGCATCGTGTTGGCGAAGCGGAGGTAGAGGATCTCCTCGAGTCCCATCTTGCCGAGGAAGTGGTCGATCCGGTAGAGCTGAGACTCGTCGAGGTACTGGTGAAGCTCGCGCGCGAGTGACCGGGCCGAGGCGAGGTCGTGGCCGAACGGTTTCTCGACCAGCACCCGCCGGGCGCCGGCAAGCAGGCCCGCATCGGAGAGGCCCTTGATCACGGTGGCGAACAGCGAAGGCGGGACCTCGAGGTAGAAGGTTGGGTTGTGGGCCTCCCCCAGCGCCTGGGCGACCCGCTGGAACGTCCCGGCATCGGCGAAGTCGCCGCGGACATACGCGAGCCGTCCGGCGAACCGATCCCACACCCGCGGGTCGAGCTTCTCCCCGGATTGCTCGACCGCCTCACGCGCCCGCGCGCGCAGCTGCTCATCGCTCGCGTCGTCGACCGCGACGCCGACGACCGGGCAATTCAGGCGCTTTGCCCGCTCGAGCCGGTAGAGCGAGCGAAAGGTCATCTTGCGCGCCAGATCGCCGGTGATGCCGAAGATCACCAGGGCGTCGGCGACACGCTCGGAGGCCGTGCTCATCGCCCGGGACGCTAGCGACCGCGGCGCCGGCGTGACGCCAGACCGCGCTCACGCAGCTTGAAGCAGAGCGACACCTCCTCGGCGCTCGGCCCCTGCCGGTCCGGGCCGTTGGTCTCGATCACGCACGGCAGCGCATCGAAGCGGGGCTCCGAGAGATACGCGGCGCATCCCGTCTCGCCGAGCTCGCCGGTGCCGATGTCGGCGTGACGATCGCGGTTGGACCCCAACGGGGTGGCCGAGTCGTTGAGGTGAAGCGAGCCGAGCCGACCCAGCCCCACGACCCGGTCGAACTCGTCGACCGTCTCAGCCAGCCCCGACGCCGGCCTGAGGTCGTAGCCCGAGGCGAGCAGGTGACAGGAATCCAGACACACGCCGAGCCGCGAACCGCCGCCGGCCGCTTCGAGCAGCGCGGCGAGCTCATCGAACGAGCGTCCGAGCGTCCCGCCGGCCCCCGCCGTGTCCTCGAGGTGAAGCTGGCAGCCCTCGGTCTCGGCCAGGGCTTCGCCGATCACTTCGCCGGCCCGCCGGATCGCCGCGCCGACGTCGCCTCGCTTGGCCGAGCCGGGGTGAAGCACGACCCCGCGCGCGCCGATCCCGTGGCCGACACGAAGCGAATGGATCAGCGAGGTGCGCGACTTCGCGCGAATCTCGGCGTCCTCCGAAGCGCAGTTCAGCAGATAGACCGCGTGGATCAGCACCGCCTGCACCGGGCTGGCCTCAGCCGCCTGACGAAACGCGGTGAAGTCGTCCTCCCCGTAGGGGGTCGGGCGCCACATCCGTGGCGACTGGTTGAAGATCTGGATCGCCTCGCAGCCGCGCTCGGTCCCCCGCTCGACCGCCTTAACCAAGCCGCCCGCCGGCGACACGTGAGCGCCGATTAGCATGGGTAACTGTTTGGCATGCGCGTTCGCTTCGCTCCATCTCCGACCGGGGCACTGCACATCGGCGGCGCCCGGACCGCCCTGTACAACTGGCTGCTGGCCCGCGGCCACGGAGGGACGTTCGTGCTGCGGATCGAAGATACCGACCGCGAGCGCTCGACCCCGGAGAACGTCGAACAGATCCTCGACGCCCTCAGCTGGCTGAACCTCGACTGGGACGAGGGCCCGAGCTTTCAAACCGAGCGCGCCGAGCGCCACCTCGAGGTGCTCGAACAGCTGCTCGCCGATGGCCATGCCTACCACTCGAACGCCACCGCCGAGGACGTCAGGGCGTTCAAGGAGCGATACGGACAGGAACGCGGCTTCCGCGGGGAGCCCGAGGGGTCCGGCGCGATTCGCCTGCGCGTGCCGGACACGGGCGAGACGGTGGTCGACGACATCATCGTCGGGCGCACCAGCTTCCCCAACGCGCACATGGACGACCGCGTGATCGCCCGCGCCGACGGCTCGGTGCTCTACAACTTCGCGGTCGCCGTCGACGACTACGACGCCGGCATCACCCACGTGGTCCGCGGCATCGACCACCTCTCGAACACCCCGCCGCAGCTGCACGTCTTCGACGCGCTGGACGCCGCGCCTCCGCGCTACGCCCATCTGCCGCTACTGCTCGGACCCGATGGAAAGAAGCTCTCCAAGCGCCGCCATGCCGCCTCGGTGCAGGCTCTGCGCGCCTCCGGCTACCTGCCCGAGGCGGTCGACAACTACATCGCGCTTCTCGGCGCCGGGTTCGCCGCCGACGAGGAGCAGTTCAGCCTCGATGAACTGGCCGAGCGCTTTCGCCTAAACCGCGTCTCCAAGAACCCGGCGGTCTTCGACGAGCGCAAGCTTCGCCACCTCAACGGCCGCTACCTGCGGGCGATGAGCACCGATGCGCTGACCGAGCGCCTGGAGGAGTTCACCGGGCGCACCGGGCTGCGTCCGGCGGTCGAGATCGCCGCCGAGAAGATCCAGACGCTGGCCGACTTCTGGCCCCTCGTCCGCTTTCTCTTCGAAGGGCCGGCCGATGACCCGGCGGCATTCGAACGCGTGATCTGCGGCGACGGCGGGGTGCAGACGCTTCGCGCCGCCCGTGAGGCCTTGTCCGCGGCCGAGCCGTTCACCGCCGAGACGATCGAGGCCGCGCTGCGCGCGGTCGTCGAGGCCCGTGACGCCAAGCCGGGAAAGGTCTTTCAGCCCGTTCGGGTCGCGATCGCCGGTACTACGATTTCTCCCGGGATTTTCGAGAGCGTGACGCTGCTGGGCCGCGAGGAGACCCTGGCGCGGATCGACGAAGCCCTGACCCGGGCCGGCGCCGCGTGCGGTCACCGGGAACCGGAAGCGGGAAGGACCTAACGGAAGATGGGCCAGCTGCCGATAGATGAACCCAGGCCGAGATCCCCGGCCCCCACGGCATCCACCTTCCTGGAGTACCCGTTGACGATGAGCGAGCCAGTGGCGGCGCTGGCCGCCGTCAAGCCCGACACGAACGATCCCTACGCGCCTCGCGCCCATCACCACAACGAGGGACATGGGCGCCGCCTCACCGCGGCATTCGAGGCGCTCGAGGCGTTTCCGATCCTCGTCGAGTCTCGCAACCGCGTGATGCAGTTGTTCGCGGCCGGCGAGCCCTCGACCGCCGATGTGGTTGCCGCGGTGGAGGCCGACGTGGCCCTCGCGGTGACCGTCATGCGTCTGGCCAACCAGCTCGACGGGCGGATGCGAGGGCGGGTCGAGAGCGCCGTCGTCGGGGTCGAGGTGCTCTCCCCTCCGACCGTGCAGACGATCGTCAGCCGCGCGCGGACGTTCGACTTCTTCGAGCGCAGCTCGATGTGGCAGGGGATTCCCGAGCGCTTCCGGCTCCATGCCGTCGCCACGCAGCGCGCCGCCGACCGCCTGGCCCGCGAGCTCGGCTACGAGTCGCGCGACCGGCTGATGGTGACCTCGTTGCTGCACGACATCGGCAAGCTTGTGCTCGTGTACGCGTATCCGGGCTATCCGCGGCAGATCCACGCCGACGCTCGCACCCCCGAGGAGCGCCTGCAGAGCGAGCGCCGCGAGCTCGGCGTCGACCATGCCGTGGTCGGCGGCGTGCTCGCGCGGCGTTGGGGGTTGCCAAAATCGGTCGCCGCGGTGATCGAGCGCCACCACGCCGACAGCACCGACGCCGAGGCGTCGCTCGTCCGCCTCTCCGACATGCTCGCCCACTACGTGCTCGGCGGCGCGGTGGCACCCTCGGAGCTGCTCGCCGTGGCGCGCGGGATCGGCATCAAGCTGCCCCAGCTGCGGTCGGTCATGTACGACCTGCCCCTGCCGAGCGCCGGCAACCGCGCGCGCCGCATCGATCCCTGTCCGATGTCGACCCGCGAAGTGGACGTCCTGCGCCGCCTGGCCAAGGGGATGGTCTACAAGCAGATCGCCAGCGACCTCGGGCTCTCAACCAGCACCGTGCGCACCCACCTGCACAACGTCTACGGCAAGCTCGGCGCGATGGACCGTGCCCAGGCCGTGCTGATCGCCACCGAGCGCGGCTGGATCTGAGCCGCGTGGCCGCCGTGGCGGCAAACGCGCGGCGGTGCCATACCATGGCGGACGCCGGCCATGATCTCGATCACCACCAAGTCTCCCTACGCCCTGAGCGCCCTGGTCGAGCTGCACCGGCGGGGCGACAACGGGCCCGTGCCGATCGGCGAGCTGGCCCGCCGGCGGAACATCCCGGTCCAGTTCCTCGAACAGCTCTTCGCGACGCTGCGCCGCGCCGGAATCCTCCATTCCCAACGGGGTGTCAAGGGCGGCTACAGCTTCGGCCGCACGGCGACGGAGGTCACCGTGCTCGAGCTGGTCGAGCTCCTCGACGGACCCGTCGGCCGCGACGCCACCGGGGTGTTCGCCGAGGCCGCCGCCGCGGTCCGGGCGGTCCTGGCCGAATCGACGATCGCCGACGTCGCCGAGGCCGAGGCGCGGGCGGCCGGCGCCGCGATGTACCACATCTGACCGCGGAGGCGCCGCGCGTCATCCGGTAGGACGCCGAGCGGAGCGAGGCCCCGAGTTCGTTCCGTGGACCGGAAGGCTCCCGACCGCCGGCACGACGATCTCGCCGTACCGATCGACGCGGCCGAGCGCGAACAGCCGCGCGGTCACCGCGGCGGCGATGGCGTCACGTCCATCCTGGCTCAACCGAGATTCGCCGGCTCCGCACAGTCCCAACCGCGCCAGCCCCGCCGCCGACCAGCGAGCGCGACTATGCGCCCCGCGCGACCCGAGCCATCGCGTCCAGGCCGCGGTCGGGAAGACCTCGATCGCCTCCCAGCCGACCGCCGACTCGCCGAGCGCGGCGTAGAGCTCGAAGCCGCGGCGGATCCATTCGTAGTAGCCGCCGCCGGCGCGGATCGTCGCGCCGTCCGGAGTGAAGCGTATCCCGCACACCCCGGCGCGCGCCAGCTCCCGCTCGCTGGCCCGCGAACGGGCGCCGTCCGGCGCCGGACCGATGGGGCTGTCCACGGCGACGACGCGCGGCCGGTACGGCGTCAGCCAGTCCACCACGGCCCCGGCGGTGAGCAGCCGTGCCCGCGGGCCGGCGACGAGGCCGTGCCGATCGACTACCGCGGCGTCGAAGCCCTTCCGAGCGCCGCCGACGTCGACGCCGGCCCACATCTGACCATCACCACGGGTTATCGGCGCGAGCTTACGGGTAACGGCCGCGGGTGCTGCACCGCGACGCCGCCCCCGGCATCCACCGGATCGAGGATGCCCACACCAACTGGTACCTGGTCGAGGAGGGTGACCGGCTCACGGTCGTCGACACCGGCCATCCCCGCTCGTGGAGCTCCTTGCTGTCCGCGCTAGAGCAACTGCGTCACTCGCTGGCCCAGATCGACGCCGTCGTCCTCACCCACGCCCATTTCGACCACATGGGGTTCGCGCGCCGGGCGCAGCTGCAGCTTAAAGTGCCGCTGCTCGCCCACGAAGCCGAGCGGCCCGTGGTTTCGCATCCTTGGCGCTACGACCACGAGAACAGCCGCGCGCCGTACCTTCGCAACCCGGCGTTCGTGCGCAATCTCGCCGAGATGAGCGCGATGGGCGCGCCGTGGGTTAAGGGGAGCGACACCCCCGCCTCATACGGCGGGGGTGACCGGCTCGACGTACCCGGCCGCCCCCAGGTGGTGTTCACCCCGGGCCACACACATGGCCACTGCGCACTTCACTTCAGCGACCGCGGCGCGGTCATCGCCGGCGACGCCTTCGTGATGCTCGACCCCTACACCGGCCGGGAGGGGCCGAGCATCGTCGCCGGCGCGGCGACTGCCGACAGCGCGCAGGCACTGCGCTCGCTCGACGCGCTGGCCGAGCTCGACGCCGACGTCGCGCTCACCGGCCACGGCCGCGAGTGGCGCGGGCGCCTAAGGGACGCCGCCGAGCACGCCCGCGCCGCCGGTCCCTCCTGAGCGCGATTTGCCGCGGCGCAACGGCAAAGACGCCGTCGCCCGGGGTGTCGTACGGTTGGAGGCGCTGATGCCGCACGTCCCAACCAACATCGCCGCGCACGTCGGCCGCACGCCGATGGTTCAGCTGACGCGTATGGTGCCGGACGGCGAGGTGGCGCTGTTCGCCAAGCTCGAGGCGTTCAACCCGGGCGGAAGCGTGAAGGACCGGATCGGCGTCTCGATGATCGAGGCGGCCGAGCGCGAGGGTCGGATTATCCCCGGGCGCAGCACGATCGTCGAGGCGACGAGCGGCAACACGGGCATCGCGCTGGCGTTCGTCTGCGCGGCCAAGGGATATGAACTCGTGCTCACGATCCCGCAGGGCATGAGCCGCGAGCGAGAGGGACTACTCCGTCTCTATGGCGCGCGGGTCGAGATCACCGAGTCGCTCGGCGGGATGAACGAGGCCGTGGACGCCGCCCGCGCGTTGGCCACTGGCGACGACGTCTTCCTGCCCGACCAGTTCTCGAATCCGGCCAATCCGGAAGTCCACCGCCGCACCACCGGGCCGGAGATCTGGGAGGCGATGGAGGGGCGGGTCGACATCCTCGTGGCGGGAGTGGGCACCGGCGGCACCATCACCGGAGCGGGGGAGGTACTGAAGTCGCGCAACCCCCGCTGCCGGATCGTCGCCGTCGAGCCGAGCGCGTCCGCCGTACTCTCGGGGCGGCTCCCCGGGCCGCACAAGATCCAGGGCATCGGCGCCGGATTCGTCCCCGCCGTGCTGAACCTGGAGCTGATCGACGAGGTGATCGCAGTCGACGACGAGGACGCGATCGAGACGGCCCGGCTGCTAGCCAGCCGCGAGGGCGTGCTGGCCGGGATCTCGGCCGGCGCGGCGGTCTGGGCCGCGCTCTCGCTGGCCGCCCGACCGGAATGCCGTGGCGACCGGATCGTCACGATCATCTGCGACTCGGGCGAGCGCTACGTTTCGACGCCGTTCTTCGCCCCGTAGGCGCGTCCCGCACGGGCCGGCGGGGCGCGCCAGCTACGCTTTGGCAATGCTCGCGCCGGGCCTGATCGCCCGTACCTTGTCCGAGATCCGCCGAGACGTCGCCACCGCGCGCAGCCGGGACCCCGCGGCACAGGACGTCAGGCCCCTCGAGATCCTCGCCACGTGGCCGGGCGTCCATGCGCTGCTGGCTCATCGCGTCGCGCACGCGCTGCACAACGCTCGCGTGCCGCTGCTGCCGCGAGTGATCGCGGCGGTCAGCCGGGCGATCACCGGCATCGAGATCCACCCGGCGGCCAAGGTCGGCAATGGCTTCTTCGTCGACCACGGGATGGGCGTCGTGATCGGCGAGACGGCCGAAATCGGCGACGACGTCACGCTATACCAGGGCGTGACGCTGGGTGGGACGGGCTTTGCCACCGGCAAGCGCCATCCAACAGTGCAGGACAACGTGACCATCGGCTCGGGAGCGAAGCTGCTCGGTCCGATCACGGTCGGTCACGGATCCAAGATCGGCGCCAACAGCGTTGTCATCCACGATGTGCCGCCGAACTCGACGGTGGTCGGCAACCCTGGCCATCCGGTGCGGATCGAGGGGCGCCGACCCGAGGGACCGGACGCCGACTGGGTTCACCTCCCCGACCCGATCGCCGATGCGATCAAGGCGCTGGCCGGCCGAATCGAGGCGCTCGAGGCGGCGGCGGAGGAGCCCGCACCCGCCACTGGTGATCAGCCCGCGGTCCGGCCGCTGCGGCCGGTCGCCGGGACCGGTGCGGAGCCCGGCGAGGAGGCGGGACAGCCGGGGCTGCGGAGCAATCGCTCGACCGGCCCCAACCCCGCCGGCGGCTGACGTTTCAAACCGGCGGCTGACGTTCAAACCGGCGGCTGACGTTCAAACCGACGGGTGGCTGCGCTCGCCGATTACCGGTGGCAGTGGCGCCAGCGACTCGTCCTCGGCGTCGGGCATGTTCAGGCGGCTGCGGACGAGGTACAACGGACGGCCCTTGACCTCGTCATAGATGCGGCCGACGTATTCGCCGATGATGCCCAGGGCGATCAGCTGGATGCCGCCCAGCAGCAGCACCGCGATGGTGACCGAGCCGAAGCCCGGCAGGTAGGAGCCCGAGAAGCGCAGCACGACCACAAGCGGGATGGCGATGAACGCGAGCGTCGAGATAACGAAGCCGAACAGCGTCGCTAGCTGCAGCGGCCGGTGCGAGAAGGACGAAATCGCGTCCAGCGAGAAACGGAGCATCTTCGACAGGGTGTACTTCGTCTCGCCGGCGTAGCGAGGGTCGCGCCGGTAGGGCACGGCGGCCTGCCGGTAGCCCACCCAAACGGTCATGCCGCGCAGGAACCGGCTGCGCTCGCGCATCGACAGCAGCGCGTCGAGCGCGCGGCGATCGAGCAGCCGGAAGTCGCCCGAGTTCTGCTGCAGCTCGACCTGCGCGAGCCTGTCGAACAGCCGGTAGAACCACCGCGCGGTGGCCAGCTTGAAGGTCGACTCTCCCTCGCGGTGCTCACGCACGGCGTAGACGACGTCGCAGCCCGCGGTCCAGTGGTCGAGCATCCGCACGATCAGCTCCGGCGGATCCTGCAGGTCAGCATCGAGCATGACCACCGCGTTGCCGCGAGCGTGGTCGAGCCCGGCGGTCAGCGCGGTCTGGTGACCGAAGTTGCGCGACAGGAAGACCACCCGGACGCGCGGGTCCTCGGCGGCGAGCCGGTCCAGCATGATCTGCGACCCGTCGGTGGAGCCGTCGTCGACCAGCACGAGCTCGAACGGCAGCCCCTCGAGCGCGGAGCATACCCGGGCGTAGAACTCGCCGATCAGCGCTTCCTCGTTGTAAACCGGAGCGACCACGCTGAGCAGCTCGAGCGATCGCCCGCCGCTGTGGCCATACGACGCGGGAGCACTCATGCGCGCATACTAGGGACGTGTGGCCGGGCCGCGCTCACAGACCGAGCGTCCCGCCGTGGGGGATGTGGCCGAGCAATTCGACGAACTGCAGGCATCCGGCCAGCCAAAGCGTCGCCTGCAGCAGCCGGCGGTCGCGGCCGATCGCGGCCAGCGGGATCAGCCAGGCCACGTACCAGGGCATCAGCGAGCCGGCGCATGCGAGCACCGCCAGCGTCGCCCACCCCGCGCCGACGATCCAGTCGAGCTCGCCGCGCCACACGCGGTGGACGAGCCAGCCGACGATCCCGACCGACAGCAGCGCGAGCACGTAGCCGGTCACCTGCCCGACCGTCCCGAGCCCGAGCCGCGTGCCGATGAATCCGGGCAGGCTGTGCCAGTCACCCTCGCTCTGGCTCTGGTGAACGGTTGCGATCAGGCGTAACAGTCCCGAACCGAAAGCGGCGAACGACAGCCCCGCCACCAGCGCTGCGCAGAACCCCGCGCCGATCGCGATTTCGCGGCGGCGGCTGCCCGATAGCGGCCGGCCGCTGCCCGCGAGGGCGAACGGCAGCATCAGGCCCGCGCTCAGCTTCACGCCGATCGCGATCACCAGCGAGGCGGCGCCCGAACGCTCCCGCCGCGCCAGCAGCAGATACACGCCGGCCATCATCACCGCCACCATCACGAGGTCGTTGTGGCCTCCGCCTACGCCGTAGACGACGATTAGCGGGTTCAGGCCGAACAGCGCCGCCGCCCGCACCGGACTGACGCCGCGCAGGCGCGCTGCGTTCCAGATCAAGGCCACGGTGACCAGGCTCGCGAGTGCGGCCATCGCCTTGTAGGCGAGAATGCTGGCGGCGATCGAGACCGGCGCGAGGATGTAGCTGAAGATCGTGAACAGCGGCCCGTAGACGCTCGGCATATTCACCCACTTGGCGCCGATGAACGGGTACAGCGGATCGAGGGCGATTGCGTGGGGCCCGTGCAGATAGGGATTCGCGCCGTACAACGCGCCGATCCGGGCATAGGCCTGGTAGCTGAAGACGTCGGTCGAAATCAGCGGCGGCGCCAGCAGGACGAGCGCGTGGACGGCGGCGATGCCCGCCAGCACGGCCCGTGAGCCGATGCGGTCGGACACGCGCACGACGATCACGTAGGCGGTGAACATCAGGGCCAAGCAGAGCAGCGTCCCCGCCACGTGGATGTCGATCCCGCTGGATCCGAATGGGCCCGCCAGCCAGCTCGGCACGGGCCGCACCGACTCGGGCAACAGCGCATCGGTGTCGGCCGCCGCCACCGTCACCACCAGCCCGCTTGCCAGCAGCGTCGCCAGCGCGAGCAGGCCCGCCCGGCTGCGCACAACGGTGCGCGCATCCAGGGAGGAGGTTGTGAGCTCGAAGGCACCGCCCTGCGTGGCCCCGAGCGGACCGTGGAGGCTCATCGGCGAAAGAATGCCCGTACCCGCGGCGGATACGTTTCGGGAGAAGTTGTAATCACGTTAACAGCAGCGCCGGCGCGTGACCGGTGCATTCACCGGGCGTTGATCGCCCGGCGCTCGCGGCCGCTTCGGCGAACCGCGGCGGCGGCGCGGCCGCGCAGGCTCGGAACCAGCCACATCGCTTCGAGCGCGATGCGCGCCGACATCTTGCTCGACCCCTCCGTGCGATCGGCGAACACGATCGGGACCTCCTTGACTCGGAAGCCGGCCACCAGCGCCCGGTAGGTGACCTCGACCTGGAACACGTAGCCCTCGGCGCGCACGCTGGGCAAATCGATTCGCTCGAGCACCTCCCGGCGGATGCACTTGAAGCCGCCGGTCAGGTCGCGGATGTCGACGCCGAGGATCAGCCGGGCGTACAGGCCGCCTCCCCGGCTGACCAACCGCCGCACGAGTCCCCAATTGCGCACGCCCCCGCCCGGGACGTACCGTGAGCCGAGGATCAGGTCGGCCGACTGCGCCGCCTCCAGGAGCTCGCCCAGATAACGCGGATCGTGGGAGAAGTCGGCGTCCATCTCGATGACCAGCTCGGCGCCGCCCTCGAGCGCCTGGTCGAATCCGGCCAGGTACGCATGGCCGAGCCCGGACTTCGCCTCGCGGTGAAGGACCAACACCGCCGGGAGCTCCTCGGCGACTCGATCGGCGATCGCGCCGGTCCCGTCGGGCGAGTTGTCATCGACGACGAGGATCTGGTGGTCGCCGGGCACGAGCCGCTCGAGCTCGGCGCCCGCGGCCCGTACGATCCGCTCGACGTTCGGCGCTTCGTTGTAGGTCGGCATCACGACCCATACGCGGGCTGACATAGCGGGGAGGGAGAGTAATGGTCTCGCCGCGGGAGGCCCGACACCGAGCCGCGGCCCGGCACCGAGATGTGACGCTGCCCCTTCGCCGATTCGACACGGCCCATACACGCCCGGGATCATCGCGGTCCTCGCGGCGCCACCGCGTGGCTTGCGCGGGGTCTCGAGCCAGCGTCCCGGAAGCCAGACGACGCTCGGCCGTCCCGTAGCTACTCAGCGCTTCTCGACGGTTCAGCGGCGCACGTAGGCGACGCGGTTCCAGCTCGGCTCCGGCGCCAGGTGGATCGGCTCTCCGCCGCGATCGGGCTGAACGTAGACGAAGCTGTTCGCGTCGTCGTCGAAGTAGACGTCGAGCTCGCCCTCCTTGACCCGCTGATCGAGCCACGCGCCGCGGAAGATGAGCCGGCGTAGCCAGTGCACGAGCGAGCGGTCAGACGGACCGGTCAGCTCCGGCCAGCAGTCGTTCACGTGCTCGCCGAGCGCCGACGCAGGCTCGCTGACTTCGCCGTTGACGACCAGGTTGATCAGGTCCTCGGCCTCGTCATCCTCCACCGCCACACCCAGGAAGCCGAGCTTGTGCGCCGCCTGCTCGCAACGCTCACGAAAGTCGCGCTCGTTGAAGGTGAAGCGAAGCTCGCCGTATTCGAGCACGAAGTCCTGGCCGGAGCTGTAGTTCTGGCGGTGGAACATCGGCAGAGGCGTCGAGATCATAAGAGCGAATCCTGCACGGTCGCAGTAGCTGAAAGCGATGTTGCAGGACCTGGAGGGGTGGATTCTCGGCGCTCTTGGCTCTCCCCAGCATGGAGCTCGCGCCGGCCACCATCCTCGTCGTCGAGGACGAGCCGATCACCCGTGCCTTCCTCGTCGACAACCTGACTGCGGACGGCTTCGAACTGCTCGCCGCGGAGTCCGCGGCAGAGGCCGAGAATCTGATGGAGAGCGCTTATCCCGACCTGGCCATCCTCGACCTCGGCCTCCCGGATCGCGACGGACTCGACCTGATCCGGCGCGTCCGGACGTCCGGCCGGGAGGCGGGGAGGATCGACCCCGATCTGCCACTGCTGGTGCTCTCCGGCCGGGCGACTGATCTCCACCGGTTGCGCGGCTTCGACCGCGGCTGCGACGACTACGTCACGAAGCCGTTCAGCTATCACGAGCTCCGCGCCCGGGTGGCGGCTCTGCTTCGGCGCAGCCGCGTCCGCCCGGGCGCCGGGCGGAGGCGGATCGGGCCGCTCGAGCTCGACCCGGTCTCCCGCAGGGTCTGGCTTTACGGCGACGAGGTCACGCTCTCCAACAAGGAGTACGCCCTTCTGTGCGCCCTGGCGGCGGATCCGATCCGGGTCTTCACCCGTGAGGAGCTGCTCCGGGGCGTGTGGGGCTTCCGCGCGCTCGGCGCGACCCGAACGCTCGACTCGCACGCGTTTCGCCTCCGCCGCAAGCTCAACCACAAGGGCGACCGGTTCGTGGTCAACGTCTGGGGGGTCGGCTACCGGCTGCTCGACGGAGCTGTGAGCTGATGCCGGCCGCGATGGCGCTCGCCGGCTGGTTGGCCGCTGTCGTGGCGGCGCTCGCCTGCGTGATCGTGTGGCGGGCGCGGGGCGCGCGGATGGAGGCGGTCGCCCGCGCCTGTCACGAGCTTCGCGGACCACTCAGCTCGGCTCGCCTCGGCCTCGAGCTGGGCGCCCGCCGCGGTGGGCTCACTCCGGACCGCTTTCGCGCGCTCGACCTCGAGCTCGCCCGGGCTGCCCTCGCGCTCGACGACCTCGACCGGTCGGCGCGCGCCAGGCTCCTGCTGGGGCGTGCCGAGCGGGTCGACGTTCGCCGGCTCCTAGCCGATTGCGTGGAAGCGTCGCAGGCGCCGGCGGCCAGCCGCGCGGCGGCGTTCGCTCCCGACTGGTCGGGGCCCGATGCCTACGTCTGGGGCGATCGCCTGCGGCTGGCTCAGGCCATCGGCAACGTCATCGCCAACGCGGTCGAGCACGGGGGAGGGACAATCGACGTCCGCGGCCTCTGCGAGCGGGGCATGGTCCGGATCGAGGTGATCGATGGCGGCGCCGGGCTGAGCGCTCCGCTGGCGGTCCTGATCCAGCGGCCGCGAAACGGCCGCGGAAGACGTGGGCGCGGCCTCGCCATCGCCGCCTCGGTGGCCGAGCGACACGGCGGCCGGCTTACGACCGCCCCGAGCAAACGGGGAGCTCACCTGGTGCTCGAGCTGCCCGCGGCCGGTCCCGCGAGCGGCCCAGGACGGCCGCTTGACGTCCCGACGAGCGTGCGGACGCCGCTAGGGGCGACCGCGAGGCGCTGAGCCAGCCGAGCGGGCGACCGAGTCGCTCCACGTGGCTGCTGCGCGACCGGGCCGGCAAGCCAAAGCACACCGGCCGGACGGAACCGACCGGAAATTGCAAGCGAACACCCGGGTCGTCGCGCTGCAGCCACGCTTGCAAGCGGCGCCGTCTTCAGGTGGGCCCCAGAGCGGATCTGAATCGCCGCGTCGGCGGGAGAAAGCGGCGCATCGTGGCGCCGCGGGATGCTCATGTGGGAGGCAGCGTGAACGGCGAGTTGCAGTGTGGGAGATGGTGGGTTATAGTGGGGGACGCATGGCATGCAAACCGGAACCCGGGTGGCAGGGCTCCTCCCACCCAGCCACCCAGGTTCCGAATTCGGCTCTCCGAATGAGAACCCTTGATTTTCCGCGGCAGCTTCGAACACGCGCTGGACGCCAAGCACCGACTGACGGTGCCGGCGAAGTTCCGGGCCGCGCTCGCGGGAGGCGTCGTGCTGGCGGCCTCCCACGAGGTGACGCCGGGCAGTCCGCGCAGCGTCTCGGTGTGGACACCAGAGGGCTACGAGGAGTTCACCGCGCAGACCCTGGCTGGACTGAATCCGTCATCGCCGCGCGCCCGGGAGCTGAAGCGCTTCTTCTTCAACTCGTCCTTTGACGCCGAGCTCGACTCCGCCAACCGACTGATGATCCCGCCCCCGTTGATGCGCTACGCACAGCTCGACAAGGACGTCGTCGTGACCGGCTCCGGCGAATGCATCGAGGTGTGGGACCGCCCGGCCTATGAGAGCTACCAGGCGGACATCCTGACTCGCATCCCCGACATCGCAGCGACCCTTGGCGACACTCCTTGACATGACCCATGGTCACGTCCCGGTCTTGGCCGGCGAGCTGATCGATCTCCTCGATCCGCGCCCGGGCGAGATCGCGGTCGACTGCACCTTCGGAGGTGGCGGTCACGCCCGGTTGATCGCGGGCCGGATCGGCCCGACCGGCACACTCATCGGAATCGACCGCGATCCCCATGCCGAGGAGCGCTTCGCCGAGCTCGCCGCCGAGGTCACGTGCCAGACCCGCTTCATCCGCGCCGACTTCGTGACCGCGCTCGAGCAGCTGCGTGCCGAGGGCGTCGAAGCTGACCTGCTCTATCTCGACCTCGGGATGTCGTCGATGCAGGTCGACGCCTGGGAGCGCGGGTTCTCCTACGCCTACGACGCACCGCTCGACATGCGGATGGATCCCGCGCAGGCGCTGACCGCAGCCGACATCGTCAATACGTGGGAGGAGCGCCGGATTGCGCGCATCCTCCGCGACTATGGCGAAGAGCGCTTCGCCTCCCAGATCGCCAGGGCGCTCGGGCGGGCGCGGCGGCGGGAGCGCGTCAGCACTACCCATCAGCTGGTTGAGGTGATCAAGGCGGCGGTGCCGGCGCCGGCTCACTTCGCCGGCGGACATCCGGCTCGCCGTGCCTTCCAAGCCCTGCGGATCGCGGTCAACGACGAGCTCGCACAGCTGGACACCGCGCTGCCCTTGGCCTGGGAGGTGCTGAAGGCTGACGGGCGCTTCGCCGCGATCTCCTTTCACTCGCTCGAGGACCGGAGGGTCAAGCGCTTCCTGGCCGACCGCGCACGCGGATGTGTCTGTCCGCCCGAGCTCCCAATATGTACGTGCGGGCACAGCCCGGAGGCAGAGCTATTGACGCGACGCGCACTGGCGCCCACCCCCGGAGAGACGGCGGCAAACCCGAGATCGAAGTCGGCGCACCTGCGCGCCGCGCGCAAGCTGGAGGCGGACGAGTGACACCAACGGCTACCACGTCGGCGACAGATGGGACCCAGAACGGCGAGCGCGGCGGAGCCGCCGTCCACCGGCGCAAGCTTCGGCGGCCGCCGGGGCCCCGGGGCGCGCGCCGGGTCTCGGGACCGCTGCGCGGTGCCGGCGCCGCCACCGCGCAGCGCCTGCGGCCGCCTTCCCGGCTCGCGCCCGCGAGCGCGGCACGGCGGTCCCTGGGCGCCGCCATGCGCGCATTCCTGCGCTCGCTTCCCGATCACGTGGTCATCGACCGTCTCGTCCGCGGCCGAGCGTGGATCCTCGCGCTCGGCGTGATGCTCGCGGGGATCGTCGCCATGCAGGTTGAAATCCTGAAACTCGGCGCCAGCATCGGCCGTTCGGTCCAGCGCACCTCCGACCTCGAGGTCCGCAACGAGCAGCTCCAGGCCAGCGTCGCCGCGCTGGCGGACGACCAACGGATCGAGCGGATGGCCGCTCAGATCGGCATGGTCATGACGCCGCCGACCTCCGTCGGCTTCCTTCCGGCCGGCCAGCGCGTCAGCCTGAGCAGAGCGCTTGGCAATGTCCACACACCCGATGCCAACGCCTTCCTCAACTCGCCGGCGACCAACGGCAGCGTGGTTACGCCCGCGAGCATCGCCGCGGCGAATGCGCCGGCAGGCGCAAGCACGAGCTCGGCCTCCAGCCCCGGATCGCTCGCCGCGGCGAGCGCGTCGACGGCCACCGCCTTGGGCAGCGGGTCGGGTACCGGCGCCACGCAGTCCGGCACGGGTGGCACCGCGGTGGGCACGGGTGCCGCCAGTGCGGGCGCCGGCGCCACCGGCGTCACGACGTCCGGGAGCCCCGCCACAGGCACGACGATGTCCGGGACCGGCGCCACCGGCGCCACCGCGGCCCCCCCAGGGTCATCAGGCGTAACCGCGCCGGCGTCGGCGAGCGCCCCGGGGGCGTCGAGCTCAAGCGGCGGATAGCCGCGTCGTGGCGACGATCAACCGACGCATCGGAATCCTCTTCCTGGCCTTCCTCGCCCTCCTGGGCATGGCGGTCCTGAGGGCCACGTATCTCGGCGCCGTCCGCGCGAGCACGCTTCGTCGCGCCGCGCTCACCCAGCAGGTGACGAACACGGTGATTCCCGCACCTCGCGGAACGATCACAGACCGAAACGGCGTCGAGCTGGCGATCAGCGAGCCGGCTGACGACGTTGCCGCCGACCCGTACTTGATCAAGGACCCGCTCGCAGCCGCCCGGAAGCTGGCGCCGCTGCTCGCCAAGCCGACATCGACGGTGCTGGGCGAAGTCACGAGGCCGCACACCGGGTTCGTGTACCTCGCCCGTGAGCTCGGGGTCGGTCAGGCTGACGACATCGCCAAGCTGAAACTCGACGGCGTGACGCTGATCCCGGAGACCAAGCGAGTCTATCCGCGCGCCTGGGCGGCATCGCAGGTGCTGGGCGCGGTCGGGTGGGGAAACCGCGGCCTCAGCGGGTTGGAGTTCAAGTCCGACGCCCTTCTGCGGGGGCGCGACGGCGTGCGCAGGACGGTCAGCGACGCGCTCGGACAGCCGATCTCGATCGAGCAGGTACGCGCGACGAGGCCGGGCGCGACGATTCAGCTGACGATCGACGCCGCCCTTCAGGATGAGGTCGAACAGGTGCTGGCCGGTGTCGGCGCGACGTATTCGCCCAAGGGTGCCACGGCGATCGCGCTGAACCCCAACACGGGCGAGCTGCTCGCGGTCGCCAACTGGCCGCGCGTCGACGCCAATCACCCTTCCGCGGCGCCCTCATACGCCAACCAGGACCGCGCCGTCGCGTTCGACTACGAGCCCGGGTCCACCTTCAAGGCCATCACCGTGTCCGGTGCGCTGCAGGACGGGATCGTCAACCCGGACACCACCATCGGGGTGCCGTCGGCGCTCCGGGTCGCCGACCGGGAGATCCATGACGCCGAGGCTCACGGCGACGAGACGCTTTCGGTGGCGCAGATCCTCAAGGTCTCGAGCAACATCGGCGCCGACGAGATCGGCATGCGACTCGGTCCCCAGCGGTTCGACCACTGGGTACACGAGTTTGGCTTCGGCTCGCCGACCGGAGTCGACCTTCCCGGTGAGCAGAGCGGCATCGTCCGGCCGTGGCAGAAATACTCGGGGTCGTCGATGGGCAACCTGCCGATGGGCCAAGGCGAGTCGGTGACGCCGGTCCAGATGGCGACCGCCTACGCCGCCATCGCGAACGGCGGGATTCTCCGTCCGCCGCGCATCGTCAAAGCCATCGGCGGGAAGCCGACGCCCCCGCCTGCCGGCCGCCGTGTCATCTCCGCGACCACCGCCGCCGAGGTCCGCAACATGCTCCGCGGCGTCCTGGCCGACGGCGGAACCGCGTCGGGCGCGGCGATCCCGGGCTACGACCTCGCCGGCAAAACCGGCACGGCCAACGTCGTCGTCAACGGCCAGTACTCACAGTCGGCATACGTCGCCTCGTTCATCGGGTTCGTTCCGGCGAGCCACCCACAGCTGCTCGTGGCGGTGATGGTCGATGAGCCGCAGGGCTCGATCTACGGCGGGGCGGTGGCCGCGCCGGCATTCCAGAAGATCGTCGGCTGGGCCGTCCCATACTTCGGGCTCTCTCCGCGTTAGGTCCCTCGGCGCCGCAGGCGCGCAACTCACCCTCCCGGCACCGACACGCTCTGGAGCCGTGACCGAGGGCCGGCCAACGACAAAAAGACGTGCAGAGGCCCTGCCGGGCTCGTCGCTCGTGAAGCCTGTCGTCGAGAGGCGTGGAGATGGCGGTCGCATTGATCGTGGCCGCGGGAACGTCGCGAGCGCCTGGGGTACGAACATAAGCTGCAAGAGCGGGGAGCCCGCGGGCTCTCGGACGTTGTTGCCTCGTGGCCGTGATGAGCGTCAATTTCCCGCGTGCGGAGCGCTGTCCGTCGTGAAGCTGCCGGCGTCCTGAGGTGCGCTGCCGGGGACGGAGCCGGTGCCGCGGCTCCGCGGCGCACCGGTGTCGGCGCCTGCCCGGCCACGGCTGCTTGCCGCCCCGGAGCTTTCAGAGTCAGCCACCGGCACGGCCCGGTCCGAGGGTACGCTCGCCGGGGCGCCGGCCGGACCGGTCTCCGGCGCCGGCACCGGGGCGCCCGAAGCGGGAGGCGCAGCCTGGGTGGGGCCGGGCGCTGTGGCCTGGGTGGGGAGGGGCGCCGGGTCGGGGGTGGGACTCGACGCCCGGGCCGGGCTCGGTATCGGGGCCGGGGCCGGACTGGATGCCTCGGCGGGGCTGGGTGCGGCGACCGAGGCCGGGCTCGATGCGTCGCCCGGGCTGGGTGCGGCGGCCGGGCTGGATGCGTCGGCCAGGCTGGTTGCGGCGGCGGGGCTGGGTGCGGCGGCGGGGCTGGGTGCGGCGGCCGGGGCGGCGCTCGAGACCGCCGCCGGAGCCGGCGTTGACACCGCCGCCGCGGCGGGACTGCTAGCCGCGGTCGGCGCCGAGCCGACGGGCGGCGCGGGAGCGGGCGCAGGCGGGGCGTCCGCGGGCGGCGCAGTCACGACCGATGAGGCGCGCTCCGCCGGTGCGGCGGTCGC
>JAFAXX010000115.1 GCA_019240655.1 Solirubrobacterales bacterium
AACTCCACGTAATCGGGGTCGCCTGAGGTGGCCCGGGTCGGCGGCAGGTTCACCGGATACGGGTGATCGGCGAACGCGGTGGCCCCGAACAGGCCGGGGTGCGCCGCCCGGAACCCACGCGAGCCGGCCGCGCTCGTCGGGCACCCCACCGCCGCGGCCGCGGCGCCGCGCAGTTGCCGGTAGGCGCTGTCCACGCAGTACAGCGTGCGCACGAACTGCATCGGCTTGGTCGCCCCGTAGTTGCCGGGCAGGCCTTGGGGCGCGAACCGGCTGGGACGGCCGCTTTGTCCGCGGGCGTCGAGGTTGCCGAGGATGACCGTGTCACTTCCGTGGCCCGTGGACCCGAGCGCCGCCCACGCCGCGTCGACAAGTCCCCGATACATCGTTGGCGCGAGCGAGACCGTGGAGCCGTTGATGGCCTGGGGAGCCAGGTCCTCGCCGAAATTTGGCTCGTTCCAGATCTCCCACTCCTGCACCCGCGGGAGCGAGTGGTAACGGCCGCTGTAGCGTGTGCCGGTCGCCTGGACGAACTTCCCGAACTGCGCCGCCGATGGCTTCCATGACCATTGCTCGCCGGCCGGTGTGCCGGGGCCGTCTGCCCAGAGCGGAGACGGGCCGCCGAGCGACAGGTCGACCCCGATGCCGTAGGCCTGCGCGTCACGGACGAGGGCGTCGTAGGGCGCCCAGCCGGCGGCGGGATACGCGGCCGGATTGGAGGCGTTGAACTTGGCGGGCGCGCGGCGGGAGCGCGGAGCCGGGGCGATCATGTTCCAGCGCACCGAGACGCGCACCACCCCGACCCCGAGCTCGCGCAACGTCTCGAGCGTGCGCTGCGGATCGGCGAGCAGACGCAGGTCGTCCTGGAACATCGCCACCTGCCCGCCGGAAGCTGCCGCGGGCGGAGGGATGGGGAGCATGAGCGCGGCCATGAACCCGGCTACGGACACGACCGCGGCCGTCACCGCGCGGAAGGACGGAGGCATCGCCAATGCAAACAGCTGGTCGCGGGCGTAGTTGCGGCGGCCTCGGACGTGAGGACGAAGCTGACTGCACGGTCGCGGTCGGCGCCGCCTGACGTTAGAGGTCGTCATCGATGTGCGGGCCGGCGGTGACTCAGCGCACGGTCACGACGACGGTCCGACTGAAGATCTGCTCGCCGTTCGGATAGGTCCAGGCGAGCCGCAGTTCGCCGGTCGACGGCACGGCCAGGCGCGTGTCGAAGTAGCCGTGGGCGTCGGTCAGGAGGAGGTCGCGCAGCGTCGTGAACGTGCGCTGGCCGGCCGGGCGGAGCTCGATCTTGACCCGCTGGGCCCGGTGGCTCTCGCCCGCGGCGTAGCGGGCGGGGCGAACGCCGCCCCAGACCTCGAGTGACTGGCCCTTGGCCACCGAGCTGACGGGCAGGAAGATCGGCATCCGGTAGGCGTAGTAGAGCGCTTTGGGCGCTCCGGTGGCGAACAACAGGCCGGTGGCGAAGTTGCCGGCGGGGGGGTCGGTGAGGAGGTACTGGTCCCAGGAGGCAATCCGCGGGTCGCGCCAGCTCAGGTATTCGGCCCAGTTCGAGTACACCGCGCCGATCCGCGGGTCGATCGCCCGCGGGATCGTCTCGGGCGGATTGGTCTGGTAGCCGAACTCGGTCGAGTAGAGCGGGAAGCGCTTGGCCGAGCCGTAGATCGACTGTAAGCGGTCGAGCAGGCGCTCGAGTCGCGGCAGCGCGGCCAGGTCAGCGTAATCAGGCTCGTCGGGAGTCACCGTGTTGGGCGGGATGCCGCCCTGGGGATACGGATGCACGGCGTAGCCGGTCGCCTGGAACAGCGCCGGATGCTCCTGCGGGAAGGCTCGCGCGGCGGCCGCGGTGGTGGGGCAGCCGCGCGCCGCGGCGGCGCTTCCCCGCAGTTCTCGCAGCGAGGGATCGACACAGTAGAGCGCCCGCACGAAGCGCAGCGGGACCATGCCCGAGAAGTTCCCGGGATTGTCCCCGGTGGTGATGCCGCGCGGCGCAAGCTCGCCGATCAGCACCCGGTCCGAACCGTGGCCGGTGGCCTGCAGCGCGCTCCAGGCGGCGTCGAGCAGGCCACGGTACAGCCGCGGCGAGACCTCCACCGTTGAGTAGTCGATCGCCTGCGGGGCCAACTGCGGTCCGTAGTTCGGCTCGTTCCAGACCGACCAGAAGTCGACCCGAGGCAGGGGCGCCGCACCGGGTCCGGGCCGGTAGCCGCCGCTGTAGCGGACGGCCACGGCATGGACGAACTCGCCGTATTCGGACGCGGAGGGCTTCCACACCGCCTGGTAGGAGCTCGACGCTTTGCCGGGAACGTCCCGGCCGGCGGCCCACAGCGGCGCGCCGCCTTCGAGCGTGAGGATTACCCCGACGCCCCGGGCGGCGGCGGCGCGGATGATCGCGTCGTAGGCCGCCCATCCGGCGGGCGGATACGCCGCCGGCGAGGCGGCGTCGAAGCCGCTCGGCCGCACGCGCGAGTCCGGCTGCGGCGCGAGCGAGTTCCAGGGGACGAACACCCGGACGCGGTCGACGCCGAGCCGGCGCAAGAGCGCCAGCGTGCCCGCGGGGTCGCCGAGCAGCTGGGCCGGGGCCTCGAAGATCGACGCCATGTCGCTCCGCCGGACCGGCGCCGCGGTCTTGGGCGCGGCGCCACAGGCGCACAGGAGCAGCGCCGCGATGGCGAGCAGCAGTGACCGCCGTGCTTGTCGGTTGATGCGCGGCAGGCGGAGGACAATAACGATGACCTCCCGGACCGCCACGCCACCGGCCGGTGCGGACCTCGGCAACGGCGGGCGGTTCTAGAATCGGGTCGCATGCTGATCTCCGCACGCGCGGGCGGCGCTCGCGTGGCGCGGACCGAGCGGCCGTCGAGGGTCACGAGCACCCGGTCCGAGATCTGGATTCTGATTGCCCTCGTGGTTATCGGCGCGGCGCTGCGCTTCGCCACCATCGCGAGCCAGAGCTACTGGTTCGACGAGGCTCAGGCGGCACACGAGATGCGGCTGTCGTTCGCAGGCCTGATCGACTTCATGACCGCGCACGAGACCAACCCGCCGCTGTTCTTCGTCCTCGGGTGGCTGTGGACGAAGCTGTTCGGCACCGCGGAGAGTGGGCTGCGCTCGTTTTCCGCCGCGGCGGGGGTGGCGGTAATCCCGATCACCTACCTGTGCGGCCGCGAGCTCGTCTCGCGCCGCGCCGGGCTGATCGCGGCGGCGCTGGCCGCGGTGAGCCCGTTCATGATCTGGTATTCGCAGGAGGCCCGGGAGTACATGCTGCTGGCCGCGCTTTCGGGGGCCTCGCTCCTGTGGTTCGCGCGGGCGCTTCGAGTCCGCTCCTCGCGAGCGATCGCGTGGTGGGCACTGTTCTCGGGCCTGGCCCTGCTCACGCATTCGTTTGCCGGCTTCCTGGTCGCCCCGGAGGCGCTGTGGCTTCTGTGGGTTGCCCGCAACCGGGCGAGCGTGATCGCGGTCGCGGTCGTGGCGGCGGTGCAGCTCGCACTGCTGCCGCTCCTGTTCGGCCACGCCACCCATTCGCTGCTCGGGTTCATCAAGGCAACTTCGCTGAGCATGCGCGCTGCGCAGGTGCCGGTCGGCTTCGCGCTGGGGACGCTGTATCAGGGTCCGTTCGTCGACTACGGATTCCTCGGCGCGGCGGTGCTCGCCGGGCTCGTGATCCTGCTGCTCGTCGGCATGAGCGACGGAATGGAGCTCCGCGGCGCCGGGATCGCCGCCGCGCTGGCCGCCTTCGTGCTGCTCGTGCCGCTGGTCCTGGCCGCGCTTGGCGAGGACTACTACATCGCGCGGGCGCTGATCCCGGCCTGGATCCCGCTGGCCGTGGTGATTGGGGCAGCCTGCAGCCCCGCTCGGGCCCGCCTGGCCGGCGGCGCTCTGGCGGTGGTCCTGCTCGCCGGCTGCGTCTACGGACAGATCCGGATCCAGACCGAACCGCGCTATCAGCGCACCGATTGGCGCGGGGTGGCCGCCGCGCTCGGCGGCGCGCGCGCGACTCGGGCGATCGTGGTCGACGATGGCCTTGGGACCGACCCGCTGGCGGTGTACCTGCCACGGGTGGACTGGAACACGCCGAGCTCGGCGGTGAGCGTCTCGGAGGTTGACGTGATCGGCAGCCCCTGGCAGCAGGCCGTGTCTTCGAGCCGCGCCGCCCTGATCACCAGTCGGGTGGTGGACGGCAACCTGGTCGTTCGCTTCCGCGTCAGGCCGCGGTGGACGCTGACGCCGGCGGCGATTGCCTCGCGCGCCCCCGCGCTGCTCGGCCCGGCGCCGCCCGGCGCCGCTGTGCTCGTGCAGCGGGGCGCATCGTAATCCCGCGCACACATCCCTGCCATAAGCTTTCCCGCCACGATGACGCGCTTCTCCACGTTGATCGTGCTGGCGGTGCTGCTCGCGGCGCTCGGTTGCTCATCCGTCGCCGGCGCCGCCGGGACACCCAACCCGGTGTCTGACTGCAACGCGCACGGCATGCTCACGCGCACGTACACCGATGCCGAGCTCCGGCACGGGCTCAGCACGATGCCCGCCGACATCAAGGAATACACCAACTGCTACGACGTGCTCCAGCGCCAGCTGCTGGCCCAGCTCGGAAAGTCGCAGTCGAGCGCCGGGAGCGACACGAGCTCGAGCTCCGGTGGCTCGTTCCTGCCCACGCCGGTGATCGTCGTGCTGGTGGTGCTGGTTCTCGCTGCGGTCACCTTCGGCGCGATCGCCCTCCGCCGGCGCGCGAGCGCCGGCGGAGGTGGCGAAGGCGCGTCTTAGCGGACGGTGATCTGCTGGGTGCGGCTGTAGATGCGCTGCCGGGTCGGATCGGTCCACATCAGCCGGACCGAGCCGGTGGCCGCGAAGCCCACCCGTGTGTCGAAGTAGCCGCGGGCGTTGCTCAGGCGGACCGTCTGGACCGTGGCGAACGCGCCCCGTGAGCCGCGTTGGAACTGGACCTGGACCTGCTGGCGCCCGGAGGCGGTATAAGCCGGCCGGACGTCGCCCCAGACCTCGAGCCGGGTCCCGCGCCGCTCGCTCGTGAACGGCATGTAGAGCGGCATCCGGAAGGCGTCGAAGGTCGCCTTGTGGGCGCCGCCCGGGAGCTCGAGACCGCTCGCGAACGAGCCGTTCGAACTATCGACAAGCTGGTACTGCGTGAAGCTGGCCACCCGTGACTGCTTCCAGCTCAGGTACTCGGCCCAGTTCTCGTAGTAGGCGGCAGTCGCCTGGCTGACGCCGTACCTGTCGGGCGGCCTCGTGCGGTAGCCGTACTCGGTGTCCCAGATCGCGAAGCGGCTGGCGGACCCGTATACCCGGTTGACGCGGTCGAGCAGGCCCTCCAGGTAGCCGAGTTCGGGCAGGTCGGCGTACTGGTGGTCGGCTCGCAGCCCAGGGGTGTTGCTCGTCGGCACGGTCGGCGCCTGGGGATTGCTCTGCGACGCGTACGGGTGATCGGCGAACCCGCTGGCCTGGAAGAGCGCCGGGTTGTGGGCGCGGAAGCGCCGCGAGCCGGCGGCGGTGGTCGGGCACCCGATCGCCGCGGCGGCCGAGCCGCGCAGCTGGTGGTAGCCCGAGTTGACGCAGTACAGCGCGAGCAGGAACGGAAGCGGCTTCATGCCGCCGAAGTTGCCGATCGGATGGAGGAAGCCGCGCGGGGCGGTCTCTCCGATCAGGATGGTGTCGTGCCGCATGGTGTGCCCGGTGGCCGCCAGCGAGCCCCAGGCGGCGGCGACCAGGCCGCGGTACTGGCCGGCACTGACCGGGACCGAGTCGTGGCTGATTGCCTGGGGAGCCAGGTCCTGGCCGTAGTTCGGCTCGTTCCAGATCGACCAGAAGCTCACTCGCGGCAGCGCCGCGGCGCCCCGCGACGGCCGGTAGCCGCCGCTGTAGCGCCGGCCGACCGCGGCCACGAAGGCGCCGAACTGGCTCACCGACGGCTTCCACACGCCGAACGGACCGCCGGCCGGCTCGCCGGCGCCTTCCGCCCACCGGGGCGCCGGGCCGGCAATCATGAAGTTGAGCCCCAGCCCCTCGGCGGTCGCGTAACGCACGATCTTGTCGTAGGGCGCCCAGTTGCCCGCCGGATAGGCGGCCGGGTCGCTCGCGTTGAAGTGCGCCGGCATCGTCCGAGACGTCGCGTTGGGTGCGATCGTGCTCCAGTTGAGGGTTACCCGCACGCGGTCGACGCCGAGCTCACGGAAGGTGGCGAGAGTGGCGACGGGGTTGGCCTTCAGCTGGGGATCGTCCTGAATGATCGTCTGCTGGTTGGCCGAGGCGGCGGCCCCGGTGGGGAAGGCGGCGGCCGCCAGCAGCACGGCGGCCGGGAGCAGGCGACGGAGTCTGAGCATGAACCAAGCAACCGCTCAGAGGCGCCCGAGTTGCGGCTTCTACACTGACTGGCAATGGCTTCGCAACGCCAGATCCAGGTGGGCGGCGTGCCGATCGGCGGCGGCGCCCCGGTCGCCGTCCAGACGATGACCAAGACCGAGACCGCCGACGTGCGGGCGACGATGGAGCAGATTCGCCGCGTCGCCGACGCCGGCGCGGACATCGTCCGCTGCGCGGTCCCGCGCGAGAAGGACGTCGAGGCGCTGAAGACGATCGTCCGCGAGTCGCCGATCCCGGTGATCGCCGACATCCACTTCAACTACACCTTGGCGCTCAAGGCGCTCGACGTCGGGGCCCACTGCGTGCGGCTGAACCCCGGCAATATCGGCGGTCCCGACAAGGTGGCGCTGGTGGCCAAGCGCGCCAACGAGCTCGGCACGCCGCTGCGGATCGGGGTGAACTCGGGGTCGTTGCCGGCACACCTGCGCGAGCTCGAGTTCGAGAACCCCGTCGAGGCGCTGGTCACCGCCGCGGTCGAGTTCGTCGAGCTGATGGAACGCCTCGACTTCACCAACTTCAAGGTTTCGATGAAGTCGACCAGCGTGCCGAACACGATCGCCTCCAACCGCCTGCTGGCCGAGCGGATCCCGTATCCGCTGCATCTGGGGGTGACCGAGGCGGGGACGAAGTGGTCGGGCTCGCTCAAGTCCGCCGTCGGTCTCGGCACGCTGCTGGCCGATGGGATCGGCGACACGATCCGGATCTCGCTGTCCACCTTCCACGCCGAGGAGGAGGTCAAGGTGGCGTGGGAGATCCTCAAGGCGCTGAAGCTGCGTGCGCGCGGGCCGGTGCTGATCGCCTGCCCGACCTGCGGGCGGCTGCAGTTCGACATGGACATGGTGGTGGCCGAGGTCGAGCGGCGGCTCGCCGCCTACGAGGACCCGATCGAGGTCTCGGTGCTCGGCTGCGCTGTCAACGGCATCGGCGAGGCTCGCCACGCCGAGTTCGGGATCACCGGCGCGAAGGACATGGGGATGATCTACTCGCGCGGCGAACCGCTCAAGAAGGTGCCGACCGAGCGCCTGGTCGACGAGCTGTTCGCTGAGATCGACCGCTGGTACGCCGCCGGCAAGCGAGTCGTCCGGGACGAGGCGAGCGCCGCCGAGGCGCGTGACTGGCTGGCGGAGAATGAGGACGCCACCGCTATGACCCCCGAGCGGCTGGCCGCCATGGAGGCCGCCGCGGCCGCGATCGACGAGGAAGCCTCGCCGGTGGCCGGCCGGCGCTTCAACCGCGCCTGAGGGCGCGGCGCCGGGCAGGGATGCCCGGCGCAACGGCCCCACGGACGACGCGCGCCGCGGGCGCGCGGCCCCAACTACCCCGAGACCCGCGAGAAGCCCTCGGCCACCTTCGACCAGTTGACCACGTTCCACCACGCGTCGAGGTAGTCCGGCCGGCGGTTCTGGTACTTCAGGTAGTAGGCGTGCTCCCACACGTCGACGCCGAGCAGCGGCGTCTGGCCGTCGCTGATCGGGTTGTCCTGGTTGGCGGTGGAGACGATCGAGAGGCCTGAGCCGCTGTGCACGAGCCACGCCCAGCCGGACCCGAAGCGCTTGACGCCGGCGTCCTTGAACTGCGCCTTGAAATCGTCGAAGGACCCGAACGCCGAGTTGATCGCGTCGGCCAGGCGGCCGTTGGGCTGGCCTCCGGCGTTCGGCCCCATCCACTCCCAGAACAGCGAGTGGTTGTAGTGGCCGCCGGCGTTGTTGCGGACCACCGTCTGCTTGTCGCTGGGCAGCGAAGAGAGGTTCTGCAGGACCTCCTCGACCGGCTTATCCGCCCATTCGGTGCCCTCGAGCGCGTTGTTGGCCTGCGTCACGTAAGCCTGATGGTGCTTGTCGTGATGCAGGTGCATCGTCTCCTCGTCGATCGTCGGCTCGAGCGCGCCGTAGTCGTAGGGCAGGGGCGGAACCTCAAACGGCATGGCAGTCTCCTTGGGTCGGGTTCCTCGTTCTTCTATCACGAGCGGGCAGGCGGGATGGGCCGGGCTTCGCGCGGCGGTCGGCCGGACGACTCGTGGCCGGCCCGTTTGGGGCGAGGACGACGCCGAGCTGGGCCGTGCCACGAGGCCGGCCAGTCCGAGCCCGGGCAGCCGGGTACGCTTCGCCGGCACGTGACCCGCCTCTCCGGCTACTTCCTCCCCACCGAGCGCGAGCCGCCGGCCGACGCCGAGGCCCTCTCGCACAAGCTGATGGTTCGGGCCGGGCTGATCCGCCAGGTCGGCTCGGGCCTGTGGAGCTGGCTGCCGGCCGGCTGGCGGGTGCACCAGCGGATCGTCGAGATCGTCCGCGAGGAGATGAACGCTATCGGCGGGCAGGAGATGCTGATGCCGGTGCTTCACCCCGCCGAGCCGTGGCGGCGCTCGGGCCGCTACGGGATTGACGAGCTGTTCAAGCTGAAGGACCGTCGCGGCGCCGACATGGTGCTGGCGATGACCCACGAGGAGATCGTCACCGGCCATGTGGCCGCGGCGGTGCGCTCCTACCGGGACCTGCCGCTGATCCTCTACCACTTCCAGGTCAAGGAGCGCGACGAGCCGCGACCGCGCGCCGGGGTGCTGCGCACGCGCGAGTTCGTCATGAAGGACTCCTACACGTTCGACCGCGATGCCGACTCGCTCGACGTCGCCTACCAGAAGCACGTGATCGCCTACGACCGGATGCTCGACCGCTGCGGCCTGGAGTGGTATCGCGTCGAGTCCGACGTGGGGATGATGGGTGGGCTCGGCGCCCACGAGTACATGGCACCGTGCGCCGCGGGTGAGAACGAGGTGGCGATCGCTCCCGGCTACGCCGCCAACGTCGAGGTCGCGACCGCCGACGCGCAACCGGTGCAGCTGCCGCACCGACTCGACGCGCCGGAGCCGGTGCCGACGCCGGGAATGACCACGATCGAGGCGGTGGCCACGGCCCTGTCCGTGCCCGCCGGCGCGTTGCTCAAGGCGTTCCCGGTGATCGTCGACGGCGACCGGATGTCGCTGGTGATGTTGCGCGGGGACCACCGCGTCAACGAGGTCAAGCTCCGCTCGGCGCTCCGGGCCGACTTTCGGCCCGCGCATCCCGACGAGGTGGCCGAGCGCCTCGGGCCGCCCGGGTTCATCGGGCCGGTCGGCGCCGAGATGCCGATCCTGCTCGACCGTGCGGTCATGCCCGGGCCCTACGTGACCGGCGCGAACGCTCCCGACGAGCACCTGCGCGGCGTCGAGCCCGGCCGCGACTTCGCCTACGAGACGGTTGACGTGCGCAGCGTCGTCGCCGGCGACACGGTCGCCGGCGGGACGATCCGGATCGAGCCCGCGATCGAGGTTGGAAACATCTTCAAGCTCGGCACCCGCTACTCCGAGCCGCTCGCGGCGAGGTACCTGGACGAGTCCGGGCGCGAGCAGCTCATCTGGATGGGGTGCTACGGGTTCGGACCGGCCCGGGCGGCGGCGGCGGCGGTCGAGCAGTACGCCGACGAGCAGGGCATCTCGTGGCCGCGGGTTATCGCCCCGTTCGACGTAGAGCTGGTCGGGCTCGGCCGGCCCGGGAGCGATGAGCGGGCGCTGGCCGAGCGCCTGTACGCCGAGCTGCGGGAGACGGGGCTCGAAATTCTCTACGACGACCGCGACGCCGGGCCGGGGGAGAAGTTCGCGGACGCCGAGCTCCTCGGCTGTCCGCTGCGGCTCACCGTGGGGCGCCGGACGATCGGCGCCGGCGAGATCGAGGTGCAGGTGCGCCGCGGCCGGGAGTCGCGGACGCTGCCGCTGCAAGGTACCGCGGAGGCCGTCGCGGAGCTCTGGCGCACGCTGCCGTGAACAAGCGGCGCCTGTTCGGGCTCGACCGCTCCGGCCCGCCGCCGGAGGCGACGCGCTCCGACCGCCCATGGCGCCCGTGGACGATCCCCAACGCGATCGGCTACGCGCGCCTGGCCGCAATCCCCGTGTTCCTCGCCGTGGCGCTCTCGAGTCGGGACGGCGAAGACGCGCTCGCCGTGGTGCTGTTCGCGGCGATCGGCTGGAGCGATTACCTGGACGGGTTCGCCGCGCGGCTGACCGGCCAGTACAGCCGCCTGGGGGCGTTACTCGACCCGGTCGTCGACCGCCTTCTGGTGGTCTCGGGCATGGTCGTGTGCTGGAAGTTCGAGCTCCTGCCGCGTTGGGCGATCGCGCTGGTGGTGGCGCGAGAGCTGTTCGTGCTCGCGCTGAGCCGCTACGCCCTCGGCCGCGGCGTCGAGTTGCGGATCAACTGGCCGGGCCGCGTTGGGGTGGCGCCGGCCATGGGAGCCCCGTTCTTCGCCATGGCGGGCGTCCACTGGCTCGCGCTCGCGCTGCTCTACGTCGGGATGGCGCTAGCGCTGATCGCGACGGTGCTGTATCTCCGTGATGGCCGCCGGGCGCTTCGCCACGACGAAGGCTCAAGCTGAGATTGACCCTTTGGAAATTGCGAGGTATACTGGCCTTTCGCCCCACTGACCAGGGATGAGAGGATCGGCCGATGGACACCTTTCCCGATCTCGGCTCGCTGACCGATCAGGAGCTCAAGGAACTGATCAAACGCCTGACCGAGCAGGAGATGGAGATCTCCTACCGGCGGCGGATCCTGCATGGCCAGATCGACATCCTGCGCGCCGAGCTGGTCAACCGGTTGCGCAAGAAGGACGAGAGTGGCGAGCTCGTCATCTCGGGCGCCGACGTGCAGCAGCTCACCGACATCCTCGCCGGGCGTGTCCCGGTCGCCGAGCCCGAATAGCGTGTCGCAGTGGCCCAGCACTGCCAGGACTGCGGTTTTTCGAACGCCGACGGCGCCAACTACTGCCAGCGCTGCGGCGCCTTCCTGGCGCAGTCCGATGCCGCGAGCGGGGCCACCACCGCCTCCTACAAGGTCGGCGAGACCGGCGATCTCGAGGAGATGCAGCTCCAGGAAGTGGTAGAGCGCGGCGCCGCCCTGGTCATTCGCGCCGGCGGCGGCCGCGCCGGTGAGACATTCCGCCTGGACGGCGACCGCCTGACCGTGGGGCGCCGCCCGGACAGTGACATCTTCCTCGACGACATCACCGTCTCCCGCGATCACGCGGTGATCGTTCGCCGCGGGGCCGACTACTACCTGGACGACTGCGGTTCGCTCAACGGCACGTACGTGAATCGCAGCCGGATCGAGTCGCACCGGCTGAGCGACGGGGACGAGCTGCAGGTCGGCAAGTACAAGCTCGCGTTCCTGAGCCGCTGATGGCCACGCCCGACACCCGAGACGCCGATCTGGCGCTGCCCGAGCCACCCGCCGAGCCGGGCGAGCCCCGAGGGCAGAAGGCGGCGACGATCGGGACCGTCTGCAAGGCGCTACGCCAAGAGTTCCCGGACATCTCGATTTCGAAGATCCGCTACCTCGAGGACCAGAAGCTGCTCGCGCCGCGGCGCACCCAGGGCGGCTATCGCCTGTACACGCAGTCGGACATTCAGCGGCTGCGGACCATTCTCCGCCTCCAGCGCGACGAGTTCCTGCCGCTGCGGGTAATTCGCCAGGAACTCGCCGGCGGCCGCGCCGAGCGCGAGGTGGCGCCGGCGGGGAGCGACGGACGGCCGCTGCGGCGCGCCACCGTCACCGCGCGCGAACCAGGCGCGCTGTACTCGCTCGAGGAGGTCGTGGAGGAGACCGGAGCCAATCCGACGCTGGTGCGCGAACTGGTCGACTTCGGAGTGGTCAAGGGGGAGTTGCGCGGCGGCTCGCGCTGCTACGACGAGACCGAGCGGGAGATCGTGCGGGCGGTCTCGGAGCTGGCGCGCTACGGCGTCGGCGGACGCAACCTCCGCGTGTTCCGCAGCTCGGCCGATCGTGAGGCGCAACTGCTGCAGAGCATCCTCGCGCCCGCCCTGCGGTCGCGCAATCCCGAGCGGCGCCGCGAGGCGATCGAGGCGCTCGAGAACCTCGCCTCGGTCACCACGTACTTGAAGCACCTGCTGTTGATCCGCGACCTCCGCAAGATCGCCACCTAGGAGCGGTGAGCTCCCTGGACCTGCGCACGTTCGTGCGAGACATCCCCGACTTCCCGCGGGCGGGGATCGTCTTCAAGGACATCACGCCGCTGCTGCTCGACCCGGTCGCTCTCGACGCCGCGGTCACCGGTCTCGTCGCCTACGCCGAGCCGCGGGCGGTCGACTTCGTGGTCGCGGCCGAGGCGCGCGGCTTCGTGCTCGGCGGCGCGCTCGCGCGCCAGCTCGGGGCGGGCTTCGTGCCGGCTCGCAAGCCGGGGAAGCTGCCGCACGCGACGATCACCGCCGAGTACACGCTCGAGTACGGGATCAACGTGCTCGAGGTGCACGCCGACGCGCTGGCCGGCGGGGCGCGCGTGCTCGTACACGACGACCTGCTGGCCACGGGCGGCACCGCCCGCGCCCTGTGCGATCTCGTCGAAAGCCTGGGGGCAGAGGTGGTCGGCGCCGCGTTCCTGATCGAGCTCGGCTTTCTGGGCGGCCGGGCCCGGCTGGCGCCCTACGACGTCCACGCGCTGATCGGGTACGAGAGCTGAGCTGTGGCCGCCGCGCAGCGCCGGCGGACGCTCGCCACTCCGCCCGAGGAGGTATGGCGGCTGATCGAGGATCCCCACCACATGCCGCGCTGGTGGCCTGGAGTCGCCCGCATGGAGGGCGTGTCGAGCGATCGCTTCACCCAGGTGTTCATCACCAAGCACGGACGTCCGGTCCGCGCCGACTTCCGCCTGCTCGCCTCCGATCCGCCGTGGCGGCGCTGCTGGGAGCAGGAGATCGCCGGCACGCCGTTCGAGCGGGTGCTCCGTGAGTCGATCACCGAAATCGTGCTCGAGCCGGCCGCCGGCGGCACCGAGGTGACGATCGGCCAGCGCCAGAAGCTGCGGGGCTACTCGCGGACCGGCGGCTTCCTGATGCGCCGCGCCGCGGCTGAGAAGCTCGACGAGGCGCTCGACGGGCTCGAGCGGATCCTCGGCTGAGCGGTTCGGCGCTACGGCAGCGAGAGAGCGCCGTGGAGGACGACGCGAGTGGGGGCCTTGGGCTGCGTGTGCGTCTCGAGCGAGATGAGCACGCTGCGGTAATGGGCGACGTTGGCGGGCAGGGCGCCGGTCGTCTCCATCTGGCCGTTGGCGCCGACACCGGGGCTGACGAACCCGATCAGGCGCTCGTCGGTGATCGAGTTGAACAGCCACACCGCGTAGAAGTCGCGCTTGGTGTTGGCGGGCATGCCCCTGGCGACGAGGACGATTCCCTGGTTCTCGCCCACGCGGACGACCTGCGCGACGCCCTGCGCCTTCGTGGCGGCGGCGGTCGGCTGGAGGGTGATCTGGGCGACCACGCGCGCTTGCGCGGCGGCCGAGGTGGAGGTCGTGCTGGAGCTCAGCTGGGCGGCGGCGGTCGACGCGTGGTTGCCGGCGCTGCCGCCACCCCCCAGCGCAAGCACGACCCCTACCACCACGGCGGCGGCGATTGCCGCGCCGGCCAGGGTGAGGACGACCGCGCCGCCGCGCCGGGAGCTGCGCCGAGGTCGCCCGCGGGGCGGTTCCGGATCGCCAAGAGCGGTAGGTTGGCCGTCGGGAGCGACCGGGATCTCGGGGAGGGGATCGCGGGAGATCTGAGCGAGCTCGGACGCGAGCGCGTGCGTCCACGCAAACTCGCTCGGCGAGCGGCCGAGGCGCTCGCGGACGGTGTCGCTGACCCGCGGAGGGAGCTGACCGAGCAGGTAGTCGGCGATCAGCCCTCGGCTCTCGGGCGGAACCTCGGTCCGCGGGCCGATCGCATCGAGGGCGGCGAGCGCTCGCCGGCGGACGCCGGCCCGGTCGACCGCGAGCAGCCGGGCGATCTCGTCGTAGCCGCGACCCTGCCGGAGTACCAGCTCGAGGACGGCGCGCTGGTCGGCCGGCAGGCTGTCGACGGACGGCATGGCCCGACCCAGCGTAGAGGAACCACTATGGTGCTGCGGCGATGGAACTGCACGACGTCGAGCCGCCTCTGGCCTCCGACCAACGCTTCGAGGGGCTACTCGGCCTCGAGTTCACCGAGCTGTCCGCCGAGACCGTCCGCGCTCGCGTGCCGGTGCGGGAGGAGCTTCTGCAGCCGACCGGCCGGATCCACGGCGGCGTGTACGCCGCGATCGCCGAGAGCCTGGCCTCGCGGGGCACCGCCGATGCCGTGATCCCCGCGAACCAGGTCGCGGTGGGTCTGTCCAACCAGACGAGCTTCCTGCGCCCGCTGGCGGCGGGCCACATCACCTCGGTGGCTACACGCCGGCACCGCGGTCGGACGACCTGGGTATGGGACGTCGACCACCTCGACGACGCCGGCCGCCGGTGTGCGGTCAGCCGCGTGACCATCGCCGTGCGCGAGGGCTAGGGAGTCGGTTCGCGGACGAATTTGCGTGCCCAGCACGGGCGCGGACCGCGGGCGCGGCGCGGGCGGCGAACGCGTTGTCAAATTCCTGTACGCCATTCTTGCGCACTTGTAGTGCGCCTCGAATCCACAGCACGTCCTGGTGGAATTCATGAGAGGTGACCACTGGCGCGTGTATTTCGCGGGTGACCTTGACATCGACGAGGTCGGCGACTGTCACCCCCCGAGACCGATCTCGAGGCTGTCCGTCGATTGACGGTTCCACGGTCCCGACCGTCGTATGCGCCTGTCGCGGTCGACGTCGCGTAACCCGGGTGATGCCCTCGCCGCGACCGGCGGGCAAGCGGCGGCGAGGCCGGGAGAGCCGGCTGTGACGCCGTCGGTGCAGTGGCGACGGTCGCGCGCTCCAGCAGCGCGTCGACCAGCGGCTGGGCGCGGATCGGGAGCGGCGGCGGCATTCACGCTGGTTGCGACCCGCCGGCGACGACGGGTGCGGCCGCCAGCGGGGGACAAACGTTGTCGACCGCCGAGCGTGATAAGAAGTTCACACGCAACTTCGACGCTATCTTCGCCCCGAAGGGCACCACGATCCCAAAGACGCTCGCGCCCGCGCCGATGGCGACCGCGAATCGGCGCACGCTTCGTCCACCCCTGCGCGCGGACACGTGATTCCGACGGCGACTGACCCTGGCCGCGATGGCCGGTTCGACTACGAGTCGATCCCCTGCGGCTACTACGACGCCGTCTACGGCCGCCGTCGAGGTATCCAGAGCAAGTGGCACCACCTGAAGTTCGGGCGCGTGATCGAGGAGATGGAGGGCCGCCCGCGGCACCTCGACGTGGGCTGCGGCCCCGGGACGCTGATCGGCTTGCT
>JAFAXX010000127.1 GCA_019240655.1 Solirubrobacterales bacterium
CAAAACGCAGGGGGGTCGGCGCTGGACCGTCGACGCGACGGCTGCGATCAGCGGTGGCCAAAGTCCCGCAGGTTGGGCGCCTTCGGGAAGCCGGGCGCGCGTTTTACAGCGTCCTGGGTGGGCTTCCGGGGGGAGCCTGCACCCCAATTTCGCGCGGCACGCCAGCGCCGCGTAGGCTTGACGGCAAACCGTTTGGAGGTGTTCCCATGCCGCTCGACGCCGTGAGTACCGGCTATCCGTTCCTGGACGTGTTCCTGACCATCCTGATCGTGTTCGCGTGGGTGATCTACATCTGGATCGCCGTCACAATCCTGATCGACATTTTCCGCCGGCGCGATCTCTCGGGCTGGGGCAAGGCGGCCTGGGTGGTCGTGGTGGTCGTGCTCGAATGGATCGGGGTGCTGATCTATCTGATCGCCAACCACAATGGGATGGCCGAGCGTCAGGCCGACCGCGAGCGGGCGGCGCAGGCGCAGGTCGACGCCTACGTCCGCCAGGCGGCCGGCACCGGCGGGCCGGCGGCGGAGATCGAGCGCGCCAAGGCGCTGCTGGACAGCGGCGCGATCAGCCAGGCCGAGTTTGAGCAGATCAAAAGCCGGGCCCTGGCGGGATCGACGCAGACCGGGCCGGCAGCCACAGACACCCCAGCCTGACCGCGCCCGGCCGGCAGCCACAGAAACCCCAGCCTGACCGCGCCCGAGTTCGGGGACCAACTGAACCAACCGAGGAGACTCGATGGCATCCGAATCCACGGCTGGGCGGAATGTCTTCGACGAACATCGCCAAGGCGCTCGTTCGCGCATGCCGGCGGGCGTGCGCGAACGCTACCGATTGTGATCGAGCGAGCGCAGCAGCGAGTTGCGCAGGAACCAGCGGAACTGAATCTCGTGGTCGCGCAGATGGTCATACAGCGCGTTATGGACCAGCGCCGCGCGGTCCTCCGCATCGGTCGACGCCGCATCACCACGGTACGGCGATGACTTCTGCGTGACCGAAGACCAGTGGACCGGCACGGTGCCCGGCGAGTTTCTCCGCCTCCCGGGAAACGGCAAGCGAATCTCGTTCCGCATGCTCCACGTCTGGGAAATATAAGGACGGATGCATCCCGCGTGAGAACGCATGGCTCGATAGCAACGCCATCGCGGCGCAGCTCGCAGCGTGAGCCTCGACTGGGGGCGCAATGGGCGCGACCACAAGCCGCCGCGCTCGCCGGACGCATTGCGCCCGAACGCGGTCGGGAACACCAACACGGAGGCTGAACATGGGGGTAGCAGTTCTACGCCGGGCCGACCACCACGTATTGGTGGCGCGCTTTGCGCTCCGATCGCACCACCTCGTCAAGCTGGACCGCTTCCTCGCCGAGGCGCGGCGGCACGCCAAGCGCAGCGGGGAAGAGTTCGCTGGGGTCGCGCTCGCAGTCGACCCAGCGGGCGCAGTCAGCTTATCCACGGCCGGCCTGGAGCCACTGCTGCTCTGACGACTCGTGGACGCGGATCCCGGGGATGGACGAAAAGCGCTGCGGGCGTGGAAGATCCACTTCGGAGACCGGCTACCCGACTAAGCCGCCGACTCATTGAATCGGACTGCTGCCCAGCGTTCGTCAGTGACCGCGAGGCCAGGGTCCAGGCGGCTCCTCGGGCACGCTGGCACGGCCAGTAAGTTCCTCGAACACGCGAAATCCCCTCGCTCGATAATTCGCGAGTGCGTTCGGATGGTCGAGCGAGAACGTGTGGACCACAACGCGGCTCGCGCCGATCGTCCACGCCCGCTCGACAGCAACTGTCAGCAGATGCGCACCGAATCCCTGCCCGATGAAAGCCGGGAGCAGCCCGATCTGCGTAATCTCGACCGTTCCGTCAACGTGGCCCTCAAGCTCGAAATAGCCGGCAGGCGTCCCGCGCATGTACGCGACCCACGTCTCAACCTCCGGTCGATCGAGATGGCCTTCCCACTCGGCATAGCTCCAACCCAACCGCGCCAGCCAGTACCAACGTGCGCCAACAGCCGTGTACAGAAACCGGCTGAACTCGGGACTCGGAATCTCCGCGCGCCAGATCTGGAGCGACCGTCGCGGAGGCGACGCCGCCCGTAGTTCCGTCGGCGCAAGCATCTCAAGAGACCACCTCGTCAGCGCTACTTCACGCACGCCGACATGGTCGCACCCGTCCGGCGGCCCACTCTCTGGGTCGCTCGGTCTTTGCGCGGAGTGGCTTGAAGTGTTGCGAGACAGCGATACGAGTCGCACTGACCCGGCGATCCGGAAGGGTTTGATCGCGTGGGTGGGCCGGCGACATGCGGTCCGCGCGGCGGTGGCCTGGGCAGCGCGCTGCAGCTGCTCGGCCGTCAGCTCCAGGTCCGAGGCCCACCGGCGCCCCGTCAGCGAGCATCAGCGCCGGATCGCACGCACACCGGGCCCGGCCCACCCCACGGTGCCTCGCGCATGCGCGCCGGCGCGTCGCGACAGCCCCGCCCTCCAGCCGGCGCGATCGGCGACCAGCGCCACCCACGACGCTCCCGCGCGGAGTACACCCCCGTGCCGCCCGCGAATACCTACGCCCCCCACACTCCAACGCCCGTCACCTTCACGGTGCTCCTCCTGCGCGGGGACGATCGATCGCCCACAACGCGAATCGTGCTCTTTCGCCCAGGCGGACGCTTCCACACCTCCGGCCCCTCGCGACCTACCCACGAGTCGAGCCTAGGTTGACACGCCACCCCGCCACGCGGTATGACTACGCACAAGCAACCGAGTCGAGATCTGTCTCTACAGCCACGGCGCAGAGCAACTCCGAAGTCAATGCCCGCCGCCGAGAGATCTGTGCTGAGGGCCGCGACCGTGGCCGCCGAGGCCACCCGCAAGCTGCCGAGATGGAGGCCGAGCCAAAGGACTGAGTATGCGTAAGCGGATCACGGTGCTGGCGTCTGCGGTGCTGCCCTTGTTGTTGCTACTCATTCACCTTAGCCCGCCAAGCACGCCTCAGCCGCTGGGCGATCCTGGCGATTGGAAACTCAAGTTCGATGACGAGTTCAATGGCTCCTCGGTGAATAAGGCCCATTGGAACCTCAACTGGTTCGGCGCCACTAGCACGACCTCGACGGTTCCCGTCAACCCGAACTTGGAAGTCGACTGTTACAATCCCAAGCAGTCAGCCGTGGGTGGCGGCGCATTGAAGATAACCGCCGTCAAACGGAACTGCGCCGGTTACAAGTATGCGTCTGATCTGCTGAACACCGACGGCCACTTCCAGTTCACTTATGGCTTCTTGGAAGCGCGGATGTACTTGCCCGGTAATGGAACCGGCGGCATCGCCAACTGGCCTGCGTTCTGGGCGGACGGTCAGGAGTGGCCAGTCACGGGCGAGAATGACGTCATGGAGGGCCTCGGCGGTCCGGTCTCTTGGCACTTCCACTGGGGAACCGCCGCCCACCCGCAGCAAGTTGGTCGAGGTCCCGCCGGCAACTACTCTGGTTGGCACACATTCGCTGCCGATTGGGAGCCTGGCGCGATCACGTATTACTACGACGGCGTCAACGTTGGGCGCGTGACCGCAAACGTGACAAGTGCTCCGATGTACCTTATCCTGGATTACGCTCTGACGAACAGGCGGGGCACGGTGCGGGTGCCGTCGACAATGTCGGTCGACTACGTACGCGTTTGGCAGCACCACTGATGGGTGGTCACGGACGGCTGCCAAACGCCGGTAACGAAGGCAGCTCGCCTACGTCAAGCCCTTAGACAACTGCTGTCCGTCGACGTAGCTCTTCGCCGGCACACCGCGAGCCACAGCGTCGGCGGGAACGTTCGCGAGCACGAGCGCATGAGCCCCGATCACTGCGCGATCGCCCACCTCGACGGGACCAATGATGGAGGCCTTGGCGAACACGAAGACGTCGTTGCCGAGGGTCGGAAACCCAACTTTCGGGCGCGTGCGCGATTGGTAGAAGCTGTTGGCGCCCAGCAACGCCGCAGCGCCAAGCACCAGGTTGCTGCCGGCGACCACCCCATCACCGACCACGACGCCGACGGGATGCTCGAGAAACAAGCCTGGCCCGATCTGCGCACGCCAATCGATTTCGGCACCGGTGAGCAGCTGCGCCACGATCATCACCGCGCGCGCCGGTATAGTGGCGCGGCGTCGCCCGAGTGCGTGGGCCACGCGATACATGACGACAGCAAAGATGCTCGGGAAAAAGTAGGGCAACAAACGACCCTCTCTTTGGCGCCTCGCCAAAGCGATATCAGCTGCGAGGCAGGCCCGAATACCTACCGGATTATGCGTCGAGTGAGTCTCCACACTCTCGCGCGACGCCGTTACAGGCACCATAGCGGCGCCTCAACTCGCGTTGGAGGGAGCAAGGGAGTCCCTGCGTTGGAGCCCGAGGTGATCGCCCAGTCCCATCAGAGAGGCTCGTCGCACGCTTTTCGCGTAAAGCACGGGGCCGCGACGCATCCCCGAATACTCGAGCCTTTGCAACTCTGTCGGCAGCTGCCCCTCGGTTTCTTCCGAGCCGGTCCGCGCCCGGGAGTAGAGCAGCTTGACGATGGTCGGAATTGCGTTCGCAGCCGACCACAGAAAACGTCGGTCGTGCAAGGCTGCCCTACACAGACTGGCGGCAAACCCGGCGCCGTAATTGAACAGCTGTTTGCGGAGCGCGTCCTCATCGCGACGGTGCTCGTGCCAGCAGAGCGACCGCGGCTCGTAGACGAGTCGACCGCCGCGCAGGATCGCGTCACTGAACGCCGCGATGTCCTCGCCGCCACCGGTCGGGCTTCCCGCGCCGAGTGTAGGATCGAAGCCACCGGCCATGAGCAGATCGTGGCGTCTGAATGCCATGCTGTTGCCGGAGCCAAACATGCCGCCCCAGTAGGGGTATAGGAGCCGGTCGTCGGCGCGCGCAGTGGTCAGGTCGTAGCAGCGTCGATCGGTTCCCTTGGAGAAGCCCGCATACTGCTCGAACCGCTTTTGCGCGGCGGTTTCGAGTCCGAGTGGCAGGACCATCCCAGTGGTGGCGGTCACCGATGTGTCCGCGAACGGTGCCAGAAGCCAAAAGAGCCAGCCCGGATCAACGACGGCGTCGTCGTCGGTGAATGCCACAAACTCAGCGGCCGAGGCCTCGGCAAGTCCGCGATTGCGGGCGACCGACAGGCCTTTCCTCGGCTCAGGGACGTACCGGATGCGAGGGTCGCTCAGCGCCATCGTGGACACCAGAGCGCGCGTCTCACCAGTTTCGGGACGGTTGTCTACCACGATCACCTCGACGTCCGCGCGGTCGATCTGCGCAAGTGACCGCAGGCAGCGCTCCAGAACGTCGACGCGACCCGTGGTCGAGATGATCACGGCGACGGAGCCCGTCGGAGAAACCGTGGTGCAATCCGTACACGCAAAGTCCGCCGCGGGCAGTCCAGCCAGTAAGGATGTGGCGCCTTCGAGGACGCTGGCGCATCCATGGCGGGCGACATGCTCGATGATCGCCGGCCGGGTCTGAGCCCAGACTGCCTCTGCGAGCTGTTCGCTCGACAGCCTTGACGGCTCGCCTTCGAGGTGGATTACACCGAGTGGCTCACCGTGCATGCGGATGAGGGCGAGGCTGTCGCGGTGCACGCCCGTGGCGGGCAACCCTGGTGTGTAAGCGAACCGCGGCGGCGAGCCGAGGTCGACGGTACCGATCGCGGTTGGCTCGAGGTGGCGGAACGCTGCGAGCGGGAGATAGCCATTGGTCATCTGTGTGTGTGCGCGAGTCATGAGCTTTCCAGGGCGGGATTTGGAGAATGGAAGACCGCCGCGATCCGGCCGGCGAGCGGGTGACGTGTCGGTGCCAGCACGTTTATGAGCATCGCGGCGAACGCAGCCCCGCACCCGACCGCGACGAGCACTCTGGCTGCCATGACCGCCGAGCTGGCCGGCAGCTGCGTGGACGCAAGGCTGATCGCCGCCGCTGCCGGAATCCTGGCGAAGAGCGCAACCCGCGGGCGCGGAAGCCGCAAGCTCAGTCGTGCACGAATCGCGAGTAGCACGAACAGCAGACCGTAGCTGCACATGGTTGCGAGTCCTGCGCCGGCGATCCCCAGTTTCGGAACGAGGTATACGTTCAATCCGATGTTCGCGAGGCCCGCGGCGACCGTCGACGCGCCCACAGCGAGCGTGTTCCCGGAGAACAGCAACACTCTCATCGCGGCCATCATCCCCGCGAAGGGAAAAGCGGTGACGGCCACGATCGCCACGATCAACAGCAGCCCGCTGGGTCGATAGCCCGCGGGGACCCATATACTCAGGATGATTGGAGAGGCCGCGCACAACCCGACGACCACCGGTATCAGTAGCGCGTAGAGGAAGTCCCTCGACTCTGCCAGGACCGACGCGCGGAGTTTGGTATCGACGAGCGCGAATACGCGGGGCATCCAGGCTGTGTTGAGCACGTAGAGCAGGACCATCGTCAGGTTGGCTATGTTGTAGGCGACCGCGTAGCGTGCCACCGCAGCCGGTCCCAGATCAGCCCGGATTATCAACCTGTCAGATGTGTCAAGCGCGAATGACGCCAACGCGGCGGGGACGAGGCCGATCGCAAAGCCAAGCGCTCCGGCGAGCATCGGCAAGTCGCGGCGGCGCACCAGCATTGGCCGAGTTACGAGCAGCGCGACGCCCACCGCGGCACTCTGCGCTATCAGGTGACCGAGTACGTATTCGGACGCCGTGCGGTGCACGAGTACGACCATCGACATGCCAAGAACCTCGGCCACGACCGACTGGAGCAGGGTGACAATTCCGAAAGCCAGCAGCTTGTCCTGACTGCGGATGAGTCCGAGGGCACTGTTTGTGATCGCCCAGAGCCCCGCCCAGGCTACACCGTAAACAAGTGTGGATCCATAGCGTCCGAGTCCGATCGCCTGAGACCAAACTGGTCCGGTGGCGTCGATCAACCCCCACATGCCGACCGCCAGAATCACGGCAAGGGTGAGGACGCGGCGGGCGTCGCGGTCTCCGTCGCCGTTCGCGAACAGACGTTGGACGGCGGACTGGAGGCTGAAGCTGGCCAGCGCGACCACGACCTGGACCATGGCAAGCGTGGAGGCAACCTGACCGAACTGGGACACGCCCAACATCCGCGTGATGATCGGGGTGCAGAGCGCGGCGATGCCGAGCTGAACTCCCCAAAGCAACATGTACAGGGAGTCGCGGCCGAACAAGCCTTTCATGTTCTCGGCCGTGTCGGTTTGAGCTTCGGTCGCGGCGTGCTCCGGAGCGCTCGCCGCTGCTTCCGACGGCGACGCGTCCCACGCAGCGAATGCAGCGTCAGCGGCAGCGTCGTCTAGGGCCGCAAATGCATCCCGCTCGCGGACGGTGCTCATGGCGCGACCGCCCGAACGTGTGCGCGATCCTGCCGCCCACGCGCCCGGAAGTACGCCCACGGTCCGGCGAGCCATCCTCGCAGCTCCATCCGGAGGAGGCCCCGAGCAACACCGGAACGGTTCGCGGCTGCTCGCGACCGTCGCGCCAGCCGCCCCGCGTGCAACGCGCCGACGAGCAGTCGCCCAGTGACCTCTCGGGAGGTGGCGCGTGCGAAGAGAAACTTGCACATGTACGCCGAGAGGCCCTTGCCATAGCAATACATCTGCTGCTGGAGGTCTTTCTCCTCGACTCGATGCTCGTGCCACACGAGCGCGGCCGGCTCGTAGGTCAGGGCCTGACCGGACCGCAGCAGTCGCACGAACGCATCGAGATCTTCACCTCCGCACGTCGGCGAGCCTGCTCCGAGGCTTTCATCGAAGCCGCCGATGGCATCTATCGCCCGGCGCCGGAACGCAACATTCGCGCCGGTCCCGAATACCCCGGGCGCGTAAGGATGGAGTCTCGAATCGCCTCGACCTGCGCTTGACTCGAACAGTCGCTGCTGGCAGCTGGACGACCATCCCACCCGCGCGTCGAAATATTGCTCAGCGCGTCGCTCCAGCGACGCGGTGGCCACGAGCCCAGTGACGCAGCCGACGTCCGGGCGCCGGCGGAACCCTCGGAGGATGGCGTCCACCCACAACGGATCGACGCGAACGTCGTCATCGGTGTAGGCAATGAACTCACCACGGGCTTCGCGCAGGCCCCGGTTGCGCGCAACCGAGAGCCCCGGTCGCTCTTCCCGCACGTAGCGGACGCGGTGGTCCTTCGAGGCAAGGTCCAGCACGAGCTCCTTCGTGCTGTCATCGGCGGGTGCGTTGTCGATGATGAGGAACTCGAGGTTGGGGTAACGCAGGCGTTGGATGGAGTGCAGACAGCGGAGCAATCCTCGAGGGCGATTGCGTGTACACACAATCACGCTGACCAGCGGCCCGCCATAATCCGCGTTCCGGTTCGCCGGCGATGCCACTCCGTGATGACGCTTCGCCACCAAATCTGCGAGCGACGGGGGTCCGTTCGCAGCGAGCTGACGCTCGACACGTTCCCGGACGGTCGCGTCCATCGCCTGGAGCGCTCGGCGGAGGTCAAGCGTGCCCGAAGACACCGGTGTCTGCACAAACCCCACCGGCTCGCCCAATACCCGTATCAGCAGCCGCGCCTCAGCAAACGCGGCTCCTGACTCAGTAAGTGGAAGCTTGATCTCGAGGGACGGATTTGAAAGCTCCAGCTCTCCGCTCCACACAGGACCCGTTGCGGCCGGTGCCACGGCACGTGTGTTTCGCCTGACCAATTCCGCCCAGCGATTCACCATCCCGAGCCAGCGGCTGCGCGCGTACGCGATGGGACCGACAAGCATGCCCGCCCATTCGATGAGATCCAGCTGCCGGGGAAAGTCTCTGTCCTTCGCGGCATTCTTGCGCGATGAGGAGCTGAGTAAATACCGAATCGCGGCGGGAATCAGCCGGATCAGTCGAGCGCGGTTCGGCCCCGTCGCCAGTGTCTTGAAGATGAATGCGCCGAGTCCGATCCCGTAGCTGAAGACCTTCCGGTAGAGCGCGCTCATCGTGTCGAGATGGTGGTGGCGAACGATCGCGCGCGGTTCATAGACGAGCGTCTGGCCGCCGAGGATCAGCCGGATGGATATGTCGAGATCCTCGGCACCCCTCGCCGGAGTGCCGGCGCCGAGGCACGGGTCGAACCCACCGAGCTGGAGCAGTGCTTCCCGTCTGAAGGCCATGTTCGCTCCGGAGCCGAAGTGCCCCGCCGTATACGGAAACAGCGGAATGTCCTCGGGCGGCGCGTCGAGCCGGTACACGCGAGGCGTGAGCCCCTTCCCGAAGGCTGCGTACTGCTCGAGCAGCGACTGGGCCCGAGTGCTCAACTCCAGCGGCTCGATCCGGCCGGTGACGCACGCGGCCTCTGGATGGGCGGCAAATGCGCTCCGGAGCGCCTCGAGCCAGCGGTCGTCCACGACCACGTCGTCGTCAATGAACGCCACGATGCTGCCGGTCGCCGCCGCGAGACCCGCGTTGCGGGCGCGCGAGAGGCCCGGAGTGGGTTCCTCGACGTATCGCACCGTCCGGTCATGACCGAACGCCGCGTCGAGCGCCTCGTGGACGTCCGATTTCGCTGGTCGGTTCTCGACCACGATCACCTCGAGGCGTCCTCCGGCCCGGGCTCGGATGGTGCTCACGCACCGAACCGCAGCCGCGGCGTCGGCACATGTGGTGACGACCACTGAAAACTGTGCGGCGGCGGTCGAGGCCTCGTCGCGGTTGGGAGCTTCAGGGAGGATCCCGCGTGGGGTTCCGTCGAGTGATGCGTCGTGCGCAGAACGGAGTCTCCGTCTTGCGCGTCGCAGGCCGCGATACGCCTTCGTGCGCAGGCGCTCCCCCTCCCAGGCGAGCGGAGCCAAACCACCCATCAGGAAACGATCCACGTCGTCGCCGCCGGTGGTGCTTCGGACCGTCCAGCGCGCGACCGCCCAAGGGTCATCGTCTGCGTGCGACATCGCATTCTTGACCGCCGCGGCTGATCGGTATCCGGACGTGATAACGAGCTCACGTACCCGGGCGTCATGGGCGCCATGGGGATAAGCGAACGAGCCGACGGGACGACCGATCATCTGCTCGAGTGCGGCCTTGCTCGCCCGCACCTCGTCCTCGGCCGCCCACAGCGGCAGCTCATCGAGGTACGGGTGCGTGATCGTATGCGCGCCAAGCTCAACCACGTCACGCCGAGCGGCGAGATGCTCGAGCTGACGTTCGCTGATCATGTCGGCTGAACCGACAAACCCGGTGGTGATGTACACGGTCGAGCGCAGACCCTCCCGCTCCAGCAGGTCGACCGCGTCAACGGTGTCAGCGAAGCCGTCGTCGAACGTGATCCCCACACTGCGCTCCGGGAGTCGGCGCAGCCCTCGCAATCCGTCGGCGATCTCGCTCACCGTCAACGGGGTCCGGCCGCTCGCGGTGATCGCCTCGACGTGACGCTTGAAGGTTTCGGGCGTAACAGCGAACGGATCGTCGTCACGCTTCGAGACGCTGTGGTACAGGAGGACTGGGATCAACTCCGTCATCGATGGCCTCGCAATCCGGCACTGAGCAGACCAAGCAGATAGCCGGCCGCGGTAATCGTCAACCCGGCCAGGATTGCCCCCGAGCGCGCGACTCCGGACCGATCTCCTCTGACCGCGTCCGCGAGTCCGCGTGTGACACCGGCAGGGAGTGTCCGCGTCACGTACGAGCGCTCGCTCTCGAGTGCCGCATCGCTGCCGACGCTCCGGGCGACAACCGCCTTCGACAGTCCCTCAGCCCAGCAACGCCGGCGGAAGTAGCGCCAGCGCGTGCGTTCGCGGCTCACGCGGTGTTCAACCTGTGCGTCGGGGATCTGAACGATGCGACCGCCCGTAGCGACGAGCGCTCGGATCGAGAGCTCCGTTTCCTCGCAGCCGAGCGGAGTGCGACCGACCCGACCGATTCCGTCGGTGAATCCGCCGACGCGCTCCAGGACCGAACGGCGAAAGGCCATGTTCGCGCCAATCGGATTGCGGATCTCCGAGGACGTCGGCGGCAGCCCGCGGTAAGAGCATCCCACCACCCACAGGAACTCGGGCGGGATCCAAGCCGGCGCGCCCGACTCCCAGACCGGGAGCGCGAGGCCGCCGGCTCCGATCACCGCTGGGTCTTCGAACGGCCGCGTTAGCGCCTGCAACCAACGGGGTCGTGCGCGGGCGTCGTCGTCGAGGAATGCCACAATCTCTCCGGTTGCGTGACGGATGCCCGTATTGCGAGCCCCGGAGAGACCGCGGCTCTCCTCGTTGGCGACAACTCGTGCGCGCGGCAATTCGCGACGCGCGCGCCCCAGCAAGTCGTCGTTGTGATCGATCACCACCACAACCTCGTGGGGCGGGGGATCCTGCGCGTGAGCCGACGCAACGGCATCCACCAGCGCATCCCAGCGTTGCTCGGTATATGCGCAGGTGACGACGCTGATCCGAGGTGGCGCGCTGGCGTTCAGGCCGTCCTGTGGCAGGACCACCTGGGTGAGTGATGTTTTCGAATCCAACTGACTGGTCAATGCGTTCATCGCACGGCCTCGATTGATTACAGGTACACGCCGCAACCCCGGGACTGACGTGGTTGTCCGAAGTCCCGCAGGTCGCTCCACGAACAGCGGGCGCCCAAGAACATGATCGGCAAGGCCTACCGAGAACTTGAGGGCCTCGGGGAGCAGGTGCGCGAGCTCGTCGAGCGGCCCTCCGGGAAGACCGCGTGACGCGCTCAAGGCGGGGCCGCCGAAGGCCGATGACAACAGTGATGACATCGATCGCCTACCCCGGAACTCGACACAACGGGTTCGCCCGTGAGCACCTCGTGAATCGAGACTGGGAGCTCATGGCGCTCGAGCAATCCCTGCACGCCGCCGGCAACGGCGGCGGCGGCCGGATCCTGTTCTTCGAGGCTCCGGCCGGCGGCGGGAAGACGGAGCTGCTTCGCGCGGCGGGCGAGATCGCGCGTGAGGCGGGAATCCGCGTCCTGGCCGCCGCGGGCAGCGAGCTCGAGCGCGACTATCCCCTTGGGCTGGCGCGGCAACTGTTCGAGCCGCTGTGGCATCAGGCGAGCGCCGGCCGGCTCGAGGAGTTGCTGCGCGGTCCGGCCCAGCTCGCCGCGGAGGTGCTGAGCGACGAACCTCCGCGGGGCGGACCGCGGGATCCCGGAGAACATGATCACGCTGTGATTCGGGGCCTGTTCTGGGCCACGCACAACCTCGCCTGCCTGCCCGCCGACGATCACCAAGCTCGGGGGCTCGCGCTCGTGATCGATGACCTGCAGTGGGCAGACGGGCTCTCGCTCCGGTTCCTCGCCCACCTGGCCGAGCGGTCCGCCGAGCTCCCGATCGCAATCGTGCTGGCGGTCCGGCCCGGCGAGCCGTCCGCCGAGCCGAGGGCGCTGGCCGCCCTGCGCCGGGCCGCGGGCCCCGGCCTGCTGCCTCTGGCGGCGCTTGCCGACGACGGAGTCGCGCAAATCGTCGGCATGCGGTTTCCGCAGGCGGAGGCGCAGTTCTGCGCTTCCTGCGCCCGGCTGAGCGGCGGAAACCCGTTCCTGCTCAACGAACTGCTGACCGCGCTGGTCGAGGACGAGCAGGCGCCCACGGAGGCCGCGGTCCACCGCCTGGCCCAAGTGGTCCCGGACTCAGTACGCGACGCGGTCGCGGCGCGGCTCGAGTCGATGCGGCCGGACACCCGCGCGGTCGCCGAGGCCGTGGCCCTGCTCGGCGAGGGTGCGTCTGTCGGCGGTGTCGCCCGCCTGGTGGAGCTCGACGACAAGGTCGTCGTGAGGGCGCTGGACGAGCTGGCGGCGATGCTGATGCTCAGACCCGGGATGCCGCTCGCGTTCGCCGAGCCGCTGGTCGAAACCGCGATCAGGGCTTCGCTGCCTCCATTCCAGCGGGCGCACGCGCACCGCCACGCGGCGCGTATCCTGGCCGAGCAGCACGCTGACCCGGAGCGCTCGGCCGTGGGCGGCCGAGCGCTCGGGGAGCTGACCTGGGGCGACGGCCCGCTGCTTCAGCCAGGCGGCTCCTCGCCGCTGGGCGTCCCGGTGATGACCGCGGAGTTGGTGATCGGCGACGAGCTCGAACGGGCGATCGCGATCGTCGACGCGGCGACTCGATCGGGCGGCGGACAAGTGCCGTCATCGGCGGGTGAGCCAAGCGCGTGCGTCTCGGCCTGGGCCCGGTACGAGCAGGGCCGGCTCACCGAGGCCGAGGAGCAGGCAAACATCGTGCTGGGCGGCCTTGCGGACGATGCCGACGGATGGGCTCAGAGCGCGCGCGTGCTGCTCGCCCGCTGCCACATCGAACGCGGGCGCCTGGAGCCGGCCGAGTCACTGGTTGCCGGACTCGAACGACAGGGCAGCAGCGAGCCCGCCATCCATGCCTTGGTGCTCGACCTGACCGCGCAACTGCGGCTCGCCCAGCACCGGCCCCAAGACGCCCTCGAGGCCGCGACCCGAGCCGGGGTGGTGCTCGAGGAAGCGTTCTTGAGCGCCAGCCCCGGATGGGTGCCATGGCGCTCGCGCGCCGCGCTGGCGCACCTGGCGCTCGGAGAGCCCGAGCGGGCCCGTGAGCTGGTCGAGCAGGAGCTCGAGCAGGCACAGAGCGCGGGCATCACGAGGATCGTGATCCGCGACTTGCGGATCCTCGGTCTGGCGCTGGATGGGAAGGAAGAGGGCCTTGAGAAGCTCGCCGAGGCGATCCAGATCGGAGCATCCTCTCCGCGCCGGCTCGAGTATTTGCGGGCCTTGGTCGACTACGGCGCCGCGCTGCGCCGAGCCAACCGCCGGGTGGAGGCACGCGAGCCGCTGCGCCTGGCCCTGGACATCAGCCACCGGTGCGGCGCGGGCGCGCTCGAGTCTCGCGCGCGGGCGGAGCTGATCACCGCGGGAGCACGTCCCCGCCGACCGGCGGCGAGCGGCATCGAGTCGTTGACCCCGAGTCAGCGGCGAGTGGCCGAGCTGGCCGCCCGCGGCCTGACCACCCGCGAGATCGCCGGAGCGCTGTTCGTGACCCCGAAGACGGTCGAATTTCACCTCCGGCAGATCTATCTGAAGCTCGAAGTCGGCTCCCGGGAGGAGCTGGCGGCGCGCTTTCGGAGTCCCGACCCGCAAACCTGATCCGGACGGCGTCGCGCGCCCGCGGCGCCGGTCCGGCCCGCCGCCGGGCTTGGCTCGGGGCGACCTCAGCTGGCCGAGACAGGCGGCTCCCAGGACGCCAGCCGCTGGAGCGCGTGGGCGTCCACGTCGGTCCCGGACAGGATGCAGGTGCGTCCAGCTCGCTGCCAGGTCACGACCACGCGACCGTCGATCGTCAGCGTCCGGAGCTCGGTCCGGTTGCTCCACGTGACCTGGGCGACCGGCGGCGTCAGGGCGGGCGCGCCGACGATCGTGTAGGCGATGCGCTGACCTCGCCACGCGTAATAGACGGTGACCGCCGGGCGCCTCCCGATCCGGTCGCTGCGCTGGCCGACGGCACGCCAGCCGAACTGCGCCGCCCAGTTGGGGAAGTAGAGGTGCTCGATCTGGCGATCGAGCCGTACCGCCGGGGCATCCGGGTCCGGGACCGGGGCCGGCGCCGCCACGCCGCGCCCGGCCAACCCGGCGGCCTGCGAGACCGAGGGCGCGCCGGGCGCGCCACCCGGCAGCAGGAGCACAAGCGCCAGCACGACCGCTGCCAGCGCCCCGGTCGCCGCCGCGGCGTAGCCCAGGCGCGCCCGCCGGCGTGCCGCCGCGGTCGGTCGCGCCGCCGCGCTCGGTCGCGCCGCTTCGATCCGCTCGCGCAGCGCCGCCGGCGCCCGGTCGGTGGCCCGCGCCTCCCGCAGTCGCTCGACCATGCGCCGCTCCCGCTCGTAGAGCGCGCGCAGCGCGGGCGAGCTCTCGATCTGCGCCCGGGCCTCGTCACGGCGGGCGGGGTCGAGCGTGCCGTCGGCCAGCTTGCTGATGATCTTGGTTGAGTCCTCGGAGGGCATCGTGGCCACCACAGAGTAATGACGCCCGAAGGCCCGCAAACGTTCCTGAATCTACGCCGACCCGCGGTACGGCGAGCGGAGGTATTCATCCAGCATGCGCCGGGCGGAGAAGCGCGGCCCGAGCGTGCGCAGCGAAGCCCGCATCCGGCTCACCCATGCGCCGGGCAGCCCGCTCTGGTCGCGCTCGTAGAAGGACGGGAGGACCTCGGCGTCGAGCACCTGGTGAAGCGCCGCGACATGGCGTTGGTCCTGGGCGTAGTGGTCGGGATCGACCTCGCCGGGCAGCCCCCAACCGTTCTCCCCGTTGTAGCCCTCGGCCCACCAGCCATCGAGCACGCTGACCTGAAGTCCGCCGTTGATCGCCGACTTCATCCCGCTAGTGCCGCTGGCCTCGAGCGGCGGCCGCGGCAGGTTCAGCCACACGTCGCAACCGCGCACGAGCACCGCGGCCGAGGCGAGGTCGTAGTCGTCGAGGAAAACCACACGCTCGCCGATGACCGTGGCGCGCTTGAGGCCGAACAGCTTCTGCACCGAGCGCTTGGCCTCGTCGTCCCTGGGATGGGCCTTGCCGGCCAGCACGACCTGCACCGGTCGCTCGCCGCCGAGCAGCGAGAGCGTCCATTCCGGGTCGTAGGTGAGCAGCTCCAGGCGCTTGTAGGTGGCCACACGCCGGGCGAAGCCGACGGTCAGGACGTAGGGGTCGAAGGCCCGCGCCGCCGCCTCGACGTACTCGGGCAAATCGGCTCGGGCGAGCCGGTCCATCGTGCTGCGTGTGCGGATGAACGAGACCAGCTGGGCGCGCTGGCGCTCTCGGACCTCCCACAGCTCGGCCGTCGGGATGTCGTCAACCGGCGCCCACGTCTCGCGGTCGGCGGGCCGGCTCATCCAGTCGGCGCCGAGGTGGCGCTCCAGGCACTCGCGCATCGGCGTGCCGATCCAGGTGGGGATGTGCACGCCGTTGGTCACGTGGCCGATCGGGACGTGCTCGACGGCCGTCTCCGGCCACAGCGCGCTCCACATCGCGCGCGCCACCTCCCCGTGGCGGCGGCTGACCGCGTTGGCGGCCCGGCTCATCCGCAGCGCCGCCTGGGTGACCCCGAACGGCTCATGCGGATCCTCGGTCCGCGTCCGTCCCAGCTCGAGCAGGCGGCCCTGCGGCAGCGAGAGCTGGTCGGCCAACCGCCGCGTAGCCTCCAGGATCTGGTCGGCCGGATACGCGTCGTTGCCCGCCGGCACCGGCGTGTGGGTGGTGAATACCGTGCGGTCCCGGGCCGAGGCGAGCGCCTCCTCGAGCGGCATTCCTTCGCCGGCGGCCTGGCCGGCCAGCTCGAGCGGGGCCAGCGCGGCATGGCCCTCGTTCAGGTGGATCACCGAAGGCTCGATCCCGAGCGCGGCCAGCGCGCGCACGCCGCCGGCGCCGAGCAGCACGTACTGGGCCAACCGGGTCTTGGCGTCGGACTCGTACAGCCGCGCGGTGATCCAGCGCTCGAGCGGTGCGTTGGCCGGGATGTCGGTGTCGAGCAGGAACAGCGGCACCCGCCCCACCTCGGCCCGCCAGATCTGGGCGCTGACCTCGGCCTCGTAGATCGGCAGGGTGATCGTGACCGGCACCTCGCCCGGCCCGGTCACCAGCGCGGCCGGGAGGCGCGGTGGATCGGTATCGAGCCAGTACTCGTGTTGCCAGCCACTGGCGTCGATCCGCTGACGGAAGTAGCCCTTTCGATACATGAGACCGACCGCGACCAGCGGGAGGGCGGCGTCCGAGGCCTCCTTGAGCAGATCGCCGGCCAGCGCCCCGAGGCCGCCGGAGTAGACCGGCAGCGAGACGTGGACGCCGTACTCGGCGCACAGGAACGCGACGGGGCGCCCGGAATCGATGCCGCCGGCGGGCGGCCGCGCCAGGTCCTGCTCAACCTGCGCGGCCAGCGCCGCGGCCTGCTCGCGGAGCGCGGCGTCAGCGGCCGCCCGCCGCAGTCGCGCCGGCGCCGTCTCCTGGAGCAGGCGCACCGGGTTCTGCCCGCACAGCTCGAAGCGCTCGGCGTCGATCGCGCGGAACAGCTCGGAGCCGCCAGGCAGCCACGACCAGCGGTAGTTGTAGGCCAGGCGGGCGAGCGGCTCGAGCCCGTCGGGTATCCGCTCGGCCAGCTCGCGCGTCGCGCGTCGGACGTCCTCGCGGCCGGCGCCTGTGGTGGCCCGCCGTTCGTGCACGCGGCGGATTATGTCGCTGACGGCGCCTCGCTACCCTCGCGGCCTTGAGCACTCTCGGCGTCCTCGCCTTCGGCGACTCGATCACCAACGGCGGGGGCGAGCTCCAGTGGGGCGTGGCACTCCAGTCCTGGGCGCTGTGGGTGGCGCGCGGGCTGGGCCTGCCCTACACCGGCCACGCCGTCGACGGCGCCCAGGCCTCCGACGTCTTGCAGCGGCAGATCCCGGCCTTCCTGGCCCGGACGCGGGACGCCGCCAGCGCACGCTTCGACCTCGGCTGTCTGTACATCGGGGTCAACGACGTGCGCGCGGTCACCTGGGACGCCGCCCGCTTCGAGCGAGACTATGGCGTCGCCCTGGAGTTCCTCCATCAGCGCTGCGGGCGCGTGCTCACGCTCACCGCCCCGCTCGACCTCGGGCGGCCGCGGGCCGGCGCCAAGGTCGACGAGCTCGACCGGCTGATCGAGCGATTGGCCGCCTCGACCGGCGCGCTGGTGCTCGACCTGCGCGCCTTCGGCGCGCGCAACCTGGTGATGGCCGACCACGTCCATCCCACCGCGTTCGGCCAGATCGCGATCGCCGAACGGGCGATCGACGTGCTCGCGGCCGACGGGATGCGGGTGGCGGTGCGGCCGTCGGAGCTGATCGACTACGAGACGACGTGGTGGGGGCGCCTGCGCGGGGACGCGAGGTACGCCTACCGCCACGCCAAGGTGAGCGTGCGCGCGGCGTACATCACGGCGCGCCTGCGCGTCGGCCTCGGACTTGGGTGGGGTCGCGGCGAGGGGCAGGGTCGTGGCGAAAAGTGACGGCCGAACCGGCAAAATTCGCCACGACCTTTACGGCAGCCGCCCGTGGCCTCGACGACCTTCAGGGCAGCCGCCCGTGGCCTCGACGTCCTTTAGGGCAGCCGCCCGGGGCCTCGACGACCTTCAGGGCAGGCCGCCCGTGGTCTCGAGGACCTTCAGGACAGCCGTCCCGTCGCCTCGGTGAGCTCGCGCAGCCGCCGGGCCAGCGCCGGCGTCAGCGCCCCCGGCTCCATCCGCCAGCGCCACGCCCGGGCCGCCCGCCCGGGCTGGTTCATCCGGGCCTCGCTGCCGAGCCCGAGCACGTCCTGGGCCTGGATCATCGCCACCTTCGCCGGCGCGCCGAACGCGAGCCGGATCAGCCGCCACCACGGCTCGGGGTCGCCCACGCCGCGCTCGGCGCATGCGCGCTCCACGGCCGCCCGGCTCACGTCGTCGAGCGACTCGTACCACCCGCGGGCGGTGTCGTGGTCGTGGGTGCCGGTGTAGACGATCCGGTTCTCGACGTGGTTCTCCAGGCGATGGGGACCGTCCGGGTTGTCGGGACCGAAGCCGAACTGAAGCACCAGCATCCCGGGCAGGCCGAGCTCGTCGCGAAGCCGCTCGACCGCCGGGGTGATCACCCCCAGGTCCTCGGCCACGAACGGGAGGCCGCCGAGCCCCCGCACCAGCGCGTCGAACAGCGCCCGCCCCGGCCCGCGCTTCCAGTGCCCGTGGACCGCGGTCCGCTCGCCCTCGGGCACCGCCCAGTAGGACACCAGCCCGCGGAAGTGGTCGATCCGGGCCACGTCGAAGAGCTCGAGCGTACGCCGCAGGCGCTCGACCCACCAGCGGTAGCGGCGGCGACGGAGCGCCGGCCAGTCGTAGAGCGGATTGCCCCACAGCTGGCCGGTGTCGGAGTAGGCGTCGGGCGGGGCCCCGGCGACATACCCCGTCTGGAAGAGCTCGGGATGGGCACGGTGGTCGGCGCTGCCGGGCGCGACGTAGATCGCCACATCGCCGAGGATCCGCACCCCGCGGGCAGCGCCGTACTCCCGCAGCGCCGCCCATTCGCGCTCGAAGCGGACCTGGTCGGCGATCGCCCCGCGCCCCGCGAAGCGCTCCCAGTCCTCGACCCAGAACCCCTCGCGCTCGCGAAACGATGCGATCTCCGCCGCCGAGACCGCCGCCCGCGGCTCGCCCAGGAACCCCGGCCAAGCCGCGAACGCCGAGCGCGCCTTGTACGGCGAGCGGTAGCGGTCGGGCGGGCCGAGCGGCAGCAGCTGCCACCACGCCTGCCCCGCGGCCGCGAGCCAGTCGACGAACTCGTAGGCCTCGCGCCCCAGTCGCCCGCCTGGAAGCGAGCTCAGATGCAGCTGAACGCCACTCGAGCGGGCGAGCTCGGTCATGTCTCGCGGGTTAGGCAATGCGTTCACGTGGATACTGTGCGCCCTAGTGCCGACGACGAGAACAAAGCCGACCTCGGCCCGGGGCCGGTCGCGCGCCGTGACCGAGCGACCACCTACCCGGATCCAGGTCCAGTACCCGGCCCCGGCGGTGGACGCGGGACGCTACCCGGCCAAGCGCTGCGTGGGCGACACCGTCGCCGTCTCGGCCGACGTCTTCCGAGACGGACACGACCTGATCCGGGCGGTGATCCGCTACCGGGCGCCGGGGCCTCACGCGGAGCAGGAGACCGAGATGCACCGGATCGACGCCCACCTCGGCGGCGTCCGCTGGGCCGGCGCCTTCGCGGTCGACCGGATCGGCCGCTGGGATTACACCATCGAGGCGTGGACGGACGTGTTCGGCACCTGGCGCGACGAGCTCGAGCGCAAGGTGGCGGCCGGCCAGCACGATCTCGCCGGCGAGCTGTCCGAGGGCGTGGTGCTGCTGCGCGCGGCCGCCGGGACCGCCGCCACCGAGACCGACCGCGCGCTGATCGAACGGACACTGGCCATCCTCACCGACGAGTCGACGCCCGAGGCGATGCGACACGACATCGCCCTCGGGCCCGAGCTGTTCGCGGTGGTCGAGCGCACGCAGGAGCGGCTGGGGAGCGTCACCCTGCCCGAGCCGATCGCCGTCGAGGTCGATCGCTCGCGCGCGAGGTTCGGCTCCTGGTATGAGCTGTTCCCCCGCTCGTGGGGCGGGCTTCAGGGAGTGGAGCGGGAGATCCCGCGGCTCGCGGAGCTCGGCTTCGACGTGCTCTACCTGCCGCCGATCCACCCGATCGGGCACACCAACCGCAAGGGCCGCGACAACACGCTGATCGCCGGCCCGGGCGACCCCGGCTCACCGTGGGCGATCGGCGACGGCACCGGCGGCCACGACGCGATCAACGCCGACCTCGGCACCGAGGACGATCTGCGCTCGCTCACGCGAACCGCGCGGGAGCACGGGATCGACATCGCGCTCGACTTCGCGATCCAGTGCTCGGCCGATCACCCGTGGCTGCACGAGCACCCGGAGTGGTTCCATCGCCGCCCCGACGGGACGCTCAAGTACGCCGAGAACCCGCCCAAGCGCTATCAGGACATCTATAACGTCAACTGGGAGGGCGAGGACTGGCGCGGGCTGTGGGACGCGCTGCTGCAGGTGATCCTGAAATGGATCGGCTGCGGCGTCAAGGCATTCCGCGTCGACAACCCGCATACCAAGCCGTTTGCGTTCTGGCAGTGGCTGATCGCCCGGGTCCACGAGCACGACCGTGAGGTGATCTTCTTCGCCGAGGCGTTCACGCGGCGCGCGGTGATGCGCCACCTGGCCAAGCTCGGCTTCAGCCAGTCCTACACCTACTTCACCTGGAAGAACGCCCGCTGGGAGCTGACCGAATACGTCAGCGAGCTCGCCTACTCCGGCGAGCAGGAGTACTTCCGTCCGAACTTCTTTGCCAACACGCCCGACATCCTGCACGAGTACCTCCAGCACGGCGGCCCCGCCGCGTTCGAGGCTCGGCTGGTGCTGGCGGCGACGCTCAGCCCCAGCTACGGGATCTATTCGGGCTATGAGCACTTCGAGAACGTTCCGGTCGCCCCGGGGTCGGAGGAGTATCTGCACTCCGAGAAGTACGAGATCAAGCAGCGGGCGCTGGACGGCCCGCTGCTGCCCGTGGTCAGGCGCCTGAACCACATCCGCCGGGAGAACGCGGCACTCCAGCACCTCCCGAACGTCACCTTCCTCGACACCGCCAACGACGCGCTGATCGCCTACGCCAAGCAGACCGCCGGCAACGCGGTGATCACGGTGGTGAACCTCGATCCCCACCAGCCCCAAGAAGGCCTCACAGTCGTGCCGGCCAGCCTCGGACTGCCGCCGAGCTTCGCCGTCCGCGACCTGCTCGACGGGGAGCGCTATCAATGGCGGATCGGGCCCAACTACGTTCGCCTCGAGCCCGGCGTCCGCCAGGCCCACGTCGCCCGCGTCGAGCCCTAGTGCAATGGTCGGCCCACCCACTCTCACCCATCTCATCGCCGCCGAGCGCTCCGGCGGCCAGCCCGACACCAGCCCGCACGCCCAGATCCGGCAGTGGTTCGAGGCCGAGCCGCTCTGGTTCAAGAGCGCGGTGTTCTACGAGATCCACATCCGCGGCTTCTTCGACGCCAACGGCGACGGCTCGGGCGACTTCCGGGGCCTGACCGAGAAGCTCGACTACCTGCAGTGGCTGGGGATCGACTGCATCTGGCTGCTGCCGTTCTACGCCTCCCCGCTGCGCGACGGCGGCTACGACATCTCCGACTTCACCCTGGTCCATCCCGACTACGGCAGGGTCGACGACGTCCACCAGCTGATCGACGCCGCTCACGCGCGCCGGATCCGGGTGATCGCCGACCTGGTCATGAACCACACCTCGACCGATCACCCCTGGTTCCAGGAGGCCCGCTCGAGCCCGGACTCCCCCAAGCGCGACTGGTACGTGTGGTCGGACACCGACGACCGCTACCGGGACGCGCGGATCATCTTCGTCGACACCGAGACCTCCAACTGGAGCTGGGATCCCGTCGCGGGCGCCTACTACTGGCACCGCTTCTTCTCCCACCAGCCCGATCTCAACTACGCCAACCCGGAGGTTCAGGAGGCGATGCTCGGCGTGCTGCGCTTCTGGCTCGAACTCGGCCTCGACGGGTTCCGCCTGGACGCCGTGCCGTACCTGTTCGAGCGCGAGGGCACGAACTGCGAGAACCTCGCCGAGACCCACGCCTACCTGAAGCGTGTCCGCCGCGAGGTCGACGAGCGTTACCCCGATCGCGTGCTCCTCGCCGAGGCCAACCAGTGGCCCACCGACGTGGTCGAGTATTTTGGCGACGGCGATGAGTGCCATATGGCGTTCCACTTCCCGGTGATGCCGCGGATGTTCATGGCGGTTCGGCGGGAGGAGGCGGTGCCGATCTACGAGATCCTCGAGCAAACGCCGCAGATTCCCGGCAACTGCCAGTGGGGCCTGTTCCTGCGCAACCACGACGAGCTCACGCTCGAGATGGTCACCGACGAGGAGCGCGACTACATGTACACCGAGTACGCCAAGGACCCGCGGATGAAGCTGAACCTGGGCATCCGCCGGCGCCTGGCCCCGCTGCTCGACAACGGCCGGGACGAGATCGAGCTGATGACCGCGATCCTGTTCTCGCTCCCCGGCTCCCCGGTCCTGTACTACGGTGACGAGATCGCCATGGGCGACAACGTGTTCCTCGGCGACCGCGACGGGGTGCGGACCCCTATGCAATGGACCAGCGATCGCAACGGGGGCTTCTCGCGGGCCGACTTCGCCCAGCTCTACGCGCCGCCGCTGATGGACCCCGTGTACGGCTACCAGGCGGTCAACGTGGAGGCGCAGCTGCGGACCGCCACCTCGCTGCTGCGCTGGGTGCACCGCTTCATCGCGCTGCGCAAGGAGCACCCGGTGTTCGGGTTTGGCACCTACGAGCCGATCGAGCCGTCAAACCCGCGGATCTTCGCCCACATCCGCCGCTTCGAGGACGACCTGGTGCTGTGCGTCCACAACGTCGCTCGCTCGGCCCAGGCGGTCGAGCTCGAGCTCGACACCTTCGAAGGCCGCTACCCGGTCGAGCTGTTCGGCCGCTCGCGGTTTCCCCGGATCGGCGAGCTCCCCTACCTGCTGACGCTCGCGCCCCGCGGCTTCTACTGGTTCCAGCTGGTCGAGGAAGGCACGGACCCCCGAGGTGACTGACCCGGTGCAGATGCCCGCAGCGGAGATCCGCCAGTGCCTCGATGAGGAGAGCCTGCACGAGTGGGTCTCCGCCCAGCGCTGGTACGCCTCGAAGTCCCGTGCGGTCTCGGCGATCGAGATTCTCGAGGGCGTTTCGCTGCCGGACACGCCGACGCTGTTCCTCGCCCTGGTGCAGGCGCGGTTTGCCACCGGCACGCACGAGCTCTATCAGCTTCCGCTCACGCTGGTCCCGACCGAGCAGGCCTCCGCGCCCGACGCCATCGCCCGGACCCGCGAGTGGACGGCCTACGACGCCATGGACGCGCCGACGAGCCTGCTCGAGCTGGTGGCGCGGATGGACGGCCGCGAGGAGATCGAAGCCGCCGAGGGAAGGTTCGTGTTCCACCGCGCCGACGGGATCGCCGCGGTCGCCGACCAGGCCGCCGTGCGCCGGGTCTCGGCGGAGCAATCGAACTCCTCGGTCGTGATCGACGGCCGGCTGATGCTCAAGGTGTTCCGCAAGCTCGAGCCGGGGATCAACCCGGAGATCGAGATGCTCCGCTTCCTCACCGCCCACGGCTTCGCCCAGATCGCGCCGCTGCAGGGCTGGTACGAGTACGACGGCCAGCACCTGGCCGCGACGCTCGGCGTCGCGCAGCAGTTCCTCCCCGACGCCACCGACGGCTGGGACCTCGCGCTCGATGAGATCGCGGCTGACCCGGAGTCGTTCCTGGACGAGGTGTCGAGGCTCGGAGCGGTGACCGCGCAGATGCACTCGGTGCTCGCCTCCGACGCCAGCGATCCCGCCTTCGCTCCGGAGGAACCCAGCCAGGAGGCGCTGTCGCTGCTCACCGCGACGGTCGACGAGGACATCGAGCGGCTCTTCCTGCGGCTCCCCCACGACGAGGCGCTGGCCCCGATCGCCGGACGCGGCCAGGATGTCCGGGAGCGGCTGGCCGCCCGGGCCCAGATCGGCGTGGCCGGACGCTCGATCCGGACCCACGGCGACTACCACCTGGGCCAGACCCTCCACACGCCGCGGGGGTGGGTGATCATCGACTTCGAGGGCGAGCCGGCGCGGGCGCTGCCCGAACGCCGTCAGAAGCGCTCGCCGCTGCGTGACGTCGCCGGCATGCTGCGGTCGTTCGCGTACGCCGCCTCGGCGGTCCAGATCCTGCGCCAGCACTCCGCGCCGGCGGACTTCGAGGAGCAGGCCCGCGACCGCTTCCTGGAGGCGTACTTCGGGCGGGTCGACTCGACACTCCTGCCCGCGGGCGAGGCGGCGGTGATCAACCTGCTCTCGATCTTCGAGCTCGAGAAGGCGATCTACGAGCTCCAGTACGAGCTCAACAACCGCCCCGACTGGGTCCCGATCCCCGTCGCCGGCATCCGCCGGCTGCTGGAGGCCGCGTGAGACGTCCTGTGTCAACCCCTCAACGTGTTTTCGAGGATTGGTTGGGCGGCGGTGGGGTCGGGCTGGGGCCCGGATGGTGTTGGGGTGGTGATGGTGCAGTGTTGTTGCAGGCCGTGGTGGCGGGCGGGGTCGTAGGGGATGCTGTCCTGCCAGCAGCGCCACAGAACGCGGCACCAGGCGCGTCCGAGCGTGCGGATCGCGCGGGGGTGGTCGTGGCCTCGGCCGCGGGCGTCGGCGTAGCGGTCTTGCACCCAGGGGTGCCAGTGGCGGGTCGCGTCGGCGAGCGTCGAGGTTGCGTCGCGGAGGCGGTGGTCGCAGCCGCGTCGGAAGCATGCGACTTTCTTGCGTCCGGATTCGACGGCGACG
>JAFAXX010000131.1 GCA_019240655.1 Solirubrobacterales bacterium
TGATCCTGGCCGGCCTGGATCCCAGCTACGACCTCACCCGCCTGCGCACCGCGATCGAGGCCATCGCTCCGGGCGCAGACCGCGCGCTGCGCCAAATCACGCGGCGCGCCAATCCCGCCAAAGATTGAACCCCCGAACTCAGGGCAAACACGGCCGCGACGCCTTCTACGAGCGGGACGACTACCCAGCCCGCGGCCCGGGCGTGACGGCGGCAGCGACCCACTGGCGATACGACCGCGGCGTCCGCGTCATGGGGATCGATGCCTGGGGCTGGGACCGGCCCTTGCACATGGAGGCCGAGGATGCGAGGCGCGCCGGCGAACCCGGCATCTTCTGGGCGGCCCACCAAGCCGACCTCGAGTACTGCCAGATCGAGCGGCTTGCCAACCTCGCCGCCTTGCCGTCAACCGAGTTCATCGTCACGTGCTTCCCGCTCAAGCTGGTCGGCGGCAGCGCCGCGCCGGCCAGGGTCCGTCGCCATTCTGCCGAACTGAATTTGGCCGCCTACGCCGCGCAATAGCGTGCGCATAAGTCAGCGCGATCGCAAATGTCTTTTCCATACGCGCCCAGTACCGACGCCTCGGCGGCAACCTGCGACGCGAGCGGCGCGGAACCTGAGCGACCATGGGTTGGCGCCCGCGCGGACCGCTAGCCTTCATTCCGCGACATGGCCGCGAGCGGTCACATGGCAGTCACCGCGGGCGACGACGGGGAGGGGGCCGCAGCGAACCCCGCACCCGGCCGGCTCAGCACCGGCCTGGCGCGCGCCCGCGCGCTCGCCAACTTGGCCTACCGAGATCCCGACCACGTAGTCGAACGTCTCACTCTCGAGTTCACCGCCCGGGCCGCCGAACCCGCCCGCGCGTGGGCGCAGGCAACCACAGGGCGTCCCACCGCGGAGGTGTCCGCAACGGCCGCGGACCTCTGCCGGCGAACCGTGCAACTGGCGGGGATCGACGGGGCGGTAGCCGGAACGCCGTTTCTGATCGCCCTGGTTCCGGCCTACCTCGACTACCTCTACCACGAGGGCACGATGGTCCTGCGTTTGGCCGCACTGTATGGCCGTGATCCAGGTGGCCTGCGGACCGCGGCCGAGTTCTTGGTCCTGCGCGGCACCCACCCTGACGTTGAGGCGGCGCAGGCGGCCCTCGAGCATGTCCGCGAGACGCCGATGCCCGAGAAGCCCAGCCAGCGACGACCGCTGCGCAACTGGATCCTCAGCGTCCGCGCCCTCGCCGTATTCAGCGGCTTCATTTCTGCGTCGAGACAGCGTGATCGTGACACCGGAAGAGTCGACCGGCTGCGCCTGATCGGCGGTTCTCTGCTGGCGGCGGTCGTGTGGCTGATGACGTGGATCTTGCCCATCACGTTCATGCTCGCCATGGCGTGGGGGTGCGACCAGCACGCGCGTTCGCTCGCCCGCCGAGCCATGGCGCTGTACGGGGGAGACGAGGGCGTCGCGGCTCTAGACCGCGCGCGCGCCGGCGGTGAGCGACGGTTGCTGCGCACCGCGGCGCTCGTGCTGTCAGTCGCGGTTCCGATCGCGTTCGTAGCGCTAGCCGATCGGGCGCGCAACCACACCGGCATCGGTCCGCTGCCCGCCGGCGGGGCGATCGTGGCGCTCGGACTGGTGATCGCCGTGGGAGCAGTGGTGCGGCGTGCCGGACGACCCTAGGCCAGGTGGCCGGTCTATGGCCACGAGAACAAACACCGCGATCGCCACCGCCTTGGACCGCTGCCGCCCACCGTCAGACTCGCTCGCACGACTCGCCCGCGGGCGCGCTGAAATGCAGTCGGCGGCGCGGCATGAGAAGCTACGCGTCTAACAACTCGGTGGGCGGCAGGTCGAACCCTGCCGGCCCCCGGCGACCAAAGAAGGAGCAGCCTGTGAGTGATCTGGTGGCGATCGCCTATCCGGACCTGGCCACCGCCGAGCGAGTCCGGGGCCGGCTCGGCGAGGCCATGAAGGCGAAGATAATCGAGCTCGACGATGCCGTCATCGTCACTCGAGAGAATGATGGAAAGGTCAAGCTGCACCAGGCCGTCAGCACTGTCGGAGCCGGTGCCGCCAGTGGCGCGCTGTGGGGAGGTTTGATCGGGCTGATCTTCTTGGCGCCATTGCTGGGCATGGCGGTGGGGGCCGCCGCGGGGGCCGCGGGCGGAGCGTTGGCCGATTACGGCGTCGATGACAACTTCATGAAGGAGCTCGGCGCCAAGCTCGAGCCCGGCACGGCCGCGCTCATCGTGCTGGTGCGAAAGGTCACAATGGACAAGATTTTGGAGAACGTCCAGGAGCAGGGGCACGTCATCCAGAGCTCGCTGAGCAACGAAGCCGAGGCGCGACTCAGCGAGGCGCTCAGCGCAGCCGGAAAATCCACCTAATCACCACGTTCCAGAAGGCAGCGAGCGCCAACTAGAAGCCGAATACGTTGGCGCTCGCCGCCCAGGGTGGAGCGATAGATGACGCCCAGGCGACGCCCCACGCGGCGTCACAGCGCCATCCACGAGCACACACCCGCCACGGCGCTCGTGGGCAGTCGCTGAGCCCGACCGGCGATGAGAGGACGAGAACATTCCGAGCAGCAGTACGGCGGATCATCGCGTACCGCGGCCTTCGCCGGCGTCGTCAGTCGCTCACGAGCGCGGTCGTCGGTGTGCCGATCACTGTCCAGGAGGCGAGTTGATTTTTCGTCAGATCACCCATGACGATCTCGGGTGCGCGTCGTATTTGATCGGGGATGAGAAGGCCGGGGTGGCGGCGGTCGTCGATCCGCGCTTTGAGGTCGACGAGTATCTCGATCTCGCCCGGTACATGGGTGTGAGCATCGAGCACATCTTCGAGACCCACAACCACGCCGACCACGTCTCGGGCCACGGACGCCTCGCGGCGGCCACCGGCGCGACCATCCACATCCATCGCGAAGCACGGCCGGCCTACGATCACCAGCCGTTCCTCGACGGAGATGAGTTCGAGCTGGGCTCGCTGACGGTGCGCGTGCTGCACACGCCGGGGCATCGTCCCGAGCACTCCGCGTTCGCGCTCATCGACATGAGCCGCGGGACTGAGCCGTGGGCGGTGCTGACCGGCGACACCCTGTTCGTCGGCGACGTCGCCCGGCCGGATCTGGCGATCGAGAAATCGGAGGGCGCGCGCGGGATCTTTCGGTCGCTGCACACGCAGCTGCTCCCGCTAGGGGCGGCAGTCGAGATGTGGCCCGGGCATCTGGGCGGGTCGATGTGCGGCGGGCCGGGCATGGACATGAAGGTTTCCTCGACGATCGGCTTTGAGCGCGCACACAACCCGGCGCTGGCGATCGAGGACGAGGACGCGTTTGTCGAAGAGGCGCTGGCCAAGCTCGGGCCGCAGCCGCCGAACTTCGAGGCGATCGTCGAGCTCAACAAGGGTCCGTTAGTCACCGAGGGCGTGGAGATGATGGCTCTCGCTCCGCGTCAGGTCGAGCAGAAGCGTCGAGCCGCGGCGCTGCTGGTCGACGTGCGCACCGACCACCAGTTCGACGACGCGCACATCCCCGGGGCGATCTGCAACCCAATGCTCCGCGCCGGGTTCGGCTCCAAGCTCGCCTGGCTGGCAGACCGCGAGCAGGAGGTCGTATTCATCGGCCGCGATGACGAGGACGGTCGCCGCGCCGGGCAGCTCGCCGTGGCGGTCGGGATCCGTAAGCTCGGCGGCTACCTGCACGGCGGGATGACCAGCTGGCGCCAGGAGCAGCGTGAGGCGCTGCGGATCGACCGGATGCCGATCGGCGAGCTCGCCGCCGCGATCAAGGATCAAAGCGACGACCTACAGATCCTCGACGTCCGCGAGCGCTCCGAGTGGAACGCCGGGCACGTGCCAGGCTCCGTGTTCGAAGCCTGGCACGACATCACCACCGTCCCGAACGGGCTCGATCCGGCCAAGCCTATAGCCGTCGTCTGCGGCTCGGGGCAGCGCGCGGCCACCGCGGTGAGCCTGATGCAGCGCTTCGGCGCCGAGCGCGCCGTGCACGTAGTCGAGGGCGGTGTACCGACTCTCGGTCAGCTCGGTGTCGAGCTTGAGAAGAGCGAGCAATCGGCCGCGGCGGCATGAGCCCCGCCACGATCGGCCACGGCTTCGTCGTCGATCAACGGTTCAAGATCTGCTACGTGGCCGCGAGCTCGGGCGCGGTCTCGACCGGGAGGTGTGGTTCGTTGCCCCACTCCGCCCACGAGCCGTCGTAGACGCGGACGTTCGGGTAGCCGGCGCGCGAAAGGGCGAACGCCGAGTGCGCGGCGCGCACTCCCCCTTGGCAGTAGGTCACGACCTCGTGCTCCGGCGCGATCCCGAGCGCCTCAGCCCGGGCGCGGAGCTCGGCCGGCGAGCGCAACGTGCCGTCCTGGCGAAGGTCGTCCTGCCAAGGCAAGAGCAACGCGCCGGGGATGTGGCCGCCACGAGCCGCGCGGCGGTCGCTGCCGTCGTACTCCGCGGGCGAGCGCACGTCGAGGATCCTGAGCTTCGGATCGTCGAAGCGGCGCCGGAGCTCGCCGGCGGTGATCGTGCCGTTCATGGTGGAGGGGTGGAATGCCGCCGCCGCGGCCGGCACGCGTTCGCGCCTCACCGGTCGGCCCTCGGCCAGCCACTTGTCGATGCCGCCGTCCAGCAGCGCCACCCGCTCGTGGCCGAAGTGCGAGAGCACATGCCACAGTCGCGAGGCATAAGGGCTGCCCGCCTCCGCATACCCGACCACGTAGGTTCCCTCGGTGATGCCGAGGGCGCCGAGTTTGCGTTGAGCCTCGGCGGCGGTCGGGAGGAACGTGGTGACGGTCGTGTCCGCGGTGCACAGGGCATCGAGCCAGTAGACGTGGATCGCACCGGGAATGTGCCCGGCGAGGTAGACGGCTTCAGAGGCCTCCCTGGTGCCGGCGAAGCGGCAGTCGCAGATGAGCAGCTCCGGGTCTTCGAGGTGCTCGTCCACCCAGGCCGTTTCGACCAGCCGGGTGCTGAGGGTCATGTTGGCTCCTTTTGTCGGTCGGGCCCGGTGACCGCGGCGCGAGTGGCGCTACTCGACGATCTCGACCCAGCCCGCGATGTCATCGCGGGTGAGCTGGGCGAGCAGCTGCGGGTGATCTGAGCGGAGGTGCTCGTGAATCAGGTCGACGACCTTATCCTCGGTCTCGCCCCGCGCCACATACCCGCATTCGCATGTGATCTGCCTGGCCATATTGCTTACCGAATCGGATTGTCGGAGCCGTGCCTTTCCCGTATCTTGACGGAAACCTTGGAGAAAGGTTGGAATTCCAAGCGAGCACGCAGATCCAGCTTTGCGGCCAGTTCGCCGTCGAGCTGCACGGCCGGCGTCTAGAGCAGCGCCTGCCCAGCCGACAGGGACGGCTGCTGTTCGCATACCTCGCGCTGCACCGCGCGCGAGCCATCCCGCGCGACGAGCTGATCGACGCCCTCTGGTCGCAGGCGGCTCCGGCCAACGCCGCCGACGCCCTCACTGTGCTGCTATCGAAGCTCCGAGGCGCCCTCGGCGCTGACGCGATAATCGGTCGCGCAAGCCTGAAGCTCGCGCTCCCAGCCGACGCCAAGATCGACGTGGAGGAAGCCCTCGCAGCGGTGCACCGCGCCGAGTCCGCGGCAGCGCTGGGAGACTGGGGGCGCGCCTGGAGCGCCGCGCTCTGCGCGCAGTTCATTGCGCAACGACCGCTGCTTTCCGAGCACGACCTTCCCTGGCTCGAGGACTGGCGGCGCCGGCTTGACGACGTCCTCCAGCGCTCACTGGAGGCCTACGGGGACGCTTGCCTCGGCATCGGAGGTTGCGAGCTCGCCGGCGCGGAGCGCACCGGCAGACGCCTGATCGCTCTAAACCCGCTTCGCGAGAGCGGATACCGCCTGGTCATGCAGTCACTCGCCCAACGCGGCAACCTCGCCGAGGCGCTCCGCGTCTACGAACAAGCCCGCGCAGTGCTACGCGAAGAACTCGGGATCGCGCCCGGTCCCGCAACCCGCGAGCTTCACGCCGAACTGCTCCAAGCCTCCTCCTCGCCCGCCTGAGGCCGGCGAGGCCCCGGCCTCTGCAGCTCGGAACTACGCGAGGAGGCCTCGACGCCGCTTGCGTCCGGCGGCTAGTCCAGCCAGCCGGGCCGGACGAGCCCCGTCTCGTAGGCCAGCACGACGAGCTGCGCGCGGTCGCGGACGCCAAGCTTGACCATCGCGCGGCTGACGTGCGTCTTCGCGGTCGCGAGGCTGACGACGAGCTTCCGCGCGATTTGCTCATTGGTGAGTCCGGTGGCAGCGAGTGCCATCACCTCGCGCTCGCGGTCGGTCAGCTCGCTGAGCACCCTGGAGCTGGGCGGGGGTTTGGCCCGAGCGGCGAACTCGGCGATCAACCGGCGGGTGACCGAGGGTGACAGGAGCGCGTCGCCGCCCGCGACCACGCGCACGGCCTCGATCAGATCGCTCGGCTTGGTGTCCTTGACGAGGAAGCCCGCGGCGCCGGCGCGGATCGCGTCGAACACGTACTCGTCGAGCTCGAAGGTGGTCAGGATGACGATCCGGGTGCCGTCGAGGCGCCGGTCGAGCGCGATCTCGCGCGTGGCCTCGAGCCCGTCGAGGACAGGCATCCGGATGTCCATCAGGATCACGTCCGGTCTCAGCTTGCCCGCGAGCTCGACCGCCTGTCGCCCGTCAGCCGCCTCGCCGACGACCTCGATGCCCTCCTGGGCATCGAGCAGCGCCCGAAAGCCTGCGCGCACGAGCGCCTGATCGTCGGCCAGCAGGACGCGGATCGACCCGTCGGCGCGGCTCATCGTGCGCCGTCGACCGGGAGGCGTGCCCGGACCCGGAACCCGCCGTCGGGCCCCGGACCCGCCGCGAGCTCGCCACCCAGCGCCACCGCCCGCTCGCGCATCCCCGCGATCCCGTGGCCGCCGCCGCGCGTCGTCGGCGCACCCTCACCGCGGCCGTCGTCATCGATCTGGAGCTTGAGCTCCCCGTCCAGGTAGGAGATCTGGACGCGCGCCGCGCGGGCACTGGCGTGGCGCACGACGTTGGTCAGCGACTCCTGCACGATCCGGAACGCTGCCAGATCGACGCTGGTCGGGAGCGGACGCGGTCGGCCGTGCCGCACGAGGGAGACGTCGATTCCGGCAGATGCGGCTCTTGACACGAGCTCGTCCAGGCGGGCCATGCCGGCCGGCGGAGTGCGCGGCGGCTCCTCGCCCGTGCCGCGCAGGACGCCCAGCACCGAGCGTACCTCGCGCAGCGCGTCGGCGCTCGCGTCGTTGATCGCTGACAGCGCGATCCGCGCCTGCTCGGGTTGCTGATCTATCAGGTGCAGCGCGACGCCCGACTGAACGTTGATCAGCGAGATGTTGTGGGCGAGGACGTCGTGTAGCTCGCGTGCGATCTGCAGCCGTTCCTCGTCGGCCCGGCGACGTGCCGCGCGTTCGCGCGCTCGCCTGGCCTCCACGACTCGCAGCTTCCTTGCGCGCAGCGCTTCGGCCCCGGTGAACAAAAGCAATAGCCAGGCCGCGATCGCGAACAAAGCCAGCACGGTCGGCGCGCCGGTGATCCCGAGTGCCGCGGGGACCCACAGAAACAGCACCCAACCGGCGAGCAGCGTCGCGGCGGCCGCGACCCGGTGCCCCGACACCGCCGTGGCGACGAACGCGACCACGAGGGATGCGTAACCGGGGCCCTGCAGGTATCCCAGCGCGACGTACACGAGCGTCAAGGCGAACACGGCCAGGAGTACGGCGCGCGGGTAAGCGCGTCTGACGACGAGCGCCAGCGGGCCGAGCGCGAGCAGCACGAACGCGAGGGCGTCAAGAGGCTTGGGGACCCGGCACGATGATGCCCACCAGCACCCTCTCTGCCCGTGCGCGCCGTGGTGGTAGGCACCGAGCGTCCCCCCGATCTGGATTACGGCGACGATCACGGCGATCCGGATGTCCGTCGGCCGCGGCACCCCGAGCTTGGACCTATCCACGCCAGCACGATAACCCCGCGCACGGCGTGCGTCATCAGTCCTCGGGCGCAGTCATGTCTACTCCGCGCGCGGTAGCCGGGAGCTCCGCGACCCACACCAGGTAGCAGGGCAAGAGCCTCCCCCGGTCCGACGACAAACCACCTCCTCGCCGTCAACATGCCTGCAGCAATGATCGATCGAAGGAGCCGGAGATGCACACGTACAGCAGTCAAAGCTCGTCCCGGGACCCCAACGTCCGCGCCGGCGACGCCGATCGGGAGAAGACCGGCGAGGAGCTTCGCCGCCACCATGCCGAGGGACGGCTGGAACCCGACGAATTCCAGGAGCGGATCGATCGCTGCTACAAGGCCAAGACCGTCGGCGAGTTGCGCGAGCTCCTCGGCGACCTGCCCCAACGGCCCACCGAGCCCGAGCCCAGTCGCTTGCCCCGCTTCGGCCCGTGGCTGAGGCCGGGGCTGGTGATACCGGTGTTGCTGACAGTCCTCTTGATCGGCGCGATCGCCCACCACGGACTGTGGTTGCTGGTCCCGCTCTTCTTCCTCGTCCGTCTCATGCTCTGGCGCACGCGCCACGGGGGTCGCGGGCGGTGGGGCATGCGGCGCTACGGCGGCGGCGAGATATGACGTCCGTCGTCACGCGCGCATCATCAGGTCGACGAGGCGCACCGACTCGTGCAGGCCATTCTCCTCGGCCAGACGGGCTTGCAGCGCCGCGGCGTTCCGGCGGTAGCGATCCTGACTCAGCAGTGCGCTCAGCTCGCGGGTGATCCGTTCGGTGCCTTCACGACGCCAAGGCAGAGCGCGGGCCACGCCGAGCCGGGTCATCCGCAACGCGGTCTGTGGTTGGTCGAAGCCTCGCGGGATCACCAGCTGAGGCAGCCCGGAGCTGAGGAGCCCAATCGTCGTTCCCACTCCGCCGTGGTGCACCGCGGCGCAGCAGCGCGGGGCGACCAGCGACAGGGGGGCGAAGGTTGTGCCGAAGATCCCGGGATCGTCGGGAAGATCGACCTGCTTCGGAGTTGGGCCGGTCAGGATGACGGCTCGTTGGCCGAGATGGGTGATCGCCTCGGCGGCGTGGCGGTAGAAGTGTTGAGGGTCGAGCGAGGAACTCGCTCCCAGCGTCACGAGGACAGGCGGCTCACCGGCGGAGAGGAACTCGGCCAACCCGGGGGGATCTGGGAACGAGCTGACGCGATCCCAGGCGATGAACCCGGTGAGCGCCACGGTCGCCGGCCAGTCCGCGGGCCGGTCGACCACGGCCGGTGAGGCCATGACCAGGTAGGGACGGCCGCTCTCGACCGGCGCGAAAAACGCATTTGACACAGCCGGAAGCCCTAATCGACGGCGCTCCCGGTTGACGTGCCCATCGAACAGCCGCGCCATGTTGAACCTTGCCGCCGACCACGCCGCTCGGTACATCATCTGCCGGGTCCGTCCAGACCCCAGCGAGACGCGCGGCGGAGAGGGCGGCGAGCACGCGGTCGGGATGAGACCCGGAAACACGCTGACCGTCCCCCATTCGACTCCGACGTGCTCGGCCGCGACCGGGGCGGCGACTAGTGCCGGATGTGCCAGGAGCAGATCGGCATCACGAATTGACATGGCGAGGTCGTCGACGTAACGGTCGAGGACCGGGAAGATGAAGCGCCGGAACAGGTGCGCGAAGCCGGCGAAGCCTCCCAGCCGCCCGCTTAGGATCTTCGGATCCTGCGCGTAGTCGGAGAACCCGAGCGGGGGACCGATGCCCGAGAAGTCCAGTCCCTCTCCTCGCACCAGTTCGTCATAAGCCGGCGACGCCGCGATCCGCGCGTCGTGACCAGCTTCGATCAAGCCCTTAGCGAGTCCGATCGCCGGGAAGATGTCTCCCCATGAGCCCATCGTCGCGAGCACCACCCTGCCCATCACGCGATTAAACCCGACGGGTTCAAGCGATCGACGCCGGTGCACAAGCGCTCCTGGCCGATCGCGATAGGCGTTGGCCATCCGCTCGCCGATGTCGTCGGCCGCGCGCGGTGCAAGGTGGCCGCCAGGGGATGCTGGCGTAATGTTCACCAGCTTCTCTGGAACGCGTGTATCGATGTAAGCGGTGAACCCCGCGATAAGGACAAGCGGGCTTGGCAAGCGCTACGGCGAGACGGTGGCGTTGGACGGGCTCGATCTCGAGATCAGGCCAGGTGAGGTGTATGGCTATCTCGGACCCAACGGTGCGGGCAAGACGACCACGATCCGATTGCTGCTCGGCCTGCATCGACCGAGCGCAGGGCGCGCCGAGCTGTTCGGCGTGGACGCCTGGGGTGATCCGGTCCGCGCCCACCGCAACGTCGCCTACGTTGCCGGCGAGCCGTTCCTGTGGCCATCGCTGACCGCCGGGGAGACGCTCGAGTTGCTCTCGCGGTTGCGAGCATCGGACGATGAGCGCAGCTCCGCGAGCGATATCGCGTATCGCGAGCGCCTGGTGCAGCGGTTCGAGCTGGACGTACGCAAGAAGGTACGCGCGCTCTCGAAGGGCAACCGGCAGAAGGTGCAGCTGATCGCGGCGCTCGCGACCAGAGCCGAGCTGCTGCTGCTCGATGAGCCCACCAGCGGGCTTGACCCGCTGATGGAGATGGTCTTCCGCGAGTGCGTCAACGAGGCCAAGGACCGCGGGCAGACCGTGTTCCTGTCCTCGCACATCCTCAGCGAGGTCGAGGCGCTGTGCGACCGGGTCGGGATACTGCGCGATGGGAGGTTGATCGAACAGGGGACGCTCGCCGAGTTGCGCCACCTCAGCGCCCAGACCGTTGAGGTGACGTTCGCCGGCCAAGCGCCCGCGCCCCCGCCGCTGCCCGGCATCACCGTCGTCGCGACGGCGCCGAACACGCTGCGCTTCCAGGTACCGGGCGAGCTCACACCGCTGATCGACGCGCTCCAGGGCCATCACGTCCTGACGCTGCGCAGCCGCGAGCCGTCGCTCGAGGAAATCTTCCTGCACCACTACGACGGCGCCCACGATCGTGCGGGTCGCTGAGCCAGCGCCGGCAGCGGGGCGAGCACGCGGCACCGGGCGCGCCCGCCGCGGATGGGCCGGGCCGGGCGCGGTGCTCGCGCGCCGGAGGCTGCTCGACGTGCGGATCTTGACCGTCGCGTTCGCGTACGTGTTCGCGATCTACTCCTATATCCAGCCATCCGGCTATCGCGCCGCGTACCCAACGCGCTCCGATCGCCTCGCCTTCGCGCACAGCTTCGCGACCAACCAGGGACTGCGGCTGCTCTACGGCCGGCCGCATGACGTCAGCACCGTCACCGGGTACGCCGCCTGGCGTGTCGGTGGCGTGCTCGCGCTCGCCGCCGCGCTCTACGGCCTGCTCGGCGCCGTCCGCCTCACCCGCGGCGAGGAGGACTCGGGCCGGTTCGAGCTGCTGCTCGCCGGCACGGTCGCTCGCCGCACTCTCACCTTCGCCGCGCTCGCGGCCATCGCCACCGGGACGGCCATCCTGTGGGTCGCCGAGCTCGCCGGCCTGATCGTCGCTGGGCTGCCGCTCGGAGGCTCCGCCTACCTGGCTCTGGCCACCACGTCGGTCGTGCCGGTGTGTGCGGCGATCGCGGCGTTCGCGGCGCAGCTGGCGCCGACTCGCCGGGTCGCGCTCGAGTTCGCGGGGAGCACGATCGCGGTGCTGTTCCTGCTGCGCGTGCTCGCCGACACGGTCGACAGTCTCGGCTGGCTACGATGGGCCACGCCGCTCGGCTGGGCCGAGCAGCTGCGGCCGTTCGCGCACCCCCAGCCGCTCGTGCTGCTGCTCCCGGGCGCTGCCACCGCGCTGCTCGTCGCTCTCGGCTCACGGATCGCCGATCGCCGCGACATCGGCACCGGCGTGCTGCCCGCTCGCGACACCGCCCCGCCGCGACCACGGCTGCTTCACTCCGCGACCGGACTGGCCGTTCGCGGCCAGCAGGGAGTGCTGATCGCCTGGTCAGGATCCGTCGCCGTGTTCGCCTTCATCCTCGGCACCGTTGCCAAGAGCATCTCGCCCGCCGACATCTCCGGGAGCGTCCACAACGAGATCGAGAAGCTCGGCTCGGGATCGATAACGAACCCCACCGGCTACCTCGCGTTCGTGTTCCTCTTCCTCGTGTTCGCCGTCAGCGTGTTCGCCTGCACTCAGATCGGCGCCGCGCGCCAGGAAGAGCTGGACCAGCGACTCGAGACTCTCCTGGCGCTGCCGGTCGGTCGCGGACGCTGGCTGGCCGGGCGCATCGCGCTCGCCGTCCTCGCCGCAGCCGGCCTCTCGCTGATCGCCGGCCCCCTGGCCTGGGCCGGCGCCAGCGCGGGCGGCGCGCACATCTCGCTCGCGAGGATGATCGGAGCCGGCGCCAACGCGCTCCCCACCGCAATCCTCTTTACCGGTATCGCCGCCCTTGCCTACGCGGTCGCGCCCCGCGCCAGCAGCGCCATCACCTACACCCTTCTCACCGTCAGCTTCCTCTGGCAGCTGGTTGGATCGCTCATCGCCGCCCCGCGATGGGTTCTCGACCTGACGCCATTCGCCCACGTCGCCCTCGTTCCGACGCAGCCGTTCCGCGCGCTCGCGGCCGGGATAATGATCACGATCGGCGTCGTGAGCGCCCTCGCGGCAACGCGGATACTCAAACGACGCGACCTCGTCGGCCCCTGAACGCCGACGCCTACACCGACACCGACGCCGCGGTCGTGGTCGCGGCGGCCTGGTCCTCGCTGGTCGCGCGGAGCGCTGAGGTCGCCGGCGCTCGAGCGATCAGCCGGCGAGCGCCGGGATCGGTCAGGTGTGCTGTGGCGCCCACTGGAACCGCCGAAGCGCGATCGCGGCGCCGACCGCCCCCCAGATCACGACGATCAACAGGTCGTGCCCGGCCCAGGCCGAGTCGCCGGGATGCTCGAAGGCCGTGAGCACGGCGGTGATGAAATGGCGGATCGGGAAGAAGGTGGAGATCTTGGCCAGCGTCGAGCCGGACTTGAGCGGAAACCACAGGCCCGACAGGAACAGCAGCACGAAGAAGACGGTGCTGGTGAGCGGGCCGGCTGCCTGCTGGTTGGGGATGAGCGTGCTCATCGCGCTCCCGAGCGCGGCGAAGCTGAGCCCACCCAGCGCGAGCACGACCACGAGGGCGACGATGTCCGACGCGCCCGACGGCAGCTGAACTCCAAACGCCCAGCGTCCCACCGCGAGCATCAGCACCACCTGGGCGAACGCGATCAGGAGTGTGCTGAGGAGGATCGAGGTCAAGAGCGTCCAGGTAGGCAATGGACTCAGCCGCAGGCGTTTGAGCAGTCCGGTCTCGCGTCGGATGACCAAGCTGATGGCCAGGTTGTTGAACGACGCGGACATCACGCCGTAGGCGATGAAGCCCGGGACGTAGTACTGCACCAGCCTGATGTTGTGCATATAGCTGATGCGCGAGGACCCGGCGCTGGCGCCCAGCATGACCAGGAACAGCAGCGAGAACCCGACCGTGAAGATTGCCCCGACCGGGTTGAGCCAGAACGACAGCTGCTCGTAGCCGACCTGCCTGACCACGAGCCGCAGCTCGGACAGCGCCGAGCGCAGCTCCCGGGTCGACTCGCCGCGCGTGCTCACCCTCGGATCGGCGCTTTCAGCGCGGGGTCGCTCTGAAATCGGTCAGCGTCGGCGCCGGTCAACTGGAGATAGACGTCTTCGAGCGTGTAGCGGCTGACGGTCAGACCGGTAACCCGAACTTCATGCTCGAGCGCCCACTTCGTCAGCTCATACAGCGCCTCGAGCTCACGGTCGGTCCGTAGCTCGACGGACCGCCCATCGCCGTCGACCGCGAGCGGGAGATCCGCGGGCGTTACGTCATCGGGTAGCTGGAAGCGGATCGTCGCGGCACCCCGGTCGCGGCCACCGAGCGACGCCGGCGGACCGTGCGCGACGATCTTGCCCGATGCGATGATCGCGACCTGGTCGGCCAGTGCCTCGGCTTCCTCCATGTAGTGGGTAGTGAGGATCACCGTGGTGCCCTCGCCGGCGAGGCGCCGCACCAGCTCCCACGAGGTTCGCCGGCCCGCCGGATCAAGCCCGGTGGTCGGCTCATCGAGGAACAGGAGCGCCGGATTGCCGACAATCCCCAGGCCCACGTCAAGTCGTCGTTGTTGACCGCCCGACAGCGTCTTGACCTTCGCGTCGGCCTTTTCCGCCAGGCCGATCAGCTCGATCACTTCCCCCACACGCCTCGGCGCCGGGTAGTAGCCGGCGTTGCGCTCGAGCACCTGGCGCACGGACAGGAACGGCTCCACGGCGAGCTCCTGGAGGACGACTCCGAGCTGACTGCGCAGCCGCCGCCCGGATCCGCGATCACCCGGGTCGATCCCGAGCACCCGCACCTCCCCGGCGTCGCGGTTACGGAATCCCTCCAGGATCTCGATCGTCGTCGTCTTGCCCGCGCCGTTGGGACCGAGCAGTGCGAAGACCTCACCGGCGTCGACCTCGAAGCTGACACGATCGACGGCGCGCAGCGGCCCATATGACTTCACCAACCCACGAACGATCACCGCGGGCACGCTTCACCCCCTCGCAGGACGCTCACTCTCAATGCGGGCTGGATGCGGTGAACAAGAGCGGCATCCCACCATAGCGGCCGGTCAACCGACGGCGCGCCGCCCGGGTCGGCCGCGTGGGCTACGGCCCCGCAGGGCGCTCGTCCTTCGGCGCGTAGCGGCGGTGCAGCGACAGCGGGTTGCCGTCGGGGTCCAGGCAGATCGCCTGCCAGCAGACGCCGGAATCGAACGTATCGCTGATGAAACGCACGCCTTCTGCCTCGAGCCGCTCGCGCGCGATGGCCACGTCGCGGACCTGCAGAGCGATCGGCATCGCGTTGGGCGAGAAGGTGCCGCCGAAGTCTTCGGTGCGCATGATCGCCAGAGTCAGGTTGCCGGCCTGGTACTCGGCGCCCGGCCGGCTGCCGTAGCGTTTGACGAACGGCAGGCCGAGCGTCTCGCCGTAGAAGGCGGTCATCGCTTCGAAGTCCTGCGCGGGAATGCAGACGAAGTCCACACCGGTGATTAGGGGGGTCGGATCGCTCATGGTGGCTTAGACCCTCGCAGGATCGCCGACTCATCGGCCGACGCGATCTTGAAGAGGAGCGTCTGCGTAGGGCAGGCGGATGGCGGAGCCGAAACCTCCACAAGCCTTCGCATGATGCACGAACGCGCGCCCCGCCCACGGTCGATCATTGACACGGGCGATGAACACCGCATAGAGTTCGGTCTCACCCGCGGAGGCGAATCTGCTCCGTTCGTGACTCACCGGTGGACGGACCCGCGTCGCAAACGCCAGTGACGGCCACGCCGGCGGAGGCGACGGTCGGACCGCTCTGCCGGAGAAAGCGAGCGATGGCACTGGAGGGGCGCAGTGCACTGCGCACAACGGCAATGAGCGACCCACTGAGTGACCGATTGCAGTGTGGTCGGAACGGGTGTGTCTAGTCAGTTCCCGGGAGCCAGTCGGTCCCGCGGAGCGCTCAGGGCGTCCTCGGCGTCCGGCACGTCGGAGCAGAACGTCGACGGTGAGGCGATCGCGATCACCGTGTTCAGCGCGATGCGGCGATGGGGCCTGCTCGAATTACCGATCTTCTTTCTGTTCGTCCGGAGGGGCCGCGACTCGCTGAGAATCCTGAAGGAGCTTTCGTTCATCCATGCCGCTCGGTGGTCCGTGATCCGGCGCCTGCCGGCCAACGGGGATTATCCGGAGCGGCGGCTGCGGTTCCCGCGGCTCTACTTCGAGAGCAACTTCAACGGTGGCTGGGAGGAGTACATCGATGCCTTCTCCTACACGCTCACCCTCGGCATGTGGGCGTTCTGGGGCAGCTCGTACGGGTTCCCGAGTGCACTCCCGCCGAGTCCGTTCAAAGCTTACATCCGGCGAAACGAGTACGAGGCAGGTCACTACTACTCGGCGTATCCTGATGCGACGGCGACTACGGTGCTCGCCGCGCTCCGGGTGTCGCCGAAGGTGGCTGCGCTGCGTGCCGCCGCGAACGCCATGTCACCCGAGCAGTTCGCGCAGGCCTGGTCCGACTTCCTCCGCGACGAGCAGAGGTCGCTATGACACAGAATCAGCTCGGGCAGATGTATGCGCTGACGGTCATGACACCGATCGACCCGACGCGCGCCCAGTCGGTGCGCGACATCCTCGCCGACCTGCCTCGGCGGCCGAGCCCGTTCGCGCGGCTCAAGGCGGCTCACTTCGCGCGCTGGGTCACGGTGCCGGACTTCGTCACCGATCCCAGCCAGCCGGCGCCCGAGCACCTACCCGGGCCCTATCTGCTTTTCTCGGTCACCTTCGACGGCTTGCTCGACGCGTTCCTCGAGCAGCTGACCGCTAGTCTCGAGACCGAACTGCAGGCGATCTACGGATGTTGCGTGGGCGCCCCGGACCCGGCACGCGGCGAACCGCTGCAGGACTATCTCCGCCACAACCAGGTTCAGACGGGGCTGTTCTTCTCGGCCTATCCGGACGCCACGGTTGAGACGGTCATGGACGCGCTCGGCGTGCGCCAGCGGACCATCGACTTCGCGATCCGCGCGCAGGGCATGCACCCGAACGAGCTCCTGAGTGCGTTCCGAACGGAGTTCTGAGTTGCCCAACCTCGATCGCGCCGACATCCAGGGGGACATCCTCGAGGCCTACGGGAATCGCTACCTCCACAGCTCGTACGTGTTCCTCACCGTCGGCGACGAGGGCGAGGGCCGTGCGTGGCTTTCCGAGCGCATCCCTCAGGTCACGACCGCGACCCGCTGGCAGGGGCCCCGTCCTGACTCGACGTTCAACGTCGCCGTCACGCATGCTGGTCTCCCGGCGCTCGGCGTCCCGCCGAGGGCGGTGGCGAGCTTCTCGGACGAGTTCACCGAGGGCATGGCCGCGCGTGCCCCGGAGCTCGGCGATGTCGGGCCGAGCGCGCCCGCGCACTGGGACCGCGGGCTCGGAACGGGAGACGCACACGTGCTCGTGACGATCAACGCGCTCTCCGACGACGCGCGAGACGCGGCGCTCGAAGCGCTCAGAGAGGGCCTCGGCCCGTATGTGCACCTCAGCGTGACCCTCGAGCAGCACGCGCAGATGCACAGCAACGCGCGTGAGCATTTCGGCTTCGCCGACGGCTTCTCCCAGCCGGCGATCGAGGGCGTGAGCGAGGACAGCGCGGTCGGCGAGGGCGTGCGCGAGAAGACCGGCTGGCGGCCGCTCGCACTCGGAGAGTTCCTCCTCGGCCACGAGGACGAGGAGTCGCGCACCGACCGCCGCGCGCGGCTGCCGAGCGCGCCCGATGACCCGCTCGGACGCAACGGCACCTACATGGTGTGGCGCAAGCTTCACCAGGACGTCGCGCTCTTCCGGAGCACCCTGCGCGAGGCGAGCGCCTCGTACGGCGACGGGGACGAGGCGAAGTTGATGGCCAAGGTCGTCGGCCGCTGGCCGAACGGCTCGCCGGTGACGGTGTGGCCGGAAGCGCCGCCGGCGCAGTTCGACGCGCGCAGCCCCGGCGCGAACAGCTTCGGCTACACGGACGGCGACGCGGACGGATTCGGGTGTCCAATCGGTGCGCACGTTCGCCGCAGCAATCCTCGCGATTCCCTCGGCTTCGAGGGCCGGCTCACCTTCCGTCACCGCATCATCCGCAGGGGCATGCCCTACGGGCCGCCGCTGCCCGCAAACGCCCCGGGGGACGACGGCGAGGACCGCGGGCTCATCTTCATCTGCTTCAACGCGAGCATCTCCCGGCAGTTCGAGAGCATCCAGCGCCAGTGGCTGAACGACGGAAACATCTTTCATCTCGG
>JAFAXX010000149.1 GCA_019240655.1 Solirubrobacterales bacterium
CACCCTCGCCGTCCGGGAGCGGTGAAACACTCCCAAAGCTCCTTCGACAAGAGCAACCCATCACTTCCAAGAACGGCCGCGCCCCTCCACCCGGGCGTGGCCGTTCGCGGTTCCCAGCCCAATGAGTTTTTCCGCGGGAAGTAGCTAGGCGAGTCCGCGCTCGACCGCGTAGACGGCGGCTTGCACGCGACTCGGAAGTCCGAGCTTGGCGAGGATGTTCGAGACGTGATTCTTGGCCGTGCGGGGACTGATGCTGAGCGTGTTGGCGATCTCCGGGTTCCCCTGGCCGCGAGCGATCAGGCGTAGCACCTCGAGCTCCCGAGGCGAGAGGTCAACCCGCGGCTCACGCGGCGCCGGTCGCACATCTGCGCCCCGCCGCATCCGGCTCAGCACAACCTCCGCGGCGCGTGGAGAGAGCCACGACGCACCCTGCGCCGCCGCACGAACGGCGGCGATGATCTCCTCGATCGGCGTGTCCTTGGCCACGAACCCGCAGGCTCCGGCCTCGAGCGCGGCCACGACCGCGGCGTCCTCGGAGAGCACGGTGAGCACGAGGACACGTGTCGCCGCGGCATGCGCGAGCAACTGGCGGGTGGCGTGGTGACCGTCCAGGTCCGGCATTTGCAGGTCCATCAAAACCACGTCCGGTCGCAGCTCGCCCGCGAGGCGGACCCCCATCCGGCCGCCCGACGCCTGTGCGACGACCTCGATGTCGGGCTGCGACGACAACAGCGAGGACAGTCCCGCCCGGAACAGGTCGTGGTCGTCGACCACTATGGCGCGGATCCGCCCGCTTCCGTCGCTGTCGGTCATGGTTTCCATACTCGATCTCGCAGCTACCGCGGGCCGGGACACGAGCCGGGCGAGTCTAACGCTGCCGCCGGTTATCCGGTCGACGGTCGCCATCTCAGACAAGAGTCAGCAGCCGACGCCGGGACGCGTTCCGCCCGGCGCCAGACAGGCGATCTGAACCTGCGGCCCCCGACGGGCACGGACGGTGAACAGGTAGTACTTACCGATCCAGCCGGAGCGGACGATCTTGATGTTGATCTTCGTCCCCACCGCCAGCAGGCGGTGTTTGAACGAAGCGGCCAGACGAACCGTGCCGTGCGTCGGGCAGCGCTTGCCCTTCGGGCCGCAGAGCACAGTCTTCGCGGCAACGGTGGAGCGCTTCGCGTACGGACAGCCCTTGCCCTGGCAGGTGACCACCACCGTCGCGCCCGGCTTGACGCCGTTCACGACGAGTGTCAACACCCGTGTGTATGTAGGCGAGTAAGCGAAGTTCCACTGCATGGACGAGGTGATGATGCCGAGCACACGTCTGGGCGCTGGGACGGCTTTGACCGCCTGGGCCGATGCGCTCGACGCCTCGAAGTTGGCGTCGCCGCTGTACTGGGCGCTGATGCTGTGCGAGCCGGCGGCCTGGTAGCTGACCGTGCAGCTGGCGGCGCCGCCGGTCATCGGCTGATGGAGGCAGGCGCCGATCGGTTGTCCGCCATCGAGGAACTCAACTGAGCCGGACGGCTCGGTCGGGCCGGGACGGCCCGCCGGAGGCGTGATCGTGGCGGTGTAGGTCGTGCGCGTGCCGACGTAGACCGTGTTCGACAGCGCCAGCGACGTCGCGCTCAAGTCGGGCGTGACGCTGAGGCTGAGACTGGCGGTGGCACCGAACCTGCCTTCGCGCGCGCTCGGCGTGAACACGGCGGTGATCTGCTCGGGGGAGGTCGCCGCGGCGAAGGCCGTCTGGCAGGCGGCGGTCGGACTCGACGGCGACACCGGCCTGCCCGTGCAGCCGGCGATCGCGGCGCCTCCACTCAGGAAGTCGATCGTGCCGGTGCCCGAGCCTTCTCGGGCGTACACGGCGGCGAACAGCGTCACCGTTTGATTTGTCACTGCCGACGACGGGACCGCGACAAGTGAGACAGTGCTCGGATCGGCGGTCTGGATCAGATTCGCGGCGGCGCGGATGCGAGCCGTGTTGTCGACCGCGGCGATCGTCACCTGGTCGGCTGTGGTCGAGCTCTGGATCAGCGCGCTATAGGTGCCGTTGCGGTTGTTGGTGACCTGCAGGATCGCATCTGCGCGATCGCTGGCGGAGAACGTCACGTTGTCCGAGCTCACCGGATTGCCATGCGCGTCGGCGACGGTCGCGGTGGCCGTGGTGCGTGACTGTCCGTCGGCGGCGATCGATCCGGGCTGCACGGCGAGCACGATCGTCTTCGCCGGACCGGCCAGCTGGGTGAGCGGGGCCTGCGCGGACACCGGTGGCAAAGCCGCCTTATCGGTCGCCGTGATCGTCACCGTACGAGCGACGGTTGAGCTGGTGAGCCGGGCGGTGTAGGTGCTCTTGTTCTTGGTCACGGCGCCGAAACGGACGCCGGGGTCGCTCGAGGAGAAGCCGACCATGGCCGGCGGCGGGTTCGCTTCGGTCACGGTCGCCGTCGCGGTACTCGTCGACGTGCCGTCGGCGACGATCGTGCCGGGCGAGAGCCTCACCGCGATCGTTGGCTTCGCGCTGGCTGCGGCCGGGAGGACCAGGCTGAAGAGCGACGCCAGTCCGACGACGATGACGATGGGTTGCGTCCTCGCGCGCCGCGGCAGGCCGCGGGCCGCGCAGCGTCGCGTCAATTGTTCAGTCGGTCGCAAGGCATCCCCCGCACATCCATAATCGCAGGCCGCCCCTGCCAGGGCCGGACGTATAGGGTACGGGATCGCCAGCAGAACACCAAATCCACACCGACCGGCTGCTTTTTGAAGCATCGGCCCGGGCCGCGTTATCATGTCCTGCTCAGGCGTGAGTAAAAGGGGGAAACAAGCGGTGCGGTCATGTTCTGTGCTCGCTCCAGGAACCGTTTCGGGCAAGGGGCGGTGTTTGCCAGAGACAACGCGGGGTGGTGGGTGACATGGCCGCAACCGAGGAGGTCTATCGGCAGGCGGACGAGCACGGCGATGCAGCGGGCGCGTTCAAGCTCGCCGTGTTGCTCGAGGACCGCGGCGACCTGACGCACGCAGCGGCGGCCTACCGGCGCGCTGATGAGCGCGGCCACGCCGCGGCCGCCGCGAATCTCGGCGTGCTGCTGGAACAGCAGGGTGATGTGGCCGGAGCGGCCGACGCGTACGCCCGCGCAGATGCGCGCGGCGATGCGGCCGCCGCGTTCAACCTGGGGATGCTGTTGGAGGAGCGCGGCGAAGTCACCGGGGCGATCGCGGCCTACCGCCGCGCGGATCGGCGCGGCCTCGGCTCCGCCGCCACGAATCTGGGCGTGCTGCTCGAACAGCAGGGTGACCTGGCCGGCGCCGAGGAGACCTACCGCCGCGCCTACGACCGCGGCGACGCCAAGAGCGCCTTCAACCTCGGAGCGCTGCTCGAGGAGCGCGGTGATACGGCGGGCGCCACAGCCGCCTACCAGCACGCCTCTCAGCGCGGCGATCGCGACGTAACGGAGAAGGCAAAGGCCGCGCTGGCGGCGTTGGGCGGCGGAGCTGTGCTCGCCGGCGGCGCCGGCCTCCAGGGCGCAACCGCGGGCGCCGCTGGACTCCAGGGCGCAACCGCGGGCGGCGTCGCCAACCGTGCACGCGACGGCGAGACGCGCAGCGGCGCAACTGCGCCGGCCACGGCGCGAGCCCCCTCGGCTGCGGGCCGCCCCGGCCGCCGGCGCCTGCTCGTCGGCTTGTGCGCGTTGCTCCTCGCTGGAGGGATCGCATTCGCGGTGAGCGCAGCGACCGCGAGCCATACGACGTCCCCGGCGCGCTCAGCGCATCACAGCAGCGCGAGTGCGCCGCCGACGATCGTCGCCGCGACGCGCGCCCCGGCCGTGCCGCCGCCGAGCCCGGCTCCGCACAAGGCCGCAGCGGCACGGACGCCGCGCACCAGGGCGACTTCGCTCCGGCAGGCGCCGGCCAAGCCAAAGCCGGCCACGCCGTCGCCGACGAGCGTTCCGGCGGCGGTCGACGCGCACGCCGGCGGAAGCAGCCCGAGCCCGGTGGGTGGCGGTCATGCTTCGAGCACCGGGTCAAGCGTCGCAATCCACACCAGCCCCGGCGCGACGAGCGGTGGCTACCCCAGCGCTGGCAGAACGGTCAGCGCATACGCGGGCTCGACCCAGGCGAGCGGCAGTGGCTACGGCAGCGGTGGCGGCTACAGCCGCGGCGGCAGTAGCGTCGCGAGCCCCGGCACGGGCAGCCTCTCGTCGTCTCACTCCAGCCCAAGCGGCGCGGGCGCTGGCTCGCACAGCTCCGGTTCGGGGAGCTCCGCGACCGCCGGCGGAGGCGGGACGGGGACCACCACCGGCGGCGGCGGCTGAGCCGAGACAGCGCGGTCCGCGCCCGGATGCGCTCACCGCGCCGGCCGGACGCGCGCGAGTCGCTGCGCCCAGCCGAGCAGCAGCTGCACATGTGCGCCAGTCAGGCCGTCCGCGGGCTCGGTGGCAACGAGCAAGGTGGCCGCCGGCCGGGCGGTGGCCCAGGTGCGGCAGGCGTCGTCGTGCGCGTCGTCGATCCAAGCCAGCGGACGGTCTGGGCCGGCGAACGCGTCGATCGCGGCCAGCTTCCAGTGCGCGCCGGGGCACGGCGGGGCCCCGTCGAAGCACAGCCACGGGAGCGGCTGTCCGAGCTCGAGCGCGAGTGGGAGATAGTCGTTGGCCTTCTCCTCCCAGCCTGTGCACCAGGCGAGCTCGAACTGCGCGGCCAGGGCGCGCAGGTGCTCTCCCGCGCTCGCCGACAGCAGATGGAGGATCCCGTCCACGAGCTGATAGCGCCCGGCCGGCGGGCGGGACGCGTCAAAGCCGAACAGTGAGATGACACCGTCGACGTCAACGAGGAGCAGAGGTTTCTCGGCGGGCATCCGGGGCGGTCACATCGAGGGCGGGGCGGTTCACACCGAGCGCGGGGCGGTTCACGCCGACAGAGGGTCTGAATGGTGCAGAGGGTCTGAACGGTGGAGGTTGCCACAGCTGGAGGCCGGGCTTCGCATTCACGCTGGCGATCGCGGCCGGCTCGCTGACGCCGGCGCCCGCGCGCGCCGCCTCCGCGCCATACGCTCTCACCCGGCTACGATTGCTCGCCGATGCGGCGAGCCGTGATCGTTGCAGCGGCGGGGGCCATGGCGATGGCGTCCGCCGGCTGCGGCGGCTCGTCGCACCCTGCGTCCTCCACGTCGACAAGCCCCCCACCGGCGAACTCGAGCCCGCCTACCTCGCCCACCACGCCTACTGCCTCCGCGACTGCGCCGCGCGGCTCGACGCCGACCGCCCGGCCTCACTCCGCCCCGGCCGCCGCGGACTGGGCGACCTACCACCGGTCCGGCCTGCGCACCGGCGCGGTCGCCACCGGCCCCGCGCTCGGCCGTGTCCGCCGGCTGTGGAGCGTTCCCGTAGCCGGCGGGGTATACGCGGAGCCGCTGGTAATCGGCGCGAGGGTGATCGTTGCCACCCAGGAGAACGACGTCTACGCGCTTGACGCCGCGAGCGGGCGGCGTCTGTGGGCGGCGCACCTCGGGGCGCCGGTGGGCGGCGGTTCGCTGCCGTGCGGCAACGTCGATCCTTCCGGCATCACCGGCACCCCGGTGGCCGATCCGCGCACCGGGACGCTTTACGTGGTGGCGTATCGCAGCGGTCCTCGGCACGTCCTCTTCGCGCTCAGCCTGGGGACCGGCGCGGTGCGGTTCAAGCGGCCGATCGACCCGCCCGGCGGCAACTACACGACCCAGCAGCAGCGAGCGGCGCTGGCGCTCTCCGGCGGGCTGGTGTACGTGTCCTACGGAGGGCTGTACGGCGACTGCGGCCGCTACCACGGCTGGGTCGTCGGCGCACCGGCGACGGGGCCGGACGGGCCGTTGATCGACTACCAGGTCCCGAGCCAGAACGAGGGCGCGGTCTGGGCGCCCTCGGGCCCCGCGGTCGACCAGCACGGAAACCTGTACGTCGCCACGGGCAACGGCAATGCATCGTCGTTCGACTACGGCAACGCCGTGATCCGGCTCACGCCCGGCCTGCAGGCGATCTCCTATTTTGCTCCTGCGGACGCCGGTGCGCTGAACACCACCGACACCGACCTCGGTTCGACTGGGCCGGTGCTCCTGCCCGGCGGGCGCGCGTTCATCCTCGGCAAGTCGGGGACGGGCTACCTGCTCTCCACCGCGAACCTGGGCGGGCTCGGCCACGAGCTCGCCTCGATCGCGCTCGCCCCGGCGTTCGGAGGCGACGCCTACGCGGCCGGTACGTTGTACGTGCCCACGATCGGCGGCATCGCCGCAGTACAGGTCGCCGGCGACCACCTCAGCCGCCGGTGGAATCAAAGCGTCGCCACGCTGCCGCCGATCGTCGCCGGCGCAGGCGTCTGGGCGCTCTCGAGCGGCGGGACGCTCTACCAGCTCGACTCGCGCAGCGGCGCCGTGCGCTACCGCGTCGGCGTCGGGGAGCCCGAGCACTTCGCCACCCCGGCCGCCGATGGCCGACGGGTCTACGTGGCCGCGGGGGGCCTGGTACAGGCGTTCGGGTAAACCGTCCGGCGGCGTCGCTGTGCCGGAACGTACAAACCCGGTATCCCTGAGGACAATTGAGTTCGCCCCACCGCGGCGATACCGTTGTACAAAACGGCACACGGACCCTTAGGAGAGAGATGGCGACAACGCAGACCGCGACGACCGGGAGCACGTTGCAGGAGATGGCCAAGCGGCATCTGTGGATGCACTTCACCCGCATGGCCGCTTTCGCCGAGGCGGAGGTGCCGGTCATCGTCCGCGGCGAGGGCTGCTACGTCTACGACGAGCACGGCAAGCGCTACCTCGACGGCCTGTCGGCGCTGTTCTGCGTGAACGTGGGTCACGGCCGCGCCGACATCGCCCAGGCTGGCGCTGAACAGGCCAAGGAGCTTGGTTTCTTCACCAACTGGTCATACGCGCACCCGCCGGCAATCGAGCTCGCCGCGCGGGTCGCCTCGCTTGCCCCCGGCGACCTCAACCGCGTCTTCTTCACGAGCGGCGGTAGCGAGGCGGTCGAGTCGGCGCTGAAGCTGTGCCGCCAGTACCACGGGCTGCGCGGCAAGCCGCGCAAGCACAAGGTGATCGCGCGGGAGATCGCGTATCACGGGACTTCGCTCGGAGCGCTCTCGGCGACCGGTATCACCGACCTGCGCCTGCCCTTCGAGCCGCTGACGCCCGGCGGATGCCACGTTCCTAACACGAACACCTACCGCCTCCCGTTCGGCATGACCGAGGCCCAGCTCGCCGAGACGATCGCCGAGCGGATCGAGTTTGAGGGACCGGACACAGTGGCGGCGGTGATCCTCGAGCCGGTCCAGAACTCGGGCGGCTGCTTCACCCCGCCGGAGGGCTACTTCCCGCGCGTGCGCGAGATCTGCGACGAGTACGACGTGTTGCTGATCTCCGACGAGGTGATCTGCGCCTGGGGGCGGCTCGGCGAGTGGTTCGGCTGCCAGCGCTACGACTACCAGCCGGACATCGTCACCACCGCCAAGGGGCTGACGAGCGCCTACGCGCCGATGGGCGCTGTGATCTTCTCCGACCGGATCGCCGAGCCGTTCCTCGAGGGCTCTGGCAGCTTCACTCACGGATTCACCTTCGGAGGCCACCCGATCTCGGCGGCGGTGGCGATGGCCAACCTCGACGTATTCGAGCGCGAGGGGATTCTCGAGAACGTGCGCGCGAACGAGGCCGCACTCAGGACGACGCTCGAGTCCTTGCGCGACCTCCCGATCGTCGGCGATGTGCGCGGCGCGGGCTACTTCCAGGCCCTCGAGCTGGTCAGGGACAAGGAGACGAAAGAGACGTTCAACCACGACGAGGCCGAGACTCTCCTGCGCGGCTTCCTCTCCGGCGAGCTGTACCGGCGCGGCCTGATCTGCCGGGCCGACGACCGCGGCGACCCGGTGATCCAGCTCTCCCCGCCGCTAATCGCCGGGCCCGAGCAGTTCGCCGAAATCGAGTCGATCCTGCGCGCGGTGCTCGAGGAGGCCGGCCAGCGGATGCACGTCCACACCCATTAGGCGCATGCTGACCGTCCGGGAGCTGCTGCAGGGCCTCGACGTCCGCCTGCTTACGGGAGAGCGAAGCCTCGACCTTCCGGTCCGGTGGGTGCACATCTCCGAGCTCGCCGACCCGACGCCGTGGCTGTCCGGCGGCGAGCTGCTGCTCACCACCGGGATGCAGCTAAACGAGGCCAACGGCCAGCGCGAGTTCATCGCCCGCCTCGCCGACCACCAGCTGGCCGGGCTCGGCTTCGGGACCGGCTTCATGCACGACACGGTGCCGCCCGCGCTGCTCGAGGCCGCCGCCGACCGCGAGTTTCCGGTGTTCGAGGTGCCCTACGAGGTCCCGTTCATCGCGCTCACCGAGGCGGCGTTCACGCAACTGGTCAATGAGCAGTACGCGGTGCTGCGGCGGGCGCTCGCCGCCCACGAGCGCCTGCAGGGCATCGTGCTCTCCGAGCGCGGGCTCGAGACGGTCGTCGCCTCGCTGTCGGCGCTGATCGGGGCGGCGGTGATGGTGTTCGACTCGCGCGGCGAGTTGCTCACGCGGCGCATCTTTCGCCGGGAGATCGACGCCGGGACGGCGGCCACGCTCCATGACGAGCTGCGCGAGCGGGCGCGCCGCCGGGAAGCGCGCGCGTTCGTGCCGTCGGTCGAGGAGGGACGCCAGGGCCTCGCGCTGCCGGTGCTCCCCGGCGGGGTCTCGGCAGCGGGCGCGGCCGCCGCCCAGGTGCCGCAGGCGTGGCTCGTTGCGTTCACGGACGGCGGTCCGCTGTCGGACTTCGACCGCCTCACCCTCCACCAGGCGGTGACGATCGTCGCGCTCGAGCTGCTCCGGGCGCGGGTGGCCGGCGACACGGAGCGGCGCCTGGCCGGCGACGTGCTCGAGGCGATGGTCCAGGGCGAGCTGGCCGGCGCGGATCTGGTTCGCCGGCTGGTCCCGTTCGGGATCGGCGACCGCGTGGCGGCGATCGTCCTCCAGTGCTCCGAGCGCGGCCGCGGCGCGGCGGCCGCGGTCGAGGCGGCGGTGCGCAACGTCCTGCGCCTGGAGGCGACGCCCGGGCTGATCGCCACCACGGCGTCGCTGACCGGTGCCCTTGTGCCGGGCTTCGGCGAGAACGACCTCCTCGCGCTCGCCGAGCGCGTGGCCGACGGAGTGGCCGCCGAGCTCGGCAGCGCTGCACGCATCGGCCTCGGACGAGCCGTTCCGGCCGGCGAAGCCAGGCGAAGCTTCCACGAAGCGCGCTGTGCGATGGAGGCGCTGGCCCTGTCGCTGAACCAGTCGGCCGACGGCAACGGGCACGCGGTCAGCGGCCGTGCCGGCGCACCGCGCGTGGCCACCTACAAGCAGCTCGGCTCCTTCCAGCTGTTGCTCTCACTTCAGGACGACGACGCGCTGCGGTTGTTCTGTGACTCGATCCTCGGGCCGATCGATGCCGGCGAGGGTCATTACGGCGGCGAGCTGACGCGCTCGCTTGAGGCGTTCATCGAAGAGAACGGGCAGTGGGAGCGCGCCGCGCGGCGGCTGTACTGCCACCGCCACACACTCAGGTACCGGATCCGCCGGGTCGAGGAGCTGACAGGACGCAACCTCACCAGCGCGCGCGACCGGATCGACTTTTGGCTGGCGCTACGAGGAAGGGAGCTGGTGCGATGAAGGTTGGAGTCCCCACCGAGGTCAAGGCCGACGAGTACCGGGTGGCGCTGACGCCGGCCGGCGTCCGGGAGCTGGTGGACGGCGGTCATCAGGTCTTCGTGCAGGCCGGAGCGGGGCTCGGGTCGGCGATCACGGACGAGGCCTACGCCGCCCAGGGCGCGGGCATCGTCCCCGACGCCGATGCGGTCTTCGACGACGCAACCCTCATCGTCAAGGTCAAGGAGCCCCAGCCGGGTGAAGTGGCGCGGCTGCGCCCAGGCCACACGCTGTTCACCTACCTGCACCTGGCTGCCGACGCCTCGCTGACCCGGGCTCTGATGGAGTCGGGTGCCACTTGCATCGCCTACGAGACGGTCGAGGACGCCCGTGGGCGGCTGCCGCTGCTGGCGCCGATGTCCGAGGTGGCCGGCAAGATCGCCACCCAAGCCGGAGCGTTCATGCTCGAGAAGCCGCTCGGGGGGCGCGGCATCCTGCTCGGGGGCGTCCCGGGCGTCGCCGCCGCCAACGTGATGGTCATCGGGGGCGGCGTGGTCGGGATGAACGCGGCGTTCATCGCGCTCGGCATGGAGGCGACGGTGTACGTCTACGACCGGAACATCGATCGTCTCCGTGAGCTCGACATCGCGTTCGGGGGCCGAGCGGACACGTGCTTTGCCACGACGCTGTCGATCGAGGAGCGGCTGCCGGACATGGACCTGGTGATCGGCGCGGTGCTGGTCCATGGTGCCCGTGCTCCGCGGGTGATCACTCGCGCGCAGCTCGGACTGATGAAGCGCCAAGCCGTGCTTGTCGACGTCTCGATCGACCAGGGCGGGTGCTTCGAGACCTCGCGCCCGACCACCCACTCCGCGCCGACCTACGAGGTCGACGGCATCACCCACTACTGCGTGACCAACATGCCTGGAGCGGTGCCGATCACGTCGACCTACGCCCTGACCAACGCCACGATGCCCTACGTGCTGCATCTCGCCTGCGCCGGCGTCCACGGCGCGGTGACGGAGAATCCGGGGCTGAAGCTCGGCGTCAACGTGGCCGCCGGCCAGGTGACCTACGCGCCGGTGGCCGAGGCGGTCGGGGTGCCCTGCGCGGCGGTCGACGACGCGCTGGCCGGCGTGCCGGCGTGATCGCGGTGGCGAACCCTCGGCCGTCGGGGCGCCCCGACGCCCGCGGGAGGACCCCTGCTACCCTGCGCAGCTCATGCCGACGACAAGCCAGCTGATCCGAAAGGGTCGCACCGCACCGAAGAAGAAGCTCGCCACGCCGGGTCTCAAGTCCGGCAAGGGGCGCAAGAAGAAGGTCGCCGCGCCTCAACGCCGCGGCGTCTGCACCCGCGTCTACACGACGACGCCAAAGAAGCCGAACTCGGCGCTGCGCAAGGTCGCCCGCGTGCGGCTCACCAACGGCATGGAGGTCGGCGCGTACATCCCCGGCGAGGGCCACAACCTGCAGGAGCACTCGGTGGTGCTCGTGCGCGGCGGCCGGGTCAAGGACCTGCCGGGCTTCCGCTACAAGGTGATTCGCGGCACGCTCGACGCCGCCGGCGTCGGCGACCGCAAGAAGGCCCGCTCGCAGTACGGCGTGAAGGCGAAGTAGTGCCGCGCCGCGCCGCCGCCTCGATTCGGCCGATCGAGCCGGATCCAGTCCACCGCAATCGCCTCGTCCAGCAGGTCATCAACAAGGTGATGTTGGATGGCAAGAAGTCAGTGGCCGAGAAAATCGTCTACGACGCACTGGCCATTCTGGCCGAGCGGACCGGCCGCAACCCGGTCGAGGTGCTCGAGGCGGGGATCAAGGCGCTGACGCCCGTGCTGGAGGTCAAGTCTCGCCGGGTCGGCGGCGCGACCTACCAGGTGCCCGTGGAGGTGCCGGCGCGCCGGGCGCGCACGCTCGCGGTCCGCTGGCTGATCCAGTTCGCCCGCCAGCGGCGGGAGAAGACCATGGCGCAGCGGCTCGCCCACGAGTTGCTCGACGCCCAGCAGCAGCAGGGCGCGGCGTTCAAGCGCAAGGACGACGTCTACCGCATGGCGCAGGCGAACAAGGCGTTCGCCCACTACCGCTGGTAGATCCGCGTCGTTAGATCAAGATGAGGCCGCCGTTGCGCGGCATCGGGGGCTTCAGCGCGATCAGGTTTGCCGTTACGTACGGGATGTGGTGCTGCTCGTGCCACTCGCTCGGGAAGTAGGTGACCAGCCGGGAGACCTGGAACGCCGCTTTGATCGTGGGCACGAAATTGCGGTACCGCGCATCTGTGTAGTACCAGAACGAGTTCTCGTTGTAGAAGGCGACGTGGGTTGGGTCCTGAAACGCCCCGCGTCCATCGGTGCTCGGCGTGTTCGAGAGCAGGAGGCCGCCGGGAGCCAGCACCCGGTACAGCTCGTTAATCAGCGCGACCTTGTCGGCGACGTGCTCAAGGAAGTCGACCGCTCGGATCACCCCGACCGTCCCGTCGTCGAGCGGTAGGTACTCGGGCAGCGTGGCCACGATGTCCACGCCCTCGCCAGGGTATTGGTCGACGCCGAGGTAGGCAGGCGGATGGTTGTGTGCGGCGCCCAGGTCTAGCGCCAAGAGCCCGTGGCGGAGGGCCCACGCCAGAGCGTTGCCCTCGATGTATCGGTCGTACAGGGCAACGGTCTCGGTTTGGATGAACGCGTTGGTGTCGGCCTCCCGCTGCGTGTTGCGCGAGTGCATGCGCTGGAGGTACAGGCACCTGTCGATCAGGTGAAAGTCACCTACCTGGTAGAGCTTGCACATCAGGTCCTGGTCGTCGAGGACATATCGGGCTGGGTCGTAGCCGCCGACCTTGTCATAGGCCGCGCGCGAGTAAGCGCGCACGTGGTTAGGCGCGAACCAGATATACGACACGTTGTGGGGAGTGGGCGCGAGGGACTGCGGATACTGGACGCTGCGCCCGTCCACGACGGTCTCGTGGTAGAGCCAGCCGTTGGAGGTGTCAAAGCGAGAGTCGTCCCGGGAGCCGTCCTCGAGGATCTGCGCGGAGTGGCTGTAGACCAGGGCGGCGTCGGGATGCTCCTCGAAGGCGCGGGCGATCTCGGCCAGCGCCGTGGACGCGAGGAGGTCGTCGTGATCGAACTCCACCAGGATCTCGCCGCGGGCCTCGGCGCACGCTCGCTGCTTGGCCGCGCCCACCCCCTGGGTGGTGTCGTCGATGATCAGGCGGACGCGGTCGTCGGTCTGCGCCGGCCGCCACCGAGCCCCGGAATTCAGCAGCGCCACCCATTCCCAGTCGTCGTAGGTTTGGGCGAGCAGGCTGTCGAAGCACTCGTCGAGGAACCGCGGATGGTGCGTGACCGTTAAGACGCTGAGCCGCGGAGGACGGTTCACTTGGACCCGGCTGGCGCTGGTCCAGTCACCGTGGCCAGGCGGCGGTCCAGCGCGACGGCGCGGGCGCGCGCGTGGCTCGCCTTCGCTTTGTCGCCTAGGCGGTCATAGACGAAGCTTTCCCGCAGGTATGCGGTCGCGGCCTTGGGATTGATGGTGGTGATCCGTTGATACAACGCCAACGCCGAGTGAAGGTCGATGCCCTCCAGAAGGATCGCCTTGTTGTACATGGCCGGCGTGTATCTGGGGTCGGCCGCGAGGGCCTTGGAGTAGTACGCAAGCGCGTCGGATCGACGGTTCTGCACCTCGGCGAGCAGGCCGAGGTTGTACCAGGCGAACTTATTGCCCGGATCCACGATTAAGACGTCGCGAAACGTCGTCTCCGCCTCCGGGTAGCGCTTGGCGTCCGCCTGCGCAATTCCGGCCCCGATCAGCGCGTTGACTGAGCTCGCGGCCGTCTGCACCGAGGACGTCGAGGAGGATTGCCTCGACGAGATCGGGTTGCTGCCAGTTGAGCCACAGCCACTCATCGCCAAGCCGGCGACGGTCAGCCAGGTGGCGATCCTCAGCATGCTCGCGGCGCTTCGCCTAGCGGGCCGGCGCGCGGCGAAGCCGGTCACGCTCGCGCGCGAGACGATCATGAGCTGACTACGGCGTGACGACGGGGGACCGTTACCGGCGGGCCGCTCCCGCTGTGCGCTCGCGGCTGCTTTGCGGAGGGATTCGGGGGGTGACCCAATCTTCATCTTCCAGGCGCTTTACGAGGCACAGATGGCGTAAACGGTGAGGGTGTTGGCGGACGCGCCGAGCGAGCCGGCATAGAAGGTGACGGTCCACCCGGTGCCGGAACTGTTCGGTTCGGAGGTAGACATGGCGACGCCGGCGGCGACCGAAGAGGAGCCCCCACCACCGATAACCGTGCCGCTGGTGCACGTCGCGGTGAGTGTGACGGAGTTCCCGCTCGCTGTCGGTCCTGTCGCCGTGTTGGTCTTCGTGGTGAAGGTCCTTGGCGAGCCGGTAGCACCTTGGGCGCCTGTGGCGCCCTGGGCGCCCTGGGCACCTGTACCAGCCGGGCCCTGAGCGCCCTGCGGACCTTGGGCGCCCGTGCCGGGCGCTCCCTGGAAGCCCTGGGCGCCCTGCGGCCCTATAGCGCCACTTGTTCCTGGAGCGCCCTGCGGACCTTGGGCGCCTGTGCCGGGCGCTCCCTGGAAGCCCTGTGGACCCTGAGCCCCGCCCGAGCCTTGGCTCCCGGTCGCTCCCTGGGCGCCAAGACCTCCCTGTGCGCCCGTCGCCCCCGTCGCACCCGTCGCGCCCTGCGGACCACTCGGTCCTTGGAAACCCTGCGGACCGGCGATACCCTGGAATCCCTGGGCTCCTTGGGCTCCTGTCGCGCCCTGTGAGCCCTGCGCACCGCTAGCGCCTGTGCTGCCTGCGCGGCCCTGGAATCCTTGGGTGCCCTGAACGCCTTGGGTGCCTTGAGTACCTGTAGCCCCGGCTGCGCCTTGGGTTCCTTGGGTCCCTTGGGTGCCTTGAGGGCCGGTGGCGCCGGCGATGCCTTGGGTGCCCGTTGTGCCTTGGGCGCCGGTGGCGCCGGTGGCGCCCTGGGCTCCGGTTGTGCCTGGGGCGCCGGTGGCGCCGGTGGCGCCCTGAACACCTTGTGGACCCTGGAATCCCTGCGTGCCCTGCGATCCCTGCCCGCCCGGCGAGCCTTGATTGCCTTGAGCACCGATTGCGCCGGCTATGCCTTGGGTGCCTTGGGTGCCTTGGGGCCCCGTGGCGCCGGCGATGCCTTGGAAGCCTTGGGTGCCTTGAGTGCCTTGGGTGCCGGTTGGTCCGGTTGCGCCGGTGGCTCCGATCGCGCCTTGAACTCCTTGGGCTCCTGTCGTGCCCTGTGGGCCGGTGCCTCCAGTGGCTCCTTGGGCTCCGGTTGTGCCTTGGGCGCCGGTGGCGCCGGTGGTGCCCTGAGCTCCGGTTGTGCCGGTCGTGCCCTGGAAGCCTTGTGCACCCTGCGATCCTTGGGCTCCGGTTGTGCCCTGCGGTCCGGTCGCGCCGGTGGCGCCTTGGGCTCCGATTGTGCCTTGGGCGCCGGTGGCGCCGGTGGTGCCCTGAACGCCTTGTGGACCCTGGAATCCCTGCGTGCCCTGCGATCCCTGCCCGCCCGGCGAACCTTGATTGCCTTGAGCACCGGTAGCGCCGGCAATGCCTTGGGTGCCTTGGGTGCCTTGAGGGCCAGTGGCGCCGGCGATGCCTTGGGTGCCTTGAGGACCCGTGCCGCCGGCGATGCCTTGGAAGCCTTGGAAGCCTTGGGTGCCTTGGGTGCCGGTGGCGCCGGTTGGTCCGGTTGTGCCGGTGGCTCCGATCGCGCCTTGAAGTCCTTGGGCTCCCGTCGCACCTTGGGGGCCGGTGCCTCCAGTGGCTCCTTGGGCTCCGGTTGTGCCTTGGGCGCCGGTGGCGCCGGTGGTGCCCTGAGCTCCGGTTGTGCCCTGCGGTCCGGTCGCGCCGGTGGCGCCCTGGACTCCGATTGTGCCTTGGGCGCCGGTGGCGCCGGTGGCGCCTTGAACGCCTTGTGGACCCTGGAGTCCCTGCGCGCCCTGCGATCCCGGCGCGCCCGGTGAGCCTTGATTGCCTTGAGCACCGGTAGCGCCAGCAATGCCTTGGGTGCCTTGAGTGCCTTGAGAGCCAGTGGCGCCGGCGATGCCTTGGGTGCCTTGAGGACCGGTGGCGCCGGCGATGCCTTGGAAGCCCTGGGTGCCTTGGGGGCCGGCGGCGCCGGCTGGTCCGGTTGCGCCGGTGGCTCCGATGGCGCCGGCTATGCCTTGGAAGCCCTGGGCTCCTTGGGTGCCTTGAGGCCCGGTCGCGCCGGCGATGCCTTGGAAGCCTTGGGTGCCTTGAGTGCCTTGGGTGCCGGTTGGTCCGGTTGCGCCGGTGGCTCCGATCGCGCCTTGAACTCGTTGGGCT
>JAFAXX010000147.1 GCA_019240655.1 Solirubrobacterales bacterium
GCTCCTCAGCGAGCTCTGCGGCGGGCGCGACCTCGACCACGTCAGCCTCACCGAGCGATCGCTGCGTGAACGTCGAGAACCACCGAAGGGATTCGATCTCATCGCCGAACAGGTCGACGCGGACCGCGCGGTCCTCGGTCGCCGGGAACAGGTCGAGCAGGCCGCCGCGCACAGCGAACTGGCCGCGGTCCTCGACCTGATCGACGCGCTCGTAGCCGGCGCCCACGAGCTCGCGGGCCGTCTCGTCGAGGTCGAGCAGGTCGCCGGCACGGAGCGTGAAGGCACGCGGTCGCAGGCTAGGGTCGGGCACCTTCTCGGACAGCGCGACCGCGCTGACCACGACCACCGGAGCGCCGCCGCCGTCCGACTCGAGCAGGGCGTCGAGCGCCCGGATCCGCAGGCCGACCAGGTGGGGCGGCGGCGTCAGGTGCGATTCGTAGGTGACCCCGCGGCTGGGGTAATAGCGCACCATCCTCGGCTCGAGCCACGCCCGCAGGGCGATCGCGAGATCACGGGCGGCGCGGTCGTCGCCGGCGACGACGATCGCCGGCCGCTGCGGCTCACGATCGACCAGCGCCGCGACCAGGTACGGGCGCAGCGACTGCGAGACGAACGCCCGCCCGCCCTCGGCCGCCAGCCGAGCGGTCTGCGGGTCCTCGTCGGCGTGGGTCAGCAGCGTGCGGAGCATCTCGGTCCTGAGTCTAGGAAGCAGTCGCGTCCCCGAGGACGACCTGCTCGGCGGCGTCGGCGGCGCGCTCCACCAGCATCTGGACCTCCTCGCGCGGCTCGCGAAAGCGCCCGAGCACGTACGCCGCTACGCGGTCCGGATCGGTGGTCGGCGGCCGGCCCACCCCAACCCGGACCCGCGCAAACTCGGGCGAGCCGAGGCCCTGCCTCAGCGACTTCAGGCCGTTGTGACCCGCCAGCCCGCCGCCGACCCGCGCGCGGATCTCGCCGAACGGAAGGTCGATCTCGTCGTGGACGACGAGGAGGCGGTCAAGCGGCACCCCGAGCGCGCCCCGCGCCGGGCCGACCGAGGCGCCGGCGTCGTTCATGTGGGTCTGGGGAAGCAGCAGCGCCACGCGCGGTCCCCCCGGCCCGGTTCGGCCCTCGCTCACCAGCCCCCGGTAGCGGCTCTTCGGCTTCGGCAGCGACCAGCGGTCGGCCAGCACGCCCGCCACGGCGAAGCCGACGTTGTGACGGGTGCCGACATACTCCGCGCCCGGATTGCCGAGGCCGACCACGAGCCAGTCGACGGGGGCGCCAGCCCGACCCAGCGGCACGTTCGACCGCTACTCGCCGGAGGACTCTGCTGCGCCGGCGCCCTCGGGCGCCTCGGCCGCGGGCGCCTCGCCCTCCGGAGCCTCGCCGACGACCTCGGTCTCCGCCTCGATCTCGTTCTCGTCCTCGAGTTGGAGGCGAGGCGGAGTCACCGTCGCGATCACCGTCTCGGGGTCGTCGATCAGCGAGACGCCGCGCGGAGCGCGCACCGCCCCGAGCGTGACCGTGTCGCCGATCTGCAGCTCGGAGACGTCGTGCTCGAGCGAATCGGGGATGTCCCCGGGCAGCGCCTCGATCGTCAGCTCGCGGGTCACCTGCTCGAGCACGCCGCCCTCCTTGACGCCGGGCGCATCGTCGACTCCGTTCAGCTCGAGCACCACGGTGGCCTCAATCGCCTGGTCCATCCGCACGCGCAGCAGGTCGACATGGACGGCCTCGCCGCTCACCGGATGCCGGGCCAGCTCCTTGACCACCACCGGGCTGCGCGCGGCGCCGTCGACGCTCAGCTCGAGCACCGCGTGGCCATGGGTCAGCGCGTAGCGCAGCTGCCGCGCGTCGACTTCGAAGGCAAGCGGATCCTCGCCGCCGCCGTAGACGATCCCGGGCACCGCGCCCTGGCGCCGCAGGCGCCGGGCCGCGCGCGAGCCGGCCGGCTCACGGCGACGGACGCTCAACGCTGTGGTTTCCGCCGTGGCCATGACGGCAGACGATGGTAGCGGCCGTGGGAAAAAAGCCTTTCGCCGGGCGCGGTGGGGCGGTAGGCTTTGGTTATGAATGGCGACGCTCAGCTGCTGCTGATGATCGCCGGAGTGCACGTTTTGGCCCTCGGCTGCGTGGCCGTGCTGATGATTCCGGCGCTGCGCGACGGCCCCGACTCGCCGCCGCGCTCCTCGGACTCGGGCTCGGACGAAGGCTGGGGTCGCGGACCGCGCCGCCCGCCCCGCCCGCCGGAGCCTCCGCGCGGCGGCATCCCGCTCCCCGACGCCGTGCCCGCGGGGGTGCGGCTGCGCGATCACCAGCGTCTCGCCGACCACCGGCCGCGGCGGGAGCGCCGCCCGGCGCGTGAACCCGAGCGCCGGCCGGTGCGGACGCCCACGCCCTAGCAGGCGCGCTCGCACCAGCAGGGAAGCGGCCGTCAGAACGTGGCCGGGCAGTCCGCGTCGCTGCGGATCCGCGGCGTCACCGCCAGCAGCTGCACATTGAAGCCGCTGACCGCGTTGCCGGCCCGACGCACCCGGATGCACTGGACGATCGGCAGCGAGCCGCCGGCTTGCCAGGCAACCCGCGCGGTCCCGAGTGTGGAGCCGAGCGAGAAGCCCGCCGACGGCTGGATCTGGAT
>JAFAXX010000153.1 GCA_019240655.1 Solirubrobacterales bacterium
AAATCGAGAAGCTCGTCCACATGGAGGATCGGCTCCACCGTCGGGTCATCGGCCAAGATGAGGCCGTGGAGGCCGTTTCGGCCGCCCTTCGCCGCTCTCGGGCCGGACTCCAGGATCCGGATCGGCCGATCGGCACCTTCCTGTTCCTGGGCCCGACCGGCGTCGGCAAGACCGAGCTGGCCCGCGCGCTGGCCGATTTCATGTTCGACAGCCAGGACGCGATGGTCCGGATCGACATGTCCGAGTACATGGAAAAGCACACGGTCTCCCGCCTGGTCGGGGCGCCCCCCGGCTACGTCGGCTACGACGAGGGCGGCCAGCTGACCGAGGCGGTCCGCCGCCGGCCCTACTCCGTCGTGCTCCTGGACGAGATCGAGAAGGCCCACCCCGATGTGTTCAACACACTGCTGCAGGTGATGGACGACGGTCGCCTGACCGACGGACAGGGCCGCACGGTGTCGTTCAAGAACACCGTGCTGATCATGACCTCGAACATTCCGGGTGGCCGCGCCGGCGTGGACACCTACTTCAAGCCCGAGTTCATCAACCGCCTCGACGACATCGTCGAGTTCCATTCGCTGACCCGCGAGCAGATCTCGGAGATCGTCGAGCTCCAGGTCGCACGGCTGATTGCGCGCGTGCGCGAGCGCGATATCGACGTCGAGCTCACCGAACAGGCCAAGACGCTGCTCGGCAACCTCGGCTATGACCCGACTTACGGCGCCCGGCCGCTCAAGCGCGTGATCCAGAAGCGGCTCGTCGATCCCCTCGCGCTGGCCATCCTCGAGGGCCGCTTCGCCGCCGGCGACACGGTCCGCGTGGAGGCCGCCGACGGCGAGCTCGTGCTGGAGCGAGCCGAGGCCGCCGCCGCGGTATGAGGCATTCCGGGGGCGGGGCCGATGCCCCGCCCTCGGCACGATCCCCGCGCATCCGGTAGAAGTGCCGCATGCCCACCTACATCATGCTTTCGCGCCTCTCCCCGGAGGGCGTGCAGACGATCAAGAACAACCCGTCCCGGATCCGTGAGGTCAACCGCGAAATCGAGCAGCTCGGCGCCACCGTCAAAGCTCAGTGGGCGACGCTCGGGCAGTTCGACTTCGTGAACGTGATCGAGGCGCCGGACGAGAGAACGATCGCGCGGGTCTCGCTCGAGCTGGGCTCGCGCGGCACGGCCAAGTACGAGACGCTGATCGCGATCCCGGTCGACGAATTCATTGGCTCGCTCTGAACGGGTCCTGGTCGTCGGCGCCGGCGCGCGGGAGCACGCGATCGTCCAGGCACTGGCGCGCTCGCCGCGCCGCCCCGAGCTCCTGTGCGCCCCCGGCAACGCCGGCATCGAGTCCCACGCGCGGCGGCTCGAGTTCGACCCCGAGGACGTCGTCGGGTTGGTGGCGGCCGCGGCAGACGTGGATCTCGTGGTTGTCGGGCCCGAGGCGCCGCTCGTCGCCGGGCTCGCCGACGCGCTGGCCGGCGCGGGGATCGGCTGCTTCGGCCCGCGCGCGGCCGGCGCGGCGCTCGAGGGCTCCAAGGCGTTCGCCAAGGAGGTGATGGCCGCGGCCGGCGTGCCCACCGCGCGCCACTCCGTGCACTCCGACGCGGGCGAGGCGCTGGCGGCGATCACCGGCTACCCGGCGGTGATCAAGGCCGACGGACTTGCCGCGGGCAAGGGCGTGGTGATCGTCCAGGACGAGGCCGAGGCGCGAGCGGCCCTCGGAGCGCTGCTGGTCGAGCATCGCTTTGCGACCGAGCGCGTGGTGATCGAGGAGCACCTGAGCGGTCGAGAGCTCTCGTTGCTGGCGGTATGCGACGGCGAGCGCGCGCTGCCGCTCGCGTCGGCGCAGGACTACAAGCGGATCTTCGACGGCGACCGCGGGCCGAACACGGGAGGGATGGGCTCCTACTCGCCGGTCCCGGACATCGACGGTGTGCGGGCGGCCGAGATCTGCCGTGAGGTCCATCAGCCCGTGCTCGACGAGCTGGCCCGGCGGGAGATCGCGTTTCACGGGGTGCTCTACGCCGGGCTGATGCTGACCGCCGACGGCGTGAAGGTGCTCGAGTTCAACGTCCGCTTCGGCGATCCCGAGACCCAGGCGATCCTGCCCCGGCTGCGCTCGGACGTGCTCGAGCTACTCGAGGCCGCGACGGTGCCCGGCGGGCTCGCCGGGGTCGAGCTCGAGTGGGCGCCGGAGACCGCGGTGACCGTGGTGCTGGCCGGCCGTGGCTATCCCGAGAGCTCATCCAGCGGCGATCTGATCACCGGCCTCGAGCGAGTGCCGGGCGAAGTCCACGTCACCCACGCGGGCACCGCACGCGACGCCGACGGCCGGCTCGTCACGGCGGGCGGCCGGGTCCTGAGCGTCACCGCGCTCGGCCCCGACGCGCCGTCCGCCCGCACGGGCGCTTATGCTGCCGCGGACATGATCGACTTCGACGGTAGGCAGCTGCGGCGGGACGTCGCGAAGGGGGTCGGGGTGTGAGCGAGCCCTTGCCCGAGGCCGCGGGAGTGCCCCTGGCCGAAACCGCGGGCGCGCCCCTGGCCGAGACCGCGGCGCAGATCGAGGAACTCGACGTCGACGCGCCCCGCGTCGGCATCGTCATGGGGTCCAAGAGCGACATGGGTGCGATGGAGGCGGCCGAGAAGGAGCTCAACGAGCGGGGGATCCGCTCCGAGGTCCGGGTGATGTCGGCCCACCGCGAGCCGGAAATCGTGGCCGAGTACGCCAAGAACGCGCAGCTGCGCGGGCTCAGGGTGATCATCGCCGGCGCCGGGCTCTCGGCCGCGCTGCCCGGAGTGGTCGCCGCCCACACCGATCTCCCGGTGATCGGCGTGCCGCTGACCAGCCGCACGTCGGTGGCCGGTGGCCTCGACGCGCTGCTCTCGATCTCGCAGATGCCGCCGGGTGTCCCGGTGGCCTGCGTGGGCGTCGACAATGCCCGCAACGCGGCCGTCCTCGCCGCGCGCATCCTCGGAATCTGAGCTCCCTGGGTGGGCGGGCGCCCGCCGGTCGCCAAGCCGGCGCCCGATTCGCGTACTCCTCGAACGCGCTTAGCCAAGACCCCGAGCGACCGAGCAGCAGGTAGCCTTAATGGCGGCGCTGATGCCCGAGAAGATCGTTCACCTGTCGTCGGTTGCGGGGAGCCCGCTGCTCGACTCGGCCGGCGAGCGTCTCGGCAAGGTAGAAGACGTGGTGGCGCGGCTGGACGGCGGCGACGGGCTGCCGCCGGTCATCGGGCTCAAGGCGCGCATCGGCGGTCGGGAGATGTTCGTGCCGATCGACCGCATCGAGCAGCTGGGGCCGGACGCCGCGCGGACCGCCACCACCAAGCTCGATCTGGGCCAGTTCGAGCGCCGGCCGGGGGAGATCCTGCTCCGCGGCGACATCCTCGATCGCAGCCTCATCAACGTGGAGACGGCGCGACTCGTGACCGCCCGGGAGGTCGAGCTCGTCTGCTCGGACGGAGCCTGGCGGGTGGCCGGCATCGACCCGAGCCTGCGTCCGCGGCTGTGGCGCATGTTTCCGAGGCGCTTCCGCGGCCACGACTCCGAGCATCGCCAGTTCGTGGCCTGGGACGAGATGGAGCCGTTCGTCGGCCATGTGCCAACCTCGCGCCTGAAGCTGGCCTCACGCCGACTGGCGCGCCTGCACCCGGCCCAGATCGCCGACCTCGTCGAGGCCGCCTCGCACGAGGAGGGCGAGGAGATCCTCGAGGCGGTCGGCGAGGACAAGGAGCTAGAGGCGGACGTGTTCGAGGAGCTCGACGACCACCATCAAGTCGAGTTCCTGCACGAGCGCTCTGACGCGGAGGCCGCCGCGGTGCTGGCCCGAATGGCCTCGGACGACGCAGCCGACCTGCTGCTCGAGATCGAGCAGGAACGGCGGCTGCCGATCCTGAACCTGCTCCCGGCGGCCAAGCAGCGCAAGATCAAGACCTTGCTCGGACACAATCCCGAGACCGCCGGCGGCATGATGAACCCCGACTTCGTCTCGGCCGGCGTTCACGCCACGGTGGCGCAGGCGCTGGCCGGCGTGCGGGCGAGCGAGCTGGGCACGCAGCCGGCGTCGGTCGTGTGCGTCATCGCCGAGGACGGCACCCTCGCCGGCGCGCTGGCGCTGGCCGACCTCGTGCGTGCCGACCCGCGCGAGGCGGTGTGCAACCTCGTGGACGGGTCGCCGATCCCGACCGTGGCCGCCGAGGCGGATCTGCCCGAGGTCGCGCGGCTGATGACCGACTACAACCTGATCGCGATGCCGGTGCTCGACGCCGACGGCAGGCCGGCCGGAATCATCGCCGTGGACGACGTGCTCGAGCGGTTGCTGCCCGAGGAGTGGCGCCGGCGGGCGGGCGTGGCGCGGGATTAGCGCCGGGCGGCGGCCGCATTGCCGGTGCAGTTGCCCGGCGCCTCGCTTGGGCTGGTAGCCTCGGGGGAGATGGCTCACGACGACTTATATCCGGACAACGGCGAGCGCCCGCGAAGTAGCCGCTTCGCGGCCGGCGTGGTGAGCTTCTTCTCGCGCGGCACCTGACGCACGCGCGAGGAGGGACCTCCGGGGCCGGCCGCGACGGACCGCGGCCAAGAAGGCGAAAGGAGGTCGAGCAGATGGCGAACGAAGCACCTTCGGGGGCTGCCGGCACGACCTCTGCTGCCTCGACTCTGAACCGCACGCGCTACGTCCTCGACGAGGCCCACGTCGGCGACATCCAGGGCGCGTTCGGCACGATCAAGCAGCACGAGGAGGCTCACCGCGGCCTGCGGAACCGGGCGCTGGCGCTGCTCGCGATCATCGGCCCCGGCCTGATCGTGATGGTCGGCGACAACGACGCCGGCGGCGTCACCACCTACTCGCAGGCCGGGCAGCAGTACGGCACGAGCCTGATGTGGGTGCTGCTGCTGCTGGTGCCGGTCCTGATCGTCAACCAGGAGATGGTGGTGCGGCTCGGCGCGGTCACCGGCGTCGGGCACGCGCGCCTGATCAAGGAGCGCTTCGGGCGCTTCTGGGGCTGGTTCTCGGTCATCGATCTGCTGATCCTGAACTTCCTGACGATCGTCACCGAGTTCATCGGGGTGAACTTCGCGCTCGGGTACCTCGGTGCGTCGAAGTACATCACGGTGCCCGTGGCCGCCGCGGCGCTGATCGCGATGACGGTCAGCGGCAGCTTCCGGCTGTGGGAGCGCTCGATGTTCGTGTTCGTGTTCGGAAACCTGCTCGTAATACCGCTGTTCGTGATGGCCCACCCGCACGTGGGACAGATCGCCAAGGACTTCGTCGTACCCGGGATCCTGGGCGGGGCCAACTCCACCTCGGTGCTGCTCATCATCGCGATCGTCGGGACCACGGTGGCGCCGTGGCAGCTGTTCTTCCAGCAGTCGAACATCATCGACAAGCGCATCACGCCGCGCTGGATCACCTACGAGCGCATCGACACCTACGTGGGCGCGGTCGTGGTGGTGCTCGGCGCCGCCGCGCTCGTGGCCATCTCCGCGTTCGCCTTCACCGGCACCCCCTACTTCGGCCACTTTCAGGATCCCGGCGCCACCGCGGACGCCCTCTCGCACACGCTGGGATCGTTGCCCGCGGCGCTGTTCGCGATCATCCTGCTCAATGCCTCGATGATCGGCGCCGGCGCGCTGACGCTGTCCACCAGCTACGCGTTCGGCGACATGTTCGGGACCAAGAGCTCGCTGCATCGGAGCTTCGCAGACGCAAAGGGCTTCTATGCGATCTTCGCGCTGCTGATCGCCGGTGCGGCGGCGATCGTGCTGATCCCCGGTGCTCCACTGCAGGTGATCACCGAGGCGGTGCAGGCGTTGGCCGGAGTGCTGCTGCCCAGCGCGAGCATGTTCCTGCTTCTGCTGTGCAACGACCCGGCGGTGCTCGGTCCGTGGCGCAACGGGGTCAGGCTGAACGTGCTCGCGGTCCTGATCGAGGCGGTGCTGGTACTCCTCTCGCTGATCCTGATGGCCACGACCGTGTTCCCGAACATCGACGTCAAGATGTTCACGCTGCTCGGCGCCGGGGTGCTGGTGGTTGTGCTCCTCGCGCTC
>JAFAXX010000066.1 GCA_019240655.1 Solirubrobacterales bacterium
CCGCGACATACCAGAACCATACCGCCACCGCCGGACGGACACCATCCTCTATTGATGACTACATAGCCACCCACCAAGAAAGCCGAAACCCCAGCAACTACCGAAGGTTTCGGCCTCTCACACCCCCGTTATTGAGGGGAACTTCGGGCTAGTGCCCGGTGGCCGAGAAGTGCATGTAGTCCTTGGTTGATCCCGTCCAGCTGCCGCCCCAGCCCCAGCCGATTGATTCGAACGCGCGGACGACGGCAGGGGTCACCATGCCGGGCCGGTGCCGGGAGCGGTTGAAATAAGGCCGGCTGGAGGGTTTTCGGGTCTGCCCGCAGCCGACGTAGGGGTTCTCGACCGGGTTGAGGTCGACGGCCTCGCCGAAAGCATGCTCGGACCAAGTCCCGGTCCCGCTTCCGCCGACACACGGTGACGGAACGGCCTGCCGGCAATCAAACGCTGCGCTGACGTCGCCGTCTGGCGGATGTAGTGCTGCCGGCCCGTACGCATCAGTGACGCTCATGTGACGGATGTGGAAGCGCAGCCGGTAGAGCTGCTCGAACACCCGCGACAGCGGCGCGGCCGCTGACCGGTTGACGACCAGCTGCCCGGTGTGCGATCTGCCGTCGAAGCCGACATACGTGACGGTGAGCAAACTCAGATCCGACAGCCCCACCGGGCACCCTTGGTGCCAGGCGGAGCGGCTCACCTCGGCCCGCGGCGTACCCGTTAGCGGTTGGATCAGCGAGTGAAACGGGGCAAGCGCCACGACCAGGGCGGGGCCGGCAAGAAGGCGCCTCACCTCGGCACCTCGACTGTACCCCGGCTCCCAAGAAGACCACCGCTCACGGGCACGCGACACATTGTGGCGCGCGAGGCTTCAGCGCGCCCGTCTGTCCAAAATGCGATCGGGGCTACGGCACGACCGGAACCGGCGCCTCGCTCCCCGACACCTCGGGCTTGCGCTTGGGGAGCACCGTCGAGAACAGCAGCGCGACGACCAGCAGGGCCAACGCCCACCAGAAGGTGTGACCGAACGCGCTCGCCATCAGCGGGGCGACGTGCTCGCGGGCGGCCGGGCTGATGTGGGCGCTCGAGCCGATCGAGCCGCCGTGGCCGCCGAGCCGGTCGCTCAGCGCGGAGGCGAGGATCACCGACAGCACGGCGGTGCCGATCGAGGCGCCGGTTTGCTGGATGATGTTCAGGGCGGTGCTGGCCCTCGCCACCGCGGCGCCGCGGATTGATTGCATCGCGCCGGAGAACGTCGGCATCATCGTGAAGCCCATCCCGAGGCCGAACACGAACAGGTCCGCGCTCGTCAGCCAGTAGGAGGTATGGGGACCGATCTGGGTCAGCCACAGCACCGCGGCGACGATCGCCAGCAGGCCGAACGGGACGATCCGGCCGGAGCCGGTACGGTCGGCGAGCTGGCCGGCCAGCGGCATCGCCAGCATCGCCCCGAGCCCCTGGGGCGCCAGCAGCAGCCCGCTCTGGAGCGCCGACTCGCCGCGCACGACCTGGAAGTAGAGCGGCAGGAGCAGGAACGTGCCGAACACCGAGATCGCAAACAGGATGAGCATCGTCGAGGAGGTGGCGAACGTCCGGTCCCGGAACAGCCGCAGGTCGATCAGGGGGTCCTCGGCGCGCAGCGCGTGCCACACGAACACGGCCAGCAGGACGAGCCCGGCCACCAGCGGCACCAGCACCCGGGGGGCGCCGAAGCCGCCGGCGGCGTTGGTTTCGGCCAGCCCGTAGATGATCAGCGCCAGGCCCGGCGAGAGCAGGATCAGGTCCACGTAGTCCAGGCGCTGGCTGTGCTGCGCGACGTCGCGCGGCAGGATCCGCGCCGACAGGGTCAGCGCGACGATCCCGATCGGGACGTTGATGAAGAAGATCCAGCGCCAGGAGACGTCGGCGACCAGCCAGCCGCCGAGGATCGGCCCGAGGATCGGCCCGAGCAGCATCGGCACCCCGATGATGCTCATCACCCGGCCGATCCGCTGCGGCCCCGCGGCGCGGGTGAGGATCGTCATCGCGGCCGGCATGATCATCCCGCCTCCGAGGCCCTGGAGCACGCGGAAGGCGATGATCGAGCCGGCCGACCAGGCCAGTCCGGAAAGCGCCGAGCCGGCCATGAACAGCGCGATCGAGATCATGTACAGGCGCTTGGTGCCGAAGCGGTCGGCGATCCAGCCGCTCAGCGGGATCACCGCCGCCAGCGCGAGCGTGTAGCCGGTGGCGACCCACTGGATCGTGGTCAGGCTGGTGTGGAAGTCAGCCGCCAGCGTGTTGATCGCCACGTTGACGACGGTGGTGTCGAGGATCGACATGATCGCGCCGAGAACGACCACGGAGGCGACCGCCAGCAGCGCGCGATCGATCTGCTGCGGGGCGTTTCCCGCCACCGGGGCGGCGGCTGCAGCTTCGGTTACGGTCGGGGCGGTACTCATGTCTCCGATGCTACTCAGGCTCGACGACCGCCCGGATCATCCCCGCCGGGCGCTCGCGCGCCAGCGCCAGCGCCGCTCCGGCATCGGCCAGCGCCAGCCGGTGCGAGACCCACCGGCCTGGGTCGAGCCGCCCCTCGCGGGCCAAGGCGATCACGGCGGCGAGATCGGCCAGCGAGGAACAGTACGCGCCCACCACCTGGAGCTCGCGGGTCATGAACGCGGCGGCGGCGCCGAGCTCGAGGGACTCGTCGAGCACCGACCCGAGCACCAGCCGCCCGCCCCGGTGAAGCAGCGCGGCGCCCTCGGCCGGGGCCGCGGCCGCGCCGCTGAAATCGATCACCGCGTCGGCGCGCCCGAGCCGCCCGCGGAGCGCGCGGGCGGCGCCCGCGAGACCACGATGGACCTCCACCCCGTCGGCGGCCACCCGTGCGGCGGTGGCCTCGCTGCGCACGACCGCGCCCAGGCGCACGGTGGGGTCGAGCGCCCGGGCGATCTCGAGGACGCTCGTCCCGAGGCCGCCGGCGCCGAGCACGCACAGGGTGGCGCCCGGCGCCAGCGCGGCCAGGGCGAGGGCATGGTGGGCGGTGGCCGCCGCATCCGCCAGCAGCGCCGCGCCGGCCGGAGCGATCCCGCCCGCGGGAAGCATCCGCGCCGCCGGCCACGCGACCAGCTCGGCGAGGCCGCCGGGATCGTGGAGCCCGAGCAGGCGCTGGCGCTCGCAGCGTGAGTCCTCGCCGCGCCGGCAGGCGGCACAGCGCCCGCAGGTGGCGATCGGGTGGAGGATCACCAGCTCTCCCTCGCGGACCGGCGCGTCCGCGCCGTTCACCCGCTCGACCATCCCCGCCACCTCATGGCCGGGCCGGACCGGGTAGGCGGCTCCCGGGGGCAGCACCATCCCGCGCAGGAGATGGAGATCGGTCCCGCAGATGCCGCACGCGAGGACCCGCACGCGCGCGAAGTCGGGTGGGACGTCGGGGTCCGGTCCGTCCCGCAGCGTCGCCGCCCCGGCGTCGATCTCCACGTAGCGCACTCAGCCTACGCCTTTCAGCCCCTGCCACACCTCGGTGACGCCGCGCTCGCCCAGCTGCGCGTACTCGATCGCGCCGCCGCCCGGGCCGGCGCCGCGACCCCGGCGCCGGTGACGATCGCCCGGCGCCGGTCGCTCGTCACCGCGCGAGCGCCTCGATCAGCTCCGGGACCCGCTCGGGCGGGGCGAGCGGGCTGAGCACCGCGGTGGTGATCCCGCCGTCGAGAAACTCCTCGATCCGCGCCTTGATGGCGTCGGGCGAGCCGAAGACGAAGATCTCCCGGATCAGCGCCTCGGGCGCCAGCTCCGCCGCGCGCCGGCGGTCTCCGCCCTGATAGGCCTCGACCATCGGGTCGAGCTGCTCGGCCCAGCCAAGCCAGCGGAAGAAGCTCGCGTACACGGGCACGCTGCCGTACGCGGTGAACATCTGCCGGGCGGCGCCCACGGCCTCACCCTCGTCCCCGGGGAGGATGAAGAAGCGGCACGACAGCTCGCTCGAGCCCTCGGGGCGGCCGGCGGCGGCCTCGCCCTCGCGCAACGATGCCACGACGCGGGGTAGCCCGGAGAGCGGGAGGAAGTTGGTGAACGCGCCGTCGGCTGCCTCGGCGGCGAGCGCGAGCATCTTGCCGCGCAGCGCCGCCAGCACGATCGGCACCGGCTTGCTCACCGGTCGCTCGAGCCGCAGGCCGCCGAAGCCCCGCTCGGCGGGGACCGATAGCACCGGGCGCAGCGTCTGCACCGCCTCGCGCATCCGCGTCAGCGGCCGCTCGAAGCGCAGGCCGTTGAAGCGCTCAACGGTCACGTCCGAGGAGGCGCCCAGCCCGAGCACGAAGCGGCCGCCGCTGGCCTCCTGCAGCGTCGCGGCGCTCTGGGCCAGGACCGCCGGTCCGCGGGTGTACGGGTTGACGATTCCGGTGACCAGGCGCAGGCGCTCGGTGACCGGGGCGGCCAGCGCGAGCGGGGTGAAGCCGTCGGTGCCGGTCGGCGTCTCGCTCGACCACAGGTCGTCGTAGCCGAGCGCCTCGGCCCGGCGGTAGAGCTCCGGATGCTCGGAGAGCGGCACGCCGGTGAAGGGAACGGTCAGCGCCCAGCGCAGCGAAGGACGGTCGTCGCTCACCGGCGCGAACCTACCAGGACCGACGCGAGGGCGCCCGGCGCCCTCGCGCCCTCCCGGAACGCGCGCTCGGCATCGAGCTCGGCGGCGAGGGCGGCGCCGCCGATCACCACGTGCGGCTGATCCGCCCGCTCGAGCTCGGCCGCCAGCCAGGCCTCCGAGCGCTGCCCGGCGGCCACGACGACGGTATCGGCGGGAACCCGGTGCTCCTCCCCGCCCGCCGGGTGGCGGATCCGGACCGCCCCCGGCTCGATGGCCAGGTACTCGACGCCGGTGAGGATCTCGACCCCCGCGCGGGCGAGCGCGTCGAGCACCGCCCAGCGGGTCGACGGGCCGATCCCCTCCCCGACCCGCGCACCGCGGCGCATCATCGTGACACGCCGCGCCGAGGGCGGCGGAGCGGCGGCGCCGGCCGCCCGCAGCCCGAACTCGGCGTAGAACGCGGCCCGCGCGTCCGCACCGGCGCGGTAGCTGAGCCGGTGGGCGACGTCGACGCCGATGCCTCCGGCGCCGATGATCGCCACCGTGTCGCCGACCCCGGTGCCGTCCAGGAGCAGCTCCGCGTAGGTGTGCACGTGCGGCAGGTCGGCTCCCGGCAGCTCGATGTGCCGCGGGAGCACGCCGGTCGCCACCACGACTCCGTCGAAGTCGTCGAGCCGGGCGCGGTCGGCGACGCGCTCGCCGACCCGGACGCTCACGCCGAGCCGCGCGAGCTCGGCCTCGAAGTACTCGATCGTCCGCTCGAAGTCCTCTTTGCCGGGGATCCGCCAGGCCATCCGGAATTGACCGCCGAGCCGCTCGCCCGCCTCGAACAGCTCGACCCGATGGCCGGCGGTGGCCAGCGCCCGCGCCGCCTCCATGCCCGCGGGGCCGCCGCCGACCACGGCCACCCGCGCGCCGCGCGCGCCGAGCATGGAGCGGTCCGGCCCTCCGCGGAGCGGCAGGTCGAGCTCGTAGCCGGCCCGCGGATTGACCACGCAGGAGACGCGGCGGTCGAAGATCGAGTGGTCGATGCAGGCCTGGTTGCAGGCGATGCAGACGTTGACCGCGCGGGCGCCCTCCCGGGTCTTGGCCACGATCGCCGGATCGGCCAGGAACGGCCGGGCCAGCGAGACGAAGTCGGCGTCTCCGGCGGCGAGCGCCTGGTCGGCCTGCGCCAGCGTGTTGATCCGGTTCGAGGCGATCACCGGCACGTCGACCGCCTCGCGGATGGCCCGCGCCCACGGGCGCCAGGCGCCGTGCGGGACGAGCGCCTGGACGGTGGGGATCCGAGCCTCGTGCCAGCCGATGCCGACGTTCAGGCCGTCGACGGCACCGTCGCGGCTGAGCCGCCGGGCGAGCTCGAGCACCTCGTTCTCGGCGGCCCCGCCGGGGACCAGGTCGGCGCCGGAGATCCGGTAGACGACCGCGCCGCCCGCGCCCCAGGCCTCGCGCACCGCCGCGGCGACGGCGAGCGGGAAGCGCCTCCGCCGCTTCGGATCGCCGCCCCAGTCGTCCTCGCGCTGGTTCGTCGCCGGCGCCATGAACTGGTTGAGCAGATAGCCCTCGGAGCCCATCAGCTCGACCCCGTCGAAGCCGAGCTCGCGGGCGCGGGCGGCCCCGCGGGCGAAGTCCTCGATCGTCGCCAGCAGCTCGGCTTCGCAGAGCGCCCGCGGCTCGCAGCGGCTGTAGCGCGAATACACCGGCGAGGGAGCCACCGGCTGCAGCCCGAACGCGTCCTCGTAGGCATACCGGCCGGCGTGGAAGAGCTGCAAGAGGATCCGCGCGCCGGCATCGTGGACCGCAGCGGCCGCCCGCTCGAGCGCCGGCGCGTGCGCGTCCTCGTTGATGAAGCTGTAGTTGCGCCCGCCGGCGCCGACGCGGCTGACGGCCGAGCCGCCGGTGACGATCAGCGCCGCCCCGCCCTCGGCCCGTTCGCGGTAGAACTCGGCCAGCGCCCGCCCGCCGTCGTCGAGGCCCTCGAGCCCGAGGTGCATCGAGCCCATGACGATCCGGTGCGGCAGCGTCAGGGGGCCGATCCTCCCGCCGCGCCACACGTGCTCGAGCCTCCCGCCGCGCCGCACCTGCTCCACCGCCGTCACGGCATGTCGGAGGGAAACGGCGGCGCGATCGCGGTCAGCCCGCCGTCGACGACCAGCGTCGAGCCGGTCACGTACTCGGAGCCGGGCGAGAGCAGGAACAGCACGCAGTCGGCCACCTCCTGCACGGTGCCCATCCGCTGCTTGGGAATCTTCGGCAGCACCGTCTCGACCGGCGGCACGCGCCCGGTGCCGTAGAAGTAGGCCGAGGAGTCCGAGGCGATGATCCCGCCGTTGACCGCGTTCACGTTGATCCCGAGCGGGGCCAGCTCGACCGCCATGTAGCGCGTCCATGCCTCGATCGCCGCCTTGGCCGCGCCGAGGTTGGCGTAGGTCGGATACGCGCGGATGCTGCCGTAGCTGGAGAGCACGACGATCCGCCCGCCGCCGGTCATCAGCTTCACCGCGCGCTGGGTGCCGAGCACGAACGCCCGGACGTTGAGGTTGAAGGTCCGCTCGAGGTGATGGGGCCTCAGGTCGAGGATCGAGTCGAAGTTGCTCGCGGCGGCGTTGGAGACGAAGAAGTCGAGTCGCCCGAAGCGCTCGTGCACCTGGTCGAAGACGCCATCGAGCTCCTCGAGGTCCTCGATGTCGGCGCGGATCGCGAGCGCCCGGCCGCCGACGCGCTGCACCGCCGCCAGCGTCTCGTTGGCCGCCTCGTCGTTGCGGCGGTAGTTGATCACCGGGGTGGCGCCGCGAGCGGCCAGGCACAGCGCGAGCGTCCGGCCGATCCCGCGCGAGCCGCCGGTGATCAGCGCGACCTTGCCGGCGAAGCCTTCGCTCGGCGCCGGCGCCAGCCGCGCGATCTCGTCGTCGTCGGTGGCGGAGGCGCTCACCGCCGCAGCAGCTCCCGCGCAATCGTGGTCTTCTGGATCTCGGCCGTGCCCTCCTCGAAGCGCTGCGCCCGCGCGTCGCGGTACACCCGCTCGATCGGGCTCGAAGACCAGTAGCCGACGCCGCCGTGCACCTGCAGCGCCGCGTCGGTCACCCGCTGGAGCATCTCGGAGGCGAACAGCTTGGCCATCGCCGACTCCGCGTCCGCGCCGCCGCCGCCCTCCCAGAGGCGCGCGGCGTGCATTACGAGGCTCCGCGCCGCCGCGATGTCGGTTGCCATCTCGGCCAGCTTGAACGCGATCGCCTGCCGCGTGGCGATCTTCTTGCCGAACGTCTCGCGGCGCTCGGCGTAGGCGAGCGCGAGGTCGAGCGCGCGCTGGGCCAGGCCCACGCACGTCATCCCGACCGAGATCCGGCTGGGGGCGAGGAAGCCGCTGAGCGCGATGTCGAGCCCCTCCCCCTCCGCGCCGAGGCGGTTGGCCACCGGCACCGGAGCGCGGTCGAAACGCAGGTGAGCGTGGTCGGTGCCGCGCACGCCCATCGTCTCGGGCATCACCTCGGCCTGCACTCCCTCTCCCCGCGGGGGCACCATCAGGGCGACCGTCCCCTCCGCGCCGCGGGTGCCCTCGGTCCGTGCGAACAGGAGCAGGTAGTCGGCGATCGTCCCGAACGTGATCAGGTGCTTCTCGCCGCTCAGGTAGTAGGTATCGCCCTCGCGCACCACGCTCGAGCGCAGGTCGGCTCCCGTGCCGGCGGTCGGCTCGGTCAGCGTGAACGCGACCTTGACCTCGCCCCGGACCTGGGGCAGCACGAAGCGCTCGCGCTGCTCCTCGGTGGCGTGCGAATCGAGCGGTCGCCAGATGCCGTTGCATACGTGGACGATCATCCGCAGCGACGCGTGCGACATCGAGAACAGCTCGAGCAGCTCGAGGTAGCGGGAGAGCGGGATGCCCTCGCCGCCGTAGTCGCGGGGGGCGGCCAGGCGCAGGTAGCCGCGGTCGCGAAGGTCGTCCCACAGCTCCGCCGGCACCCGGTGCTCGCGCTCGATCAGCTCGGCCCAGCGCTCGCCCGGCCCTTCCACGTAGGCCCGGATCTCGTCCTTGAGGGCCGGGAACGAGGCTTCCTCGAATGTCCCGTGCAGGACGTCGGGCCGGACTGTGGTCATGTGGTCATCGCCTTTCTCTCGGCCGCCTGTTCGCGCAGGACGAATTTCTGGATCTTGCCCGACGGCGTCTTCGGCAGCGCGCCGGTGAGCTCGAGCCGCTCGGGCCAGTAGGTCTTCGACACCCGGTGTGAGTCGAGGTATGCGAGCATGGCCGGCAGGTCGAGCTCGGCGCCGGGTTCGAGGACCGCGAACGCGCACGCCCGCTCGCCCAGCCGCTCGTCGGGCATGGCGACGATCGCCACCTCGCGGATCGCCGGATGGCCGAACAGCAGCTGCTCGATCTCGGCCACCGGCACCTTCTCCCCACCGCGGTTGATCACGTCCTTGACTCGTCCGGTGATGCGCAGGTACCCCTGCTCGTCGATCCGGGCCAGGTCGCCGGTGCGGTACCAGCCGTCGGCGGTGAGCGCCTCGGCGGTGAGGTCGGGGCGGTTCAGGTAGCCCTCGAAGAGGCAGTCGGTCAGGACCTCGAAATGGCCCTCCGCGCCCGGCGGCAGCGCTCGGCCGCGGTCGTCGACCACGCGGATGTCGACCCCCTCGAGCGGGCGCCCGTCGGTGCTCCACGCGCGCTGCGGCAGGTCGCCGGCCGCGAACGCGGTGCCCAGGCAGCTCTCGGTGGTGCCCCAGGCGCCGCCGACCTCGGCGCCGAGGACCTCGCGAGCCTCGCGCGCGAGGTCGCGTGGGATCGCCGCGCCGGTGGCCACGAAGGTACGAAGCGCGCGAGGCGGAGTCCCGCCCTCGCGCGCTTCGCGCGTCAGGTCGGCCAGGAACGGAGTAGCCGCTTGGACGAACGTCACCCCGAAGCGCTCCATCGCCGCGAGGCCGACCTCCGCGTCCCACGCCTCCTGGACGAGCTGCGGGACGCCGAGCCGCAGCGCGATCCACATCCCGTACAGGAACCCGGTCTGGTGGGCCAGCGGCGAGGGCACGTAGATGACGTCGTCCGCGCCGAGGCCGAAGTGGCGGATGTGGGCGTCGGCCGCGCGCGTCAGCACCCCATGGCGGTGCAGCACGCCCTTGGGCTCGCCGGAGGTCCCGGAGGTGAACAGCAGCTGAGCGATCTGCTCGGGCCCGGGACGGGGCCGGGGACGCGAGGGCGAAACCCGGGACGGCGCGAATGCGCCGTCCTCTCCCACCACCAGCACGTGCTCGAGCGCCGGCAGGGTTTCGCGCAGCTCGAGCGCTGTCCCCAGGTAGTCGCGGCCGCGGAACTCACGCGCGACGAACAGAACCCGAGCCGCGCTCTGGCGGAGCATGAAGCTGAGCTCGCGCTCGCGGAAGATCGGCATCAGCGGCTCGCAGATCGCGCCGATCCGCAGCGCCGCCAGCGCGATCGTGACGAACTCGAGCCGGTTCGGGAGCTGAAACGCCACCGGCTCGCCCGGCCCGACCCCGAGCGCGCGTAGGACGCCCTCGATCCGGTCGGCCTCGTCCGCCAGCTCGCCCCAGCCGAGCTCCCTCACCGCGCCGGCGGCGTCGACTTCGACCACGGCTCGTTCGCCGGGCCGCTTGCGCGCGTGCCGGTCGAGGTCGTCTAGGATCAGCCCGCCTGCCGCCCTCACGGCAGGTCTTCGGCGAGCGTGGAGACGCGCGAGGTCACCGCGATCGGGATTCCGAGCGCCTTCATGTGGTCGACGAACTCCGGATACGAGATGCGGTAGGCGTGCGGATACGAGAGCTCGGTGACCCCGGTGGCGGTCGACCCGGCGACGGCGAGCGCCATCAGCACGCGGTGGTCGTTGAACGACGACAGCGCGGCTCCGTGCAGCTGCTCGACGCCGTCGAACTCGAGGTCGTTGCCGTCGAACTCGACCCGCGCGCCCATCCTTCGCAGTTGGAGCATCGACGCGACGCGGTCAGATTCCTTCAGGCGGACGTGCGCCACGTGCGAGAGCACGGTGCGGCCGCGGGCCCGGCTGGCCAGCGTCGAGAGGATCGGGACCATGTCCGGGATGTCGCGGCAGTCGAGCCGGCCGGCAACCGGCGGGACCCCGTCGTGCTGCACCGAGATCGAGCGGCCGTCGGGGGCGAAACGCATGGGCACGCCGACCGAGCGCAGCTCCGCGAGCACCGAGGCCTCGGGATGGCCGTGGATCGGCACGTGGCTGCGGAAGGTCACCTCGGACGGATGCAGGGCGCACGCGGCCAACCCGAACACCGCCGAGCCGATGTCCGGCGGAAGCACGACGTCCCGGGCGGCCGGCCGCTGACCGGGCGGGACGTAGAACTCGCGCCAGTCCTCGCGGACGCCGACCTCGAGCCCGAACTCGCGCATCATCTCGAGCGTCAGCTCGAGGTAGGGTCGTTCGTTCAGCTCGCCCCGGACCTCGATCGTGGTCGGCTCCTGGGCGAACGGCGCCAGCATCAGCAGGCCCGAGACCCACTGCGAGAGCGTGCCGTCGATCCGGATCCGCCCGCCGCGGGGCGCGCCCGGGTGGACGATGACCGGCAGGCTCTGGTGCTCGTAGTCGAGGCGGACCCCCATGCGCTTGAGTGCGCGCAGGAGCGGGCCGATCGGCCGGCGGCGGAAGTAGCGCTGGCCCACGAAGCGGACCGGGCGATCGCCGAGCGCGGCGAGGCCGAGCAGGAAGTACAGGGTGGTGCCGGAGCTTCCGACCGGGACCTCGTCGCTGACCGGCGAGAACCCGCCGCCGCGCACCCGCCATCCGGGACCGGCCGCCCTGACGTCCGCGCCCAGCGCGTGGAGCGCTCCGACCGTGAAGCCGACGTGGCGGGCGTCGGTGCGGTCGATGATCGTGCTCTCGCCCGGGGCCAGCGCCGCCAGCATCAGCGCCCGATGGGCGTGGTACTTGGACGGCGGGATCGTGATCTCGCCGGCGAGCGGACGCTGAGCCTGGGCTACGAGCAGGCGCAACGTCCGCCGGCGTCCTCTCTGGCACGACTGCCCGAGCGCATTCGCGCGGAGGATAGCCACGCGGACGGATGGCCGAGGTCGGGCGGCGGCGAATCGGTCAGCACGGCGACCGAATTGGCCGCGGGGCTTCCGTAGGCCGTCGCGGGGCTTCCATAGGCCGCCGCGGGGCTTCCATAGGCCGCCGCGGAGCTTCCATAGGCCGTCGCGGAGCTTCCATGAGGCGCTAATATAAACTCCTCATGCAGGTGTCGGACTCTGTCGCGCGCGGGCGCCAGCTCGATGAAATCGCCGAGGCGCTGCCGCAGAGCACCTCCGCCCTGCTGCGGCTGTTCCTGAGCCGGACAAACCTCCCGGTGTCCCGCACCGAGGCGGCGGTGCTTCAGGCCCTGCTCCCCCGCCCGACCCGGATCACCGAGCTGGCCCGGCAGGAGGGCGTCACCCAGCCGGCGATCACCCTCGTGGTCAACCGCCTGCAGAAGCGCGGGTGGGTGACCCGCGAGGCCGACCCCGGCGATGGCCGCGTCGTGCTGGTGGCGATCACCTCGGACGGCCGCCAGGTGATGGCCGGCGTGCGGGCGCGGTACCGCGCTCTGGTGCACGAGGAGATGGCGAGCCTGGACGACGAAGAGGTCGAGACGCTGGCCCAGGCGATCGAGATCCTCGACCGGCTGATCGAGCGGCTCAAGGAGCGCGAGCCGTGAGCTGCGCGCACTTTCGCCACGTCCTGGCGCTCCTGGACGACCGCGAGCAGGACATGTGGGCGGTGCTCGAGCGGGCGGTCGAGCTCGCCGAGAGCGAGCGCGCCCGGCTCACCCTGGCCAAGACGACCGACCCGGGCCGGCTGGTGCGGTGGTTCGGGCCGCTCGCGCCGCTCTGCCGCCTCGCCCCGATCCCCGAGCCGGACCTGGCCGCGATCGCCGAGCGCCGGCTCACCGCGCTCGCCGAAGCGGTGCCCGAGTCGCTGCCCGTCTGCACCGTGCTGCTGACGTCGAACACGACCGCTTGCCTGCGCCGGCTGGCCGCCGGCATGCCTTACGACCTCCTGGTGGCGAGCGAGTCGCAGCTGTGCCACGACCTCAAGCTGCGGCGGCAGCTGCGGCGGCTGGGCGTCAGCACGCTGGCGGTCGGGCGCGAGGCGATCGCCGAAGCCGGCGCTGAGGCGATCGAGCCGCTCGGCATCGGCGATCCCCGGACGACCTGATTCCTATCAGGAGAGAACCTGAGGGAGAGAAACTGAGGGAGAGAACCTGAGGGAGAGAAACTGAGGGAGAGAAACTGATGGAGAGAACCTGAGGGAGAGAACCTGATTTTTACGTGAACGTCAGGTTGCTGCTATGGTGCCAAGTGCGCGCCGCCCGGGGCGCGCTCTCACCTCGACCAGGAGACTCCGCGTGAGCATCACGAGCAGCCTGAGGCCCCGATCGGCGCGCGGCCCGGCGCGGGAGTCGGCCCATCCCGAGCGCTACAAGTGGATCGCGCTTTCGAACACCACGCTCGGGATGTTGATCGCGACGATCAACCAGTCGATCGTCCTGATCGCGATGCCGGCCATCTTCCGCGGTATCCGCCTCAACCCGCTCGTCCCCTCGAACACGAGCTACCTGCTGTGGATGATGCTCGGGTTCATGGTCGTCGCCGCCGTGCTGGTCGTCAGCCTCGGCCGGGTCGGCGACATGTTTGGCCGCGTGCGGATGTACAACCTCGGCTTCGCGGTGTTCACCGTCGCCTCGATCCTCATGTCGGTGACGTGGATGAACGGCAGCGCCGGCGCGCTGTGGCTGATCGCGATGCGGATCGTGCAGGGCATCGGCGCCGCGTTCCTGTTCGCGAACTCCTCGGCGATCCTCACCGACGCCTTCCCGAGTGAACAGCGGGGGCTGGCCCTCGGCATCAACATGGTGGCGGCGATCGCGGGCTCGTTCATCGGCCTCGTGCTCGGCGGCCTGCTCGCCCCGGTGGCCTGGCGGCTGGTGTTCCTGATCTCGGTGCCGGTGGGCGTCTTCGGGACCGTCTGGGCGTATCTCAAGCTCGAGGACCGCAGCCACCGCTCAGACGCCAAGATCGACTGGCTCGGCAACCTCACGTTCGCGGTCGGGCTGGTCGCCGTGCTCGTCGGCATCACCTACGGCATCCTGCCCCACGGCGGTCACGCGATGGGCTGGACCAACCCGTGGGTGATCGTCGCGCTGGCCGGCGGAGTCGCCGTGCTGGCCGTGTTCGTGGCCGTCGAGCGCCGGGTGCAGGCGCCGATGTTCCGCATCCCGCTGTTCAAGATCCGCGCCTTCACCTGCGGGAACCTGGCCTCGCTGCTGGCCGCGCTCTCCCGCGGCGGCCTGATGTTCATGCTGATCATCTGGCTACAGGGCATCTGGCTGCCCGAGCACGGCTACAGCTTCGCCGACACGCCGCTGTGGGCCGGCATCTACATGCTGCCGCTGTCGGTCGGCTTCCTGCTCGCCGGACCGCTCGCCGGGCGCTTCGCCGACCGCTACGGGGCCCGCCCGTTCGCCACCGGCGGCATGATCCTCGCCGCGGCCACCTTCCTGGCGCTGATCACCCTGCCCGTGATGTTCCCCTACTGGGCGTTCGGGCTGATCATCTTCCTCAACGGCTTCAGCATGGGAATGTTCGCCGCCCCCAACCAGACCGGGGTCATGAACAGCCTCCCGCCCGACCAGCGCGGCGCCGGCGCGGGGATGGCCGGGACGTTCATGAACGCCGCGATGGTGCTGTCGATCGGGATCTTCTTCAGCCTGATCATCATCGGTCTCTCCTCCACCCTCCCGCCGGCGCTCTACCACGGGCTCTCGACCAACGGGGTGCCGGACGCCGCCGCGGTGCAGATCTCGCACCTTCCCCCGGTCGGCAGCCTGTTCGCCGCCTTCCTCGGCTACAACCCGATGGCTGAGCTGCTCGGCCCGGCCACGGCGCACCTTCCCCACGCCACGACCGCCTATCTGACCGGCCACCGGTTCTTCCCGGCCCTCGTCTCGGGGCCGTTCGCGAGTGGCATCCACGCCGCGTTCTACTTCGCGGCCGCGTGCTGCCTGCTCTCCGCGGTGGCCTCCTGGCTGCGCGGCCCGCGCTACGTGCACAGCGAGGTCGAGGTGCCGGTCGAGGGAGCGGAGCTCGCCGAGGCGGCCTGAGGGCCCGGCCCGGGCGAAGCGGGCTCGCGCACGCTTTGGTCTTGCGGCACGAGGCGGGCTGGGCGCGGTTCGTCGTCGAGCGGCTTCCAGCCGGGGCTGAGGCGAGATCTCCGCGAGTGTGCCTAAAGGCCTAAAGGCAAGGCAGGAGATGCTTCGCTGCCAAACCACGCCGTGAGGGTGCCGCTGCGAACAATCGCATCCGGAGATGCGTCGGGAACAGGCCAAGGCACGGTTAGGGCCTCTATGACGAAGTCCTGGATGGTGGAGAGGGCACCTCGAGTGGCTGTCTCTGCTTCCTGTGCTGAGAGCGTCTCGCCATCTCCGAACGCCGACAGCCCTACCACTACTGAGGTGCGGCTGTCTTGGACGCGGAGCGCGGAGCCAGTCGCCGACAGGCTCACGTTCGCCGCCTCGGGTATGGCGGGGCTGAGTCGATCAGCGATCGCCTGAGCGATCTGAGCAGTAGCGAACCGCACTCACGGAATTGTGCATTCGTTTGGCACGTTCATAAATGTGCCGTTCTTGTTGGTCGCGACGGCCTTGATGTGAAACGTGCTTCCCGGCTTAGCGTACTTCGCGTTGACACTGCCATGCGGCTCGTAGTCCTGAGACTTGTGGTCGACTCGCCGCTGGGCCGTGGCGAGGCGCGTTGCGCCATCGCGCTACGGCAGACGCCTCCCGTAGCCGTCTGAGAGACCTGCGTCCCGCGACCCCGAGTTGAGCCTCCTGCGCCGTGGCCGCCACCCCGGACTTCTGCTTGCCTGGGGTCGTGGGAAAAAGTCCGGCTATACCGACAATTTTCGCCACGGGGTGGGTGACGAGAGTCAAGTCGGAGAAGGAGGTGTGACGAGGAGCGAGCCGGCTGGCGGGGTGTGTCAAATGAAGACGCGCATGCGGAAGCCTTCGCGACGTAGACGTCGACCTCCCAGTGTCCGTACCTGTTGGCTGGCTGATACAGGTAGATGTCCAAGGTGACATAGCATTGCGGGAAGTTTGAACGGCGGTCTTCCCTGCGGTTCCGTAGAAGGTGTGGCTGCGACACGAGACGGCGGCCGGCGGTAGCGGTAGCCGGCATTGGCTTGACCTACGTGGAACATGCCACCCGACGAGCTGGACGTCTTGCCTACGCCGGCGGGAGCGGCTGTGGCCGCAAGGCATAGAGCCACCACAACGCCGCCAGCGAGTTCCATCCGACAACGACCCATCGAACCACCGGACGCAGTCTCGGTCGGACCCGTCCGGCTCCCCCCGAGACACCGGACAAGCGTCAGGACGCCCGGCCACCCGGCACGCCCCGCCCGGCCACCCGGCACGCCCCGCCCGGCCACGCGGCACGCCCCGCTCGGCATCCGGCCTCGCCACGACCGGGCCGGCCGCGCGTCATCCAGCTGGACGCCGAGCGCAGCGAGGCCTCACTCGGCCCCCCCGTGACGTCCGCCTACCGGCTCGGCATGTCGAGCACGAGCGCGTCGGCCATCCGGCGCAGCACGGGCGTGAGCTCCTCGTCCTCCTCGGGTCGCCAGCCCTCGAGCAGCAGCGACAGCTCCCGGCGTCCCGCGTCCCGCAGGCGCTCGCGCGCGACCCGGCCGGCGTCGGTCAGCTCGAGCGGCGAGCCGTCCTCGCCGCCGCGGACGTAGGCCCGCCGGCGCAGGCCGATCACCGGCCCCACGAGCCTTCCGGCCGGCACCGCGAGCACTCCGGCCAGGGCCTCGGGGCTCAGCTCGGGATGCTCGGCGATGCGGGATAGCACCCAACCCTCCCGCGGCGTGACGTCGAGGCCGGAGTGGGCGACCAGCCGGCGGTAGACGCGGTCGCGCTCGGGCTGGCGCAGCAGCGAGCCGAGGATTCGCTCGAGCTCGCGCTCGGAGCTGTCGTGGCGCGGGGCGGGGAAGCTCTCGCCGACGCCTTCGGCGTGGGCGGTCTGGCGCAGCGGCTGCTCGCGCAGCAGCCAGGAGAGGAGGAAACCGACCAGGGAGACGGCGGCCGCGGCCAGGAACACCGGCCGCAGCGCCGCCGCGAAGGCCGCGACGTAAGGGGCGTGGACCGCCGGCGGCAGCTTGTCGACGGCCGCCGGAGTCACCGCCGCCGGGATGTGCGCTCCGGCGTGCAGCCGCTTGACCAGCTCGCCCGAGAGCTGGTTCGAGAAGATCGCCCCGAACACGGACACGCCGATCGAGCCGCCGATCTGGCGGAACAACGTCGAGCCTGACGTGGCGACGCCGAGATACCGATAGTCGACCGCGTTTTGAACCGCGAGCACGAGGACCTGCATGACCATGCCGAGGCCGAGGCCGAGGATCAGCATGTACAGCCCCGCGACGGCGGTAGACGTCGTGACGCCAAGGTGCGAGAGCAGGTAGAGGGCCACGGTCATGACCGCCGTCCCGGCGATCGGGAACCGGCGGTAGCGCCCGAACTTCGAGATCAGGTTGCCGCTCACGATCGAAGTCACGAGCAGGCCGCCCATCATCGGAGTGAGCAGCAGGCCCGACGCCGTCGGACTGCGGCCCTTGACGATCTGGAGATACAGGGGCAGATAGGTGACCGAGCCGAACAGCGCGAGCCCGACGATGAATCCGACCACGCTGGTCACCGCAAAGGTGCGGTTGCGGAACAGGACGAGTGGCAGGATCGGCTCCGCGGCCCGCGCCTCGATCACCGGGAAGGCCGCAAGCATCACGACGGCGACGACGATCATCACCACGATCGTCGGCGAGCTCCACGCGTACGTCGTGCCGCCGAGGCTGGTGAACAGCACGATCGAAGCGAGTGAGGCGGTGAGGACGGCTCCCCCGAGGTAGTCGATCCGCGCCTGCACGGGCTGCTGGCGCCCGCGGAACACCGCTCCGATCACCGCCAGCGCGACGAGTCCGATCGGCAGGTTGATGTAGAAGATCCACCGCCACGACAGGTTGTCGACGAAGAAGCCGCCGAGCAGCGGCCCGATCACCGTCGCGAGGCCGAACACCGCGCCGAAGAAGCCCTGGTAGCGGCCGCGGTCGCGCGGGGCGATGATGTCCCCGACCACGGCCATCGTGGTGACCATCAGCCCCCCGCCGCCGAGTCCCTGGAGCGCCCGGAAGGCGATCAGCTCGGTCATGCTCTGGGCCAGACCGCACAGCGCCGAGCCGATCAGGAACAGCACGATCGCGATCTGCAGCAGCCGCTTGCGTCCGTAGAGGTCGCCGAGCTTGCCGTACAGCGGACCGGAGACGGTCGACGCGAGCAGATAGCCGGTGACCACCCAGGACAGATGCGAGATCCCGCCGAGGTCGCCGACGATCGTCGGCAGCGCGGTCGACACGATCGTCTGGTCGAGAGCGGCCAGCAGCATGACCAGCAGCAGCGCGCCGAAGATCACGTGCACCGGCTGCCCGGCGGCGGGCGCCGCGGGGTCGGCGCTCGGCGGCTGCGATTCGGTCACGGCCATCAACCCGACATTGTCCCGCCCACGCAACCTATCCCCGGCGCGGGCGAGAAACTGTACGGATCGGCCGGCCTCGGCCCTACGGTCGGCGCTCGGGCGGCGGCGTCTCGCCGCCCCGGCCGCTGCGCTCGGCAGCCTCGTCCTCGGGCGTGACCACCCCGCGGGCCAGGCGCCACTTCGGCCCGGACGACTGCGCCTCGTCCTCCGGCCATTCGCCGTGCTCGTCGAAGTAGGCGCGGGCGCGCTCCTCCCGTTCGCGCTCGCGGTCTCCGCTGACCCCCAGGCGGAAGAGGAAGTTGATCAGCAGCACCGAGAGGCCGCCGCCCACCGCCATCCCAAAGCCGTCGACGCCGAAACCGCCCGGAGAGACGATCAGCAGCACGATCCCAGCCAGGATCATGACCGCGCCGATCCCGTAACGGACGATCAGCACACCCACGCCGCGCCTCCGCCCCGGACGGCGGCCGCCCCCGGCTCGCCCTCCCGCTTCTCGCCCTCCCGCTTCCCGCCCACCCGCTCGACCGCGGCCACCGCCGTGTCGTCGGCTTGCGGCCCGTGCGCGAAGCGGCGGATCGACTGCTCGACGCGCGCCACTGCGTCGGCCGCCCCGGTCGCGCCGCGGAGCGCCGCGGCCAGGCGCGCCTCGCCGAAGCGCTCGCTTTCGCCGACGGTGTCGATCACCCCGTCGGTGTAGAGCACCAGCTGATCTCCAGGCTCGAGCGTGATCGCAGCCGGTTCCCAGGTCCCGCTTTCGTAGGCGCCGAGCAGTGGTGCCAGGACGCCGACCTCACGGGGACGGCCGGCGTGGATGTGGTACGCCGGAGGGTGGCCGGCCAGTACGACGTCACAGTCGGCCGCCTGCGGCCCCTCGCGCAGGAGCGCGCAGCACACCGTGACCAGCGAGAGCCGCGGGCGCTCGCGCAGGGCCGCGTTCAGCTGCGCCAGCGCCGCCACGGGGTCGCCGAGCAGCTTTCCGGCGGTCCGCAGCGTGTAGCGGGACAGCGAGGTCAGCGCCGCCGCCTCGGCGCCCCGGCCCTCCACGTCGCCGACCACCACCATCCAGCCGCCCGGAACCTCGAAGGCATCGTAGAAATCGCCCCCGACCTCGCTGTGATCGCCGGCCGGCCGGTACAGGGTCGCCAGACGGAAGCCGGGCACCTCCGGCAGCTGCGGCGGCAGCAGGCTCTGCTGCAGGGCGCTCGCGATACGCGAGCGCTCGGTGTAGAGACGGGCGTTCTCGACGCTGGTCGCGGCGCGCCGTCCGAGCTCCTCGGCCAGTGAGAGCTCATCGCGGCCGAACCGCCGGCCGGACTCCGCCATCACGAGCGACACGGCTCCGATCGGCGAGCGCCCCGGGATGGCCAGCGGCACTATGATCACCGAGCGCATCTGCAGCTCGCGCACGAGCGCGAGCTGCTCGCCGGACAGCTCGGCTCCCTCCAGCAGCTCCTCGGTGATCAGCGGTACGAGCTGCGCCTGCCCGGAGCGGATCACCTCGGCTGCCCCACTGGCGTCGCTCATGCGCGCCGGGTAGCGCTCGCCGAACTCGCGCGCCAGCGCCACCTTGGCGGGGTCGGAGTGAGCGACCGCGACCTGGCGCAGGACATCGCCTTCGCGGATGGTCACGCCGCACCAGTCGGCCAGCGCCGGCACCGCGAGCTGGGCCACCCGCTGCAGGGTCTGCTCGTAGTCGAGAGACGAGGACAGCACCCGGCCGGCGTCCGCGAGCAGGCGCTGAGCCAGCTCCGCGCGCTTGACCTCGGTGACGTTCTCGATCACGCTCACCACCATCGAGAGCGTGCCCTCAGGATCGAACACCGGGGTCGCCTTGTGCAGCAGCCACCGCTCCTCCCCGGTGGCACGGATGATGTTGCGAACCAGCAGCGGCTCGGCGCGCTCGCCGGCCGCGGCGCGCGTGGACGGCAGGTCCTCGAGCCCGACCCGCCGCCCGTGCTCGTCGGAGACGTCGTACTTGGCCATCAGCGCCGAGGGGTCGAGGCTGCTCAGCGCGTTCACGGATTCGACGCCGAGCAGACGCGCGGCCGCGGGGTTGGCGAACACCACCCGCCCGCCGGGATCCCTCACCAGCACCGCCTCGGCGAGATTGGCCAGCGCCGCCTCGAGCCGCCGCTCGAGCCCGCTGAGCATCTCGGACAGCCCGGCGTTGTCGAGGGCGAGCGCGATCCGCCCGCTCAGGACCTCGGCGAAGCGCAGGTCGTCCTCGTCGTAGCGGCGCCCGGAATCGCCGACCGAGCAGGCCAACGCTCCGACGGTTCTGCCTCGGGCGCGCAACGGAACGTAGATCGTCGAGCGCAGCCGCAGCGCGCGCAGCAGCTCGAGGTCGGCCGCGCGGCCGGCGATCGCCCGCAGCTGATGGTCGAGGATCGGCGAGAGCAGCTGGCTCTGGCCGCTTGAGATCGTCCGTCCCACGCCCACCGTCGGGTCCTTGACCTGCCGGCGGCCCGCGAGGGCGCGCTCGAGCTCCGAGCTGCGCGGCGAACCCAGCCGGGCCCCGAGACGGCGCAGGTCTCCGCTTGGGTCGACGACGTCGAGCGTGGCCACGTCGGCGAACGCGGGCACCACGATCTCGAGCAGCCGCTGCACCGTCTCGGCAAGCGACAGCGTCCCGTCCGCGACCTCGGCCGCCGCGGCGAGGAGCTCGAACCGGTCCCGGTCACGACCACCACTCACGGGGCATCAAGGCATTCGACGAGGTCCATGGCGCACGCAGTCACCGTCCGGGGACCGGGCGGTGAGTCATTCTATGCCCGGCCCACCCACTGCGCGCCGACCACGAGGGTACTTGCGCCGGGTCGGAAGCGATCAGCTCATGATCACAGCCGCCCGCCTGCGCCGGTTCGGAAGCGATCAGCTCATGATCACCGCCGACCAGCGAGGGTACTTGCGTACACAACCTTTCCCCTGTAGTGTAAGGAAAGCCCCGGCGCGGGAGCGCAAACGTCCTCGGCGCCGGCGAGGCGACGCTCGCCTCGAGGCCTGGCCGCTCGAGCCCCACACCACGACAAGGACAGGATAAATGCGTCCGATCGACGGCATTCACCACATCACCCTGATCACCGGCGACGCCCCCGCCAATGTCGACTTCTACGTGCGGGTGCTCGGACTGCGCCTGGTCAAGAAGACCGTCAACCAGGATGACCCCACCGTCTATCACCTCTACTACTCCGACGAGCACGGCTCCCCCGGAGCCGACATCACCTTCTTCGAATATCCCGGCGCGCGCCGCGGCGCCGCCGGAGCCGGGATGATCGCCTCGATCACGCACCGGGTCGCCTCCGAGGACGCGATCGAGTTCTGGGAGCAGCGCCTGCGGGACGAGGGCATCGCCGTCACCCGCGAGGCCGGCCGTCTGACCTTCGCCGACCCCGAGGGCATGAGCCACGAACTGGGCGTGTTCGAGCGTTCGGACGACCCGCTGATCGCTCGCTCGACCGAGGTGCCGGAGCAGTTTGCCCTCCAGGGCTTCGAGGGCGTGCGGGCGATGGGCGCCGATCCCGCGGGCAGCGAGCGGCTCCTGCGCGAGGCGCTCGGCTTCTCCGAGGTCTCCGCGCACGAGTGGGAGGCCCGAGGCGAGCACCGCGGCGGGCGGATCCGGTTTGAGCGCTCCGAGCGGCGAGGTGTCCCCGGCGCCGGCACCGTCCATCACATCGCGTGGGCGGTCTACCGCGCGGAGATGGTGCAGTGGCGCGAGCGCGTGATCGCCGCCGGGCGGCACCCGACCCCGGTGATCGACCGCTTCTACTTCGAGTCGGTGTACTTCCGAGAGCCCGGCGGGATCCTCTACGAGCTCGCGACCTACGACGGCGCCGGCTTCGCGGTGGACGAACCCGCGGAGACGATGGGCGAGACGCTGGCCCTGCCGCCGGCGTTCGAGTCGATACGCGCCCGCGTCGAGCCGATCCTGACGCCGGTGCCCGACGTCCGGAGGTGGCGCCCGGCGCCGGCTCCGGCCGAGCGCTGACGGCGCTCTACCGGGGGGGGCTGCGGCCTCGGCCCGCCCCGCGGGGCGGAGCGCCTCCACCCGGCGGCCGAGCCCGCAGCGTCCGTGGGGCCGGAAGTCCGGGCCGTGCCAGCCCGACGTCGGCGGTCGGTCCCCCGGGCGAGCGTTCCAGCGCCGCGCGCCCTGGACCCGAAGCGGAGGCAACCCACACGCCTACCATGGAAGCCATGCCCACCTCCCCAGAGCCCGAGCACCTCGACGTCCTGATCCTCGGCGCCGGGCTCTCGGGCATCGGCGCGGCCTGCCACCTGCGCCGGCGCTGCCCGCAGAAGAGCTTCGCGATCCTCGAGGCGCGCCAGGCGATCGGCGGCACCTGGGACCTGTTCCGTTACCCGGGCGTCCGGTCGGACTCGGACATGTTCACGCTCGGCTACTCCTTCCGCCCGTGGGAGCAGGCCGAGTCGATCGCCGACGGCCCGTCGATCCTCAGCTACGTGCGAGACACCGCCGACGCCTACGGGGTCGACGAGAGCATCCGCTTCGGCCACCGGGCGGTCCGCGCGCAGTGGTCGAGCGAGCCGGCCAGGTGGACGGTTGAGGCCGAGCGAGGCCGCGGCAGGGAGACTGTTTTGTTCACCTGCGACTTCCTCTACGCCTGCACCGGCTACTACGACTACGAGCAGCCGTTCACGCCGCAGTTCCCCGGCGCCGAGCGCTTCGGCGGCGAGTTCATCCATCCCCAGCACTGGCCGCCCGATTTCGATCCGGCCGGCCGGCGGATCGTGGTCATCGGCAGCGGCGCCACCGCGGTCACTCTGGTTCCCGCCCTCGCCGCCTCAGCCGCGCACGTGACCATGCTGCAGCGCTCGCCGACGTACATCCTCTCGGTGCCCGAGCACGATCCGCTGGTCCCCCGCCTGCGCCGGTGGCTTTCGGCCGAGCGTGCCTACGCGATCGTGCGCTGGCGAAACGTGCTGCTGACCATGCTGAACTTTGAGCTCTGCCAACGTTTCCCCGGGATGATGCGCCGGCTGATCCGCGGCCTGGCGCGCAAGCAGCTGCCCCCCGATTTCGACGTCGACACCCATCTGAACCCCACCTACAAGCCGTGGGACCAGCGGCTGTGCCTGGTCCCCGACGGCGATCTCTTCCGGGCGATCTCGGCCGGCAGCGCCTCGATCGTCACCGGCACGATCGCCACCTTCACCACCGGCGGAGTGAGGCTGACCAGCGGGGAGGAGCTGCCCGCGGACGTGATCGTCGCCGCCACCGGACTCAACCTGCTGTTCCTCGGTGGCGTCGAGCTTCAAGTCGACGGCGAGACGCTCGATCCCGGCCGCCTCGTGGCCTACAAGGGAATGATGCTGTGCGGGGTGCCCAACCTCGCGCTGACGCTCGGTTATACGAACGCCTCGTGGACGCTGAAGGCCGACCTCGTGGCCGAGTACGTGTGCCGGCTCCTGCACGAGATGGACGCCCGCGACGCGGCGATCTGCGTCCCGCGGGCTCCGGCTAAGACGATGGACCGCGTGCCGATCATCGGCCTCAAGTCGGGCTACGTGCTGCGCTCGGTCGAGCGGCTGCCCAAGCAGGGCACGGAGCCGCCGTGGCGGCTCCACCAAAACTACGTGCGGGACGTGCGCATGTTCCGGCGCGGGGCGCTTGCGGACGAGGCCATGCAGTTCCGCGCGCGCCCGACCGCGGCCGCCGTCAACGGCTCACCGGCCTCACATGCGAAAGACGCCGTAGCCGAGCTCGCCCAGGGGCGCGTGTGAGCATGCGGCCAGCGCCTCGGCGAGCACCCGCCGGGTGTCGCGGGGATCGATGATCCCGTCGTCCCAGAGCCGCGCGGTGGAGTACACGGCCCGGCCCTGCTCCTGGTACTGATCTCGGAGCCGCACCCCGGCCTCCGCCTGGCCGACCGCCGCCATCACGCCCGCGGCCTGCTCCCCGCCCATTACGCTGATCTGGGCGTTCGGCCACATGAACAGAAAGCGCGGGGAGTACGCCCGGCCGCACATGCCGTAGTTGCCGGCGCCGAACGAACCGCCGATCACGACGGTCACCTTCGGCACCCGCGCGCAGGCCACCGCGGTCACCAGCTTGGCGCCGTCCTTGGCGATGCCGCCGGCCTCGTAATGGCGGCCGACCATGAAGCCGGTGATGTTCTGAAGGAACAGCAGCGGAATCCCACGGCGATCGCACAGCTCGATGAAGTGCGCCGCTTTCAGCGAGGACTCGCTGAACAGGATGCCGTTGTTGGCGAGGATGCCGACCGGATGGCCGTCGAGATGGGCGAACGCGCAGACGATCGTGGTGCCGTAGAGCGCCTTGAACTCGCGCAGCTCGGATCCGTCGACGATCCGCCGTAGCACCTCGCGGACGTCGTAGGCCTGACGCGGGCTTAGCGGCACGACGTCGAGCAGTGTGTCCGGATCGTCGTGGGGCGCTCGGGCCTCGCGCCGCTGCCACGGCGGCGCCGCGCCCGGGGGCAGCGTGTCGACGATGCCGCGGACCAGCTCGAGCGCGTGCTCGTCGTCGGCGGCGAGGTGGTCGACGACGCCCGAGGCCCGCGCATGCACCTCGCCGCCGCCGAGCTCCTCGGCGCTCACCTCCTCGCCGGTGGCCGCCTTCACCAGCGGCGGACCGCCCAAGAAGATCGTGCCCTGGCCGCGGACGATCACCGTCTCGTCGCTCATCGCGGGCACGTAGGCGCCGCCGGCCGTGCACGAGCCCATCACGCAGGCAATCTGGGGGATCTCCTGCTTCGACATCGTGGCCTGGTTGAAGAAGATTCGCCCGAAGTGCTCGCGGTCGGGAAACACCTCGTCCTGCATTGGCAGGAAGGCTCCGCCCGAGTCGACCAGGTAGACGCACGGCAGGCGATTCTGGAGCGCGACCTCCTGGGCCCGCAGGTGCTTCTTGACCGTCATCGGGTAATAGGTCCCGCCCTTGACGGTGGCGTCATTGGCGACCACGACTACCGGCCGGCCCTGCACCGTGCCCACGCCGGTGACGATCCCGGCACCGGGGGCGTCGCCGCCGTAGAGCTCCTCTGCGGCCAGCGGGCTCAGCTCGAGGAAGCCGGCTCCGGGATCGCACAGACGCTCCACGCGGTCGCGTACGAGCAGCTTGCCTCGCTCGACGTGGCGCTCGCGCGCGCGCTCGCCGCCGCCGGCGCGCACCCGCTCGAGGCGGCGGTCGAGATCGGCCAGCAGCTCGAGATGGCCGTCCCGGTGGTTCGTCGCCGCGGCGCTCACGGGCCCGCCTCCGGCTCGGCCTGGACAACCAGCAGCGGCTGGCCCAGGGCCACCCGGTCGCCCGGCGCGACGGCCACGCCGTCGACCACGCCGTCGTGCGGCGCGGCAATCGACAGCTCCATCTTCATCGACTCGAGGACGACGACCACGTCGCCCTCGCGCACCGGGTCGCCGTCGGCGACCTGCACGAGCAGCACGGTGCCGGGCATCGGCGCCTCGAGACCGTTGACGAGGCCGCTGTCGCCGGCGCGGGCCGCCGAGGCGGTGCGGAGCTCGAGGTGGTGCCCGTCCCGGGCGATGAAGATCGCCTCCTCGTCGACCGCGACGGCGTAGCGACGCTGGATTCCGTCAAGGCTGACGCGAGTCGCCCCGTCCTCGCCGCGGCGCACCGCGCCGGCGGCCCAATCGCGCCCGCCCGCGGTGACGCGGCCGGCGTGCACGCGGACCTCGCCGTGTCCGGCAAGCCGCCGGAACCACGGTCCCGGCGGCCACGCCGTGCCGGCGGCGGCCAGCGCCGCGGCGGCCAGCAGGTCCGGCGGAGGATCCGCGACCGTCTCCGCGAGCACGCGCTCGAGCAGGCCGGTGTCCTGCCGGCCGGCGCGCACCTCCTCGCGGCGCAGCAGGGCCCGCGTGAAGGCGGCGTTGGTGGTGAGGCCGACCACGTCGAAGCTGGCCAGCGCGCGATCGAGCCGCCGTAGCGCGGTGGCGCGGTCCGGCCCGTGGGCGATCACCTTCGCCAGCATCGGGTCGTACGCGGTGCCGACCGCCGAGCCGGCCCGGATCCCGCTGTCGACGCGCACACCCTCCAGGCACGGCTCGCGATACACCCTGACCGTGCCGGCGGCGGGCAGAAAGCCACCGGCCGGATCCTCGGCGTAGAGGCGCGCCTCGACCGCGTGGCCGTGCGGCGCGCGCGGCTGCTCGCCGAGCGCGATCGCCTCGCCGGCGGCGATCCGCAGTTGCTGCTCGACCAGGTCGACGCCGTAGACGAGCTCGGTCACCGGATGTTCGACCTGCAGGCGCGTGTTCATCTCGAGGAAGAAGAACTCGGAGGCGTCGCCGGTGGCGATGAACTCGACCGTGCCGGCGCTCTCGTAGCCGCACGCCCGCGCCAGCGCCACCGCCGCCTCCCCCATGCGCGCGCGCAGACCGGCGTCGACCGCGGGCGAGGGCGCCTCCTCGACCACCTTCTGGTGGCGCCGCTGGAGCGAGCATTCGCGTTCGCCGAGGTGCACGACGGCGCCCCGGCGGTCGGCCAGGATCTGCACCTCGATGTGCCGAGGGCGCTCGAGGTAGCGCTCGACCACCACGCGGTCATCGCCGAAGGCGGTCAGCGCCTCGCGCTGGGCGGCGGCGGTGGCGCCCGGAAGCTCCTCGGCCGCGCGGACCACCCGCATCCCCTTTCCGCCACCGCCGGCCACCGCCTTGACGATGACCGGATAGCGGCCGTCCTCACCGGCGGGAATCACCGGCACGCCCGCCGCTTCCGCGGCCGCCTTGGCCCGCGCCTTGTCGCCCATCAGCTCGATCGCCTCCGGCGGGGGGCCGATCCAGGTGATCCCGGCGTCGGTCACCGCCCGCGCGAACGCGGCGTTCTCGGACAGGAACCCGTAGCCCGGATGCAGTGAGCGGGCGCCGGCCCGTCGCGCCGCTCGAATCAACTCCTCCGCGTCGAGATACGAACTGATTTCGACCACGACGTCGGCGATTTCGGCATGCAGCGCGCCGGCGTCGGCGTTGGTCACCACGCCGGCGGTCCGCAGCCCGAGCGCATGGGCGGTGCGCGCGACGCGGACCGCGACTTCGCCGCGGTTGGCGATCATGACCGGGCTCAGGCGTTCCATCGGAGCAGTGCGATCGTCGCCGGCGTACTCCGCGATCTCCTAGACCCCGAGCTCGCGGAGATCACCTACACCCCGAGCGCGCGGGAGATAACCATCTGCTGCACCTCGTCGGTTCCCTCGCCGATCGTGAGAATCTTGGCGTCGCGATAGAAGCGGCAGACGGGGTACTCCTCGATGTAGCCGTAGCCGCCGTGGATCTGCACCGCCTCCTCGGTGGCCCGCACGGCCAGCCGGCCGGTCTTGAGCTTCGCCTGGGCTGCGGTCAGGCTGAAGTTGGCGCCCTGATCCTTGAGCACGGCCGCCTTGTAGGTGAGCAGGCGAGCCGCCTCGATCTCGGTGGCGAGGTCGGCCAGCTTGGCCTGGATGGTCTGGAACTTCGAGATCGGGCGCCCGAACGCGCGCCGCTCCTTGGCGTAGCCGAGGGCCTGGTCGAGCGCACCCTGCGCGAGCCCGACGCCCATCGCGGCGACGCCGATTCGCCCGATGTCGAGGATGTGGAGGAACTGGCGGAATCCGCTGCCCCGCGGACCGAGGAGGTTGGCCTCCGGCACCCGGCAGCCGGCGAAGCTGAGCGGCCGCGTGTCCGACGCGTTCCAGCCCATCTTGCGGTACGCCTCGCCCTGCTCGTAGCCGGGCGTGCCGTTCTCGACGATCAGGTTCGAGATCTCCTCCTCGCCGGTGCGCGCGGTGATCGCCACGTGCCCGGAGATCTCGGTCCCCGCGTTGGTGATGAACTGCTTGGCGCCGTCGATCACCCACTCCCCGTCTTCGGTCCGGGCGCGGGTCCTGACGTTGCCGGCGTCACTGCCTGCCTCCGGCTCGGTGAGGCCGAAGGCGCCGAGCTTCCGGCCCGCGCAGAGGTCGGGGAGGTAGCGCTGCTTCTGCTCCGCGTCGCCGAACAGGTAGATCGGCTGTGTTCCCAACGAGGTGTGGGCGCACATCGTGATCGCGACGGAGGAATCCACGCGGGTCAGCTCCTCCACGGCGATGGTGTACTGCAGCGTGGTGCCGCCGGCGCCGCCCACCTCTTCGGGGAACGGGATCCCCATCCAGCCAAGCTCGCCCATCTTTGCCACCAGCGCATACGGGAAGGCCTTGGCGCGGTCGAGCTCGCCGGCCACCGGCGCGACCTCCGCCTCGGCGAACTCACGGACCGTGCGCTGCAGGAGACGGGTCTCGTCGTCCAGCTCGAACCACATGACGGTCAGTGTACCGAATGATCATTCAAAGATCGAGTGATCTTTCGGATTTGTGGCGTATCATCGCGGCGATGGCCCCTCGCCCCGAGCGCGCCGTGCTGCGCGAGCGCTACGACCGCCGGCGCGCCCAGGTCGTTCTCGGCGCGGCGCGGGTGTTCGCCCGCAGCGGCTACGACCAGACCTCGGTGCCCGAGCTCGCCGACGCGCTCGGGATGGCGGCCGGCGCGCTCTACCACTACTTCGGCGGCAAGGAGGAGCTGCTGATCGCGATCTGCGACCAGCTCATGGAGCCCCTGCTGGTGCAGGCGCGCGCCCTGCTGGCCGCTGGAGGGCCGCCGGCCGAGCGTCTGCGCGCGCTGCTGCGCGTCTGGGTCGCCCACGTGATCGAGCACCGCGACCACATGCTGGTCTTCCAGCAGGAGCGCCACGTGATCGAGCGCGGCGAGCAGTGGGCGGGCGTGCGGGAAAACCGCAAGCGCTTCGAGCGGTTGCTCGACGGGGCCCTCCGTGAGGCGCGCGAGGCCCGGGTGACGCGTCTCGCCGACGACCGGCTGCTGCTGTCGGCGCTGCTGGGGATGGTCAACCACACCGCGCAATGGCACCGGCCGCGCGGCCGGCTGAGCGCCGAGGAGATCGCCGACGGCTACGCGGAGCTGGTGTTGAAGGAGTGAGGCGGCGGCGAACGCCAGCTTTCGCTGCTGGGTGCCTACACTGACCGCCAGCAGATGGCTGATCGCGGCTTCAGCGACGCGCCCGACCTCTGGCTGGGCGTAAACCCTCCCGCAAGCCGTAAGATGCTCATCGCCGCCGTCGAGTCGTTCGCGACCCACGGTTACCACGCCACGACGACGCGCTCGATCGCCGAGCGAGCCGGCTTCAGCCCAGGTGCGATGTACGTCCACTTTCGCTCGAAGCTCGATCTCCTCTGCGCGGTCAACGTCGCCGGGCACGCGGCCGTCCTGACCGCGGTCGAGCGTGCCCTCGACGGGGTGGCGTCGCCGCCCGCGCGGCTGAGGCAGCTGACGAGCGCCTTCGTGAGCTGGCACGCACGCAACCACACGCTCGCGCGCGTCATCCAGTACGAACTCCGGGCGATTCCGCCCGAGCGCTACGAGGAGATCCGCCCGCTCCGTCGCCGGTTCGAGCAGATCTTCCGCGAGGAGCTCCAGCGCGGCGTGCAATCGGGGGACTTCAGCGTGTCCGACCTCCGGGCGACGACGATCGCGCTGCTCTCGCTCGGCATCGACGTCGCCCGCTGGTACGACCAGCGGCAAAAGGTCGGTCCCGATGAGCTGGGTGAGCGATACGCCGACATCGCGATGAGAATGGTCTCGGCCGAGCCGCATGGAACCGGAGGGGCGGCGGCTCGAACCCGGACGAGTAAACGCGCGCCGCCGGCCAACCGCGACGCGCTGGCGCCTTCGTGATCCGGCGCGCGGTCGAGCGATCCGGCGGCCGTCGTGCCCGGACGGGGAGCATCCGGCTCCCCGTCCGAACAGCGGCTGTTACGACTTGCTGAGTTTCGAGTCAGCGGCCTGTAGCACGGTGTCCCGGTTCTTGCGCGGGCGCTCGTAGTCACGCACGCTCGCGGCGACCTGGTCGTCGTGTTCGGCGAGCAGCTTCTGAATGTCCTGGACGTTGAGCTCGTCATAGCCGGGCACGGGTTCTTGCCCGCGCAAGGCGTTGATCCGGTCGAGGACGGTCTGGCGGGACTGGTGTGCCGTCTCGTACCTTTCCACCTCGCCCAGGTCGCGCTGAGACAGCTGTGGGAGCTTCTCGTTGATCTCCGCGGCGGTCAGCGATTCGTAGGCCTCACGCGTCCACCGCGCCGGCCCGGGCTGCGGTGTGCTTCGGGACGCCGACTTCGATCGAGTCCGGTTGGTGCGGCGCGTCGCCTGGGTGCGAGCCTTGCGTTGCGTCCGGCTCGCGCTGACAGCCGCATCATGGCTCCCTTCGACGACCTCGGCCCCCGCGCGCTTGGCGAGGCTGGTCGTTTCCTCAGCTACGTCGGTCACCTGCCCCGTGGCGGCGTCATAGCTCTCGACGAGTTGATTGCTGACCTGGGACTGTGTGCCGGTGAGCTGCG
>JAFAXX010000180.1 GCA_019240655.1 Solirubrobacterales bacterium
GGTTGTAAACATCGGTGTAAGCAGACGAGTAAGCTGACCCGTCAACGGGCCGGTCACCCGACCCGCCAGACGACGACACATCGGCCGCAGCGCCACACGACGCCTGACCGGACCCGCCGGTTGACACGCCAGCCGACGGGCCCGCGGAGGTCGGGCTCAGGACCTCGGCCGCCTGGCGCTCGAGCTCACCAGCCACCCGCAGCCGGCGCCCGGCCCGATCCGCGGCGCTGTCGAGGAAGCGACCGAAGCGGCCAGCGACCCAGCGGACCAGCTCTCGCGGCGCGGACACGACCAGCACGCCGTTGAGGTCGACCGCGAGCAGCTCAAGCCGCGCCAGCCAGAGCTCGAACGTGCTCTCGCCGACCGCGTCCAGCAGCACCGCTCGGACCTGCTGCCAGGCGGCGCGATCCGCTACCCCCGCCGCCCGCAGTCGGGCACGCACCGCGCCGAGGTCGACCTCCACCCGCCGCCGGCGGGTACGACCGCGCTCGGTCACATACGTCTGCACGACCAAAACCCGATCAGCGGCGCTCCCCCCTTCAGGGGGGCTGGGGGGGTCAATGGTTCTGGGGTTCTGGGTTCCCTACCCGCGCGCGCGTTGGCCGCCGGGGTTTTTGCCGGGGCTTTTGCCGGGGTTTCTCGAGAGAGTGTCCGGTCAGCGCCGCCCTTTTGACCGGAAACCCCGGCGCGTGCCGGACGGTTTACGGGTGAAAGTGTCCGCCCCGCGCACCCCTTCACGCCCGAAACCCCGGCGCCCACCGGACGGTTCTCGTCGGAAACAGTCCGGCCGGGGCCGGGGTTGTCTCTCGTCGAGGGCACACCCGCGACCAGCGGCCGCTGGCCAGCCAGCGGCGGCACGCGATGCAGACCGACCAGCGCGACATCGCCGGCGCGGTATCGGGGATCCGCGATCTCCCAACGGTTCGTGTTGCCCCTGCCGCCTACGACACCGCGCAGGACGAGCTCGCCCGACCGAAGCAGCGCTGACTGCGCTCGCCGGTACGTCCGATCGGAAACGCCGGCCGCAACACACAGCTCCGAGGTCGTCACACCCTCAACGACCGGCTGTTCGTTTGCGAGCGCCGCCATCGCGGCGAGCAGCAATCGTGCGGAGCCGCGCGCCCGGCTGTAGCCGAGCACCGCCTCAAACAGCTCGGCGTTGATCTCGCCCTCCCACCACGGGCCGGCGTCGGCGAACGCCAACCACAGCGTGCTCGCGCGCCCCCGGCCGGTGGCCGCCTGCTCGACGACCACCAGGCCGCGGCGCTCGAGCTTGTCACGCGCCTCGAGGAACCAACTCTTCTCGAGTGCCGCTCTCGCCGCCGCCGCCGTCGTCTCGGGGCGGGCACGCCCCTCGCAGTCAGCGAAGCTCGCCAGCGATAACGCGACAAGCCGCTCGCCGGTAGAGAGATCCTCAAGCGCGAGCGCCGCGGCGATCTCCTGCCGGCTCATCGTGGTGCTCCCGGACGAGCGGAGGACGGCGCAGCGATCCGGCGAACGCGCGACTCGCAGGTGATGCGGCTGAAAGCCATCGCCAGCCCGCCGCGAAACGCGCAGGAGCTCGCGGTGGCGCTCAGCCAAGGCCACGGCAAGACGGCGCAGACCACCCCGTCCGCGCAGCGGTTCCGTCCCCGACGCGGATAGACTGCAACGCAGAGTTCTTGGTGCGGCGCCGGAGGGGGCCTATGTTCTGGAAGACCGGGCGGCCACCCGGTCTTTCGCATCTGAAGGGGGCGGCGCTCGACTCCGAGCGGGGATACGGAAGGTCACGGAGTGACCTCCCTGGCCGACCACCGAGCGACGATGTGGAGGGAACTAAACCTCTAAAACGGGGGCCTACACTGGCCCGCGCTGACCCACGATCACCGCCCTCCGTGACGGTCCGCGACAGGCCGTTATTCCTGGAAAACTCACAGAAACGACCCAACTAGCGGAGAGGGAGGGATTCGAACCCTCGATGGACGGAATCGCCCATACCGGTTTTCGAGACCGGCGCATTCAACCGCTCTGCCACCTCTCCGGTTGTTCCCGTAACGGTAGACGAACCGCGCCGGCAGCCGCGTCAGCGTCGCCGCGGCGTAAAGAAGGCCCGCAGCAGCTCGGCTGACTCGTCCGCCAGGAGGCCCGATTGGACCTGCGGGCGGTGGTTGAGCCGCGGCTCGGCAAGGATGTCGAACACGCTGCCGGCCGCGCCCGCCTTGGGATCGGTAGCGGCGAAGACGACCCGGGGCATGCGGGCGAGGACGATCGCCCCGGCGCACATCGCGCAGGGCTCGAGCGTGACGTACATCACTGCGTCGAGGACACGCCAGCTGCCGACGGCGCGCGCGGCCTCCCGCAGCGCGATCATTTCGGCGTGGGCGGTCGGGTCGGCGCGCAGCTCTCGCTCGTTGTGGCCCGAGCCGATCACCTCGCCGTCGCGCACCACCACCGCGCCGATCGGGACGTCCTCGTGCTCGCCCGCGCGGCCGGCCTCCCGCAGCGCGAGGCGCATGAAGTACTCGTCCCGAGGAAAGAAGTGCGAAGTCATCGTCTTATGCCCCGGCGGCGGTACGCTTCGATCCGGGGACTCCGGCCTCGATGATGCCGGAAGCACTGTGACGCGTCCTCGCCGTGAAGTGCCACTCGCTCATCCGCCGCTGCCTGCTCGCCCTCGGCGCCGCGGGCGCCACACTGGGGGCCGGCGTCAGCGTGGCGGCGGCCGCAGACTACGTGCCGGGAGAGGTCGTGGTCGGATATCGCTCCGTTCCCTTTTCAGGAGTGGCCGCCAATCGCCTGGGGATCCGTTCGGTCGCCACCTCGCCGTTGCCGGGCGAGCAGGTGGTGAAGCTTGCGCCGGGCGTCAGCGTCGGCGCGGCGATCCGCCGCCTGCGCGGTCACTCGGGCATCGCGTACGCGGCCCCCGATTACCTCGCCCACGAGGCCGGATCGTCGTCTGGCGGCCGAGGTGGCCTGCTGCCCACCGGGGGGTGGTGGGCCCGCCAGTGGAACTTCCATCGCGCCGTCGGCGTCAACGCTTCCGAGGCGTGGGCGAACCTCGTGGCCGACGGCCGGCCGGGCGGCCGCGGCGTGGTCGTGGCGATCCTCGATACCGGCGTGGCGTATCGCGACTGGCAGCGGTTTCGCATCTCGCCCGCCTTCGTCGGCACGCGCTTCGTCGCTCCGTACGACTTCATCGCCGGCAACCGGTACCCGCTCGATCGTCTGGGCCACGGGACGTTCATCGCCGGCACGATCGCCGACGCGACCGACAACGGCGCCGGCCTCGCCGGACTCGCCTACGGGGCGTCGATCATGCCGGTGCGGGTACTCGACGACACCGGGGCCGGCGACGCGATTACGATCGCCCGCGGCATCCGCTACGCGGTCTTGCACGGCGCGCAGGTGATCAATCTCAGCCTGGAGTTCGACATGACCGTCACCGCCGGCGACATTCCCGACGTCATCGCCGCGATCAGCTTCGCCCACCGCCACGGGGTCGTGGTCGTCGCGCCAGCCGGCAACGACAGCGCGCCGCGGCTCGCGTACCCGGCTCGCGTGCGGCGTGCGATCTCGGTTGGGGCGACGACACTCGATCGCTGCCTGGCCGATTACTCCAACACCTCGCCCGCGCTGGACCTGGTCGCCCCGGGGGGAGGCGATGACGCCGACCTCGCCGACAGAAGCTGCGATCCGGCTCGGAATCTGCCGGACATCATGCAGATGACCTTCTTGAGTCCCCTCAATCCCGCGCGGTTCGGGTTGCCCGCCGGCTGGTACGGAACGTCGATGGCCTGCCCGCACGTGGCCGCGGCCGCCGCGCTGGTGATCGCCAGCGGCGTCCTCGGGCCGCACCCCTCGCCCGACCAGATCCTCGAGCGGCTCGAGCAGACCGCCCAGCCGCTCGGCGGCGCGGTGCCAAACCCCGACTACGGCTACGGGTTGCTCGACGCCGGGGCGGCGACGGCGCGCACCGCGGCGAGCGCCGGCCCGCGCGGCGCTAGGTAGTCCGCACGATCAGCACCGAGCAGGGCGCGTCGCGGGAGACCCTCGAGGGCACCGAACCGAGCAGGAACCGCCGGGCTCCCGCCATTCCCTTGTTGCCGACCACGATCAGCTCGGCTCGCTGCCGGCGCGCGACGTCGACGATCGCCTCGGCCGCGTCGCCAGGCCAGGCAAAGGTCTCGACTGCCGCTACCCCGGCCTGGCGGGCGTGACGGCCGGTCTCTTCGAGCAGGCGCAGGGCCTCGGCACGACGGCCGCCGCTCGATTCCGGCTCGACGAGCCGCTCGTCGTTGCCCGCGCGCCGACGGCCGGCCGAGGCGGCCTCGTAGGCGCTGACGATCTGAAGCACCGCGCCGAGGTCGCGCGCGAGCTCGATCGCCCTGCCGACGGCGGCGTTTGCGGTGTCCGAGCCGTCGGTGCCGACCAGGATCGAGCCGAACACCGCCTCTCGCTCAGGCCAGCTTGGTTATCGCGATCACCATGCCGGCGATCACGAAGATGAGGATCAGCGCCTGGATGAAGATCCAGTGGCGGGGCATCGGGCTATTGTCACAGGCCGCCGCTCGACCGCATGGGATCCGGCTGGCGCTCAGTGCATGGCGGCGGCCGGGACCTCATCGAGGAGCCCAACCGGGCGGGGGCCGGAATCGAGGTCATCGGGCAGCCAGATCGCCCCGCCGGGCCAATACGGGTGCGGCGCGCGAGCGCGATGGACGAGCAGCGGCTCGTACATCCACGAGCCGGTGTTGACCACTCGCGGGCCACCGAGCGCTGAGGCCCACTGGGCATCGAGGTCACCGGGCAACGGGCCGAGCCGGTGCACGTGCCCGAAGAGCACCCAGTCGGCCTCGACCCCGAGCCGGCGGACGACATGGAGCAGCGCGGGGATGCTCGCCCGCCGCATCTGGAGGCCGAGCAGCGAGGCGTGCAGCGGGGCGAGGCTTCGGCGCAGGAGCGAGGCCCGCGGCATCGTCGCCGCGCGAGCGAGCTCGGCGACGTCTTCGGCGAGCGCGGCCAGCGGCGCGGGGAGCCTGCGGGCCAGCGCCTCGGCCCGGCTCAGCCCCGAGCCTTGGCTGAGCTCGTAATCGCTCGGTCGCACTTCGGCATTCGGCCGGCGTCCGAGAAGGCCACGCGTGACCCCGAAGGCCGCCTCCGGAAGCAGATGCTGGTCCAGATAGTGACCGTGGGTGGCCCACACGGCGGGTGCGAGCCACACCCCCGGATAATGCACGCGCACGCGCGCCGGCCGCAGCCATTCGGCGACGCGGGCAAGCAGCGCGGTGGCGTCGAGGGGAACACGGCTGTCGACCTCGAGAGTTTCTCCCATCCGAGCGATCCACGGGCGCACGAGCGCCCGATCATGGTTGCCGGGGACGACGATCACCTCACGGTCACGCCCGAGCGTCGCGCCGATCGCGCGCAGGACCGGCTCCGCGACGACGAGCCCGCGCTGAGGGTGCCGTTCGAGCAACTCGAGGACATCACCGAGGAGGACCAGCCGGTCGACGTCGGGAAGAGTGTCGAGCAGGCGCTCGAGCGGCTCGCGGTAAGCGAGGACGTCGTGCCGCCGGCGGGTGCCCAGATGGAGGTCCGAGACCACGAGCGTCCGCACCGCACCCACGATAGTCCTCGGACGGGTGACTGGCCGTGGCGCTCGCGAGCGAACGCCGCGGCCGAATCGGCTCAGACCGCGGCGTGCGCCGCGAAGCGGATGCTCACTCCGTGGGGAATCACCAGCACGGGGCAGACGGCTTCGTCGATCGCCCTCTGCGCCTGCGAGCTGATCATCACCCGGCCATGGGGAGCTTCGGCGCGCGAGCCGACCACGAGCAGGTCGACCTGCCGCGGTTCACGGCTGACGGTGGCGCCGGCGTTCTCGGCCAGCTCGCGGGCGGTCTCGGTGGCCGCCTCGTCACGCGGGTCGGCCAGGACGCCGATCCGGGCCAGGTGCGGCTGACGAGTGCTGCGATAGTTCGCCGGCGCGATCGCCACCGCCGCGGTGCCGCCCTCGAGGAGGATCTGCGCCGAGCGCTGCGGCGACACGTGGCCGGCCGCGGTCCGGTAGTCGGAGCCGAACACGACGAGGTCCGCGTCCTCGCGCTCGGCCAGCCACTTGAGCCCCTCCCCGGTGGAGCCGCTCACTACGACGCGGCGCTCCACGTCGAGATCGCCGAGCCAGCGGGCGCCGCGCTCGAGGAGAGCCTCCGCCTCGTGCTCCTCGAGCCGTTCGCGGGTGTCCTCGAGTTCGTGCGTGTGGCGGACGTACGCCAGGACCAGCCCAGCGCCGAGTTCGCTGAGTACGCGGCCGAGCGCGAGAGCGTCTTGATCGTTCAGGGTGTCGTCGTAGGAGATGATCGCGGTTGCTGGCATTGGGCGTGCCTCCCGGGCGGCTTCGTGCGTAGTCCGGTCCATTTCGGGCCCAGGCTGGCATCTCCTGGCTATCACCACTAATGAAGTTCCTCATGGAGCCGATAAGCTGCGCTGATGCTGAACGTGAGCCGGCTTCACGTGCTGGCCGAGGTGGCGCAAAGGGGCTCCTTCTCGGCGGCCGCCGAATCGCTGTCTTACACCCAGTCGGCGGTGTCACAGGCGGTCGCCCGGCTAGAGGCCGAGACCGGCGCGGCGCTGCTCGTCCGCAACCGGCGCGGCGTCCGTCCCACCGCCGCGGGGGCCACGCTGCTCGAGCACGCGGAGTTGATCTTCGCCCAAATCGAGGCGGCGGAGACCGACCTTGCCGCCGTGCTCGGCATTCGGGGGGGCCGGCTGCGCGTGGCCTCGTTTCCGTCGGCCGGGGCGGCGCTCATGCCGCTGGCCATCGCAACCTTCCGCCAGAGCCATCCCGACGTCACGCTCAGCCTCGCCGAGGGCGAGCCTGAGGAGATCGCTCCGCGCCTGCGCGCCGGCGAATTCGACCTGGCGCTGCTGTTCGAATTCCCGGGCGTGGGCGAGCGTCCCGGACGCGGGCTGCGCAACGTGCCGCTGCTGGTCGACCCTATGCACGTCGCCCTGCCCGCCGACCACGCCCTGGCCGGCAAGCAGGCAATCACGCTCGCCGATCTGCGTGAGGAGGACTGGGTTCAGACGTCGGCCGCCAGCCCGTGTGCCCGCCACGTGGTGAGGTCGTGCCAGGCAGCGGGATACGAACCGCGTGTGAGCTTCGAAAGCGACGACTACGAAACGGTGCAGGGCCTGGTGGCCGCGGGTGTCGGCGTCGCGCTGATTCCCCGGCTGGCGCTCACCCGGGTGCGGTCGGGGATTGTCGTGCGCGCCCTGTCGCCCCACAGCCCGTCCCGCCGGGTCGTGGCGGCGACGATCGGCGGTCCGGGTGTCGTCCCCGCCGCGAAGACGATGGTCAAGGTGCTCGCCGACGTGGCCAGGCAGCACACCGCGCTGTTCGTGGCCGAGCCGGTCGCGTTCGCGTGAGGGCGAGCGCGCGCTGCTAGATTCGGAGCGTGCTCGCCGGTGTCCCGTTCCCCTCGCTCGCGAGCCGGTGACGGACGGAATGCCGGAGGCGAGCTCGACTCAAGCTCCGATTCCGGGTCAGCTCATCGTCGAGAGGGCCCGGGAGGCCGATGCCGTCGTAATGATTCTCGCTGGCGAGCTCGATCTCGCTTCGGCCCCGACGCTCGAGCGGGAACTGCGCGAGGCCGAGGCGACCCGTCCGGCGCGGCTGGTCATCGACCTCGCGGGGTTGGCGTTCATGGACAGCACCGGCCTCCAGGCGCTGCTGCGGGCGCGCGAGCGTGCGAACGCCGACGATCATCGGCTGTCGCTTCGGCACGCCGTTCACCAGGTCCGGCGGGTGTTCGAGCTGACCAAGACGACGAACGCGTTCACCTTCGAGGACTGACTCCGCGCAGGCCGAAGCGCATCTGTAGGTTCGTCCCGCCCGCCGGCTGCCGCGCGATCGCCAGTCCGTCGGCGTGATGGGCGATCAATGCCAGCCTCAGCGAGGCGCTCGTGCCGCAGGCAGCCGGCGGCAGTGGGCCGCCGCCCGGCCCGTCATCGGCGATCGATACGGCGAGCTGGCCCGCGGCGACGGCAGCGCTCACGCTGATCCGCCGGCGCGCTCCCGCGGCGCGCAGGACTGCCCCCGTCATCGCCTCCGATACCGCCAGGCGAACCGCGTCGCTCTGCTCGGCCGCCGCGCCGCACGCCGACGCAAGCCGCGCCAGCGCTCGCCGTGCCCGCGGGACGGAGTCGGCCACCGCCGGATAGGAATGGGCCAGAGGGAGGTCCGCGAGGTCGCTCACGACAATGGGCTACCCGAATCCTCGAGGCCCATGCGGCCGCGCCGGCCGGCGCTACGGGTGGTACGCCCGGACGAGATGACCGCTCTGCCCGGGTCTGATGATCTCGACCGGGTCAAAGCCCGCGCTGCCGAACATGAGCTCGAGCTCGCGACGGCTGTAGTTGAAGATCGGGCAGTCTCCGATCCATTCGTAACGGACCTTGCGGACCGGGCCCTTGACCAGTGACCACGTCGGAAACGAGCCGACGACGCAGCCGCGCGCGGCGCATAGCTCGAACATCCTGTGCGCGTAGCGGTGCGGATCGGGCAGGTAGTCGAACAGGCCAAGGGCGAGGACGACGTCGAATGACCCGGCGATGGAAGCGTCGAGGAAGTCATCCAGGATCAGCTCGACGCGCTCCGCGAAGCGCTCCAGGCGCCGCTTCGCCAGCCCGATCATCGGCTCGGAGAAGTCGACTCCGACGTAGCGCCTGGCGCCGGCCTCGAGTACGAATTCGCCGATGCGGCCGGAGCCGCAGCCGACGTCGAGCACGCGCGGGCCGGCGTAGCAACGGACGGTGTCGACGGCCAGGCTGCGGCGGCGAAACAGCCCGGGCCGCAGGCGCCGCACGAGCGGTCGCTCGTCCTCGTAGAGATCGTCGAACGCCTGCGCCTGCTCGCGGAAGCGCCTACGGACGCGCTGGTGGGCGGGCGCTGAGCTCGTCATACGCCTCACCATACGGAATCAGCCGGAACCGGCGGGCGATGGCGCGCAGCACGTCGGGCGCGCGTCGGCGGGCGGCGTTCCGCTGCGCCGAGCGCAGCGCCGCCTCGGCTCGGCGTCGGGGCGGCGCGCCCGGCGCCAGCGATGCGTCGAGCGGCCGCGGATCGAACTCGTGGGGATGGAGATAGAGGCCGGGGAGCGGGCCGGCGCGAGCGAGCCCGTGCAGCACGGCGGCCGTCGGCATGACCCCCCAGTAGGAGGCGCCCCCGACCGGCACGCGCGCCGGCCCGGTCCGCCAAACCGCGACGGGGAACTCCCACAGCGACCGGCCGTCACGCAGCGCGAGCGCGTGCGGCGCCGGGATCGCGGGGGCGACGCGATGCCTGATCCTCGGCGAGTCGTGTTGGCTGGCGTCGTAGGCAAAGCCCTCGGCGCGCAGCACCTCGTAGGCCCACCCCACCTGTTGAGTGATCGAAAACGCAGGCGCGCGGTAGCCCAGCGGCGATCGCCCGGTGAGCTCCTCGATCGTCGCCCGTGCCGCGCGGAGGTCGGACTGAAACTCGTCCGGGCCCTGACGGCTCACCGGCAGATGAGAGTCGCCGTGGCACGCGACTTCGTGGCCGGCGGCCAGTACCGGCGCGAGCAACTCGGGGTGGGCTCGGGCGGCCATGCCGAGGACGAAGAACGTGGCTCTGGCATCGAGCTCTTCCAGCACCGTCAGGAGCGATTCGGTCTGCCGTCGCAACGCGGGTCCCGGGCGCTCGTACCCGGGCTCGCCGAGGCGCCGGCGCACCAGCTGATGCCAGTCTTCGAAGTCGACGCTCAGCAGGGCCGTCTGCTGTTCCGGGTCGCGGTGAAGCGCTGCTACCGTCACTCTGGCGCGACGGTAGCAACCGCACCGCGCCCACTCAGCGCGCCGTGCGTCGCACGAGCGCGCCAATATTCGGCGGCGCCGGCCGTTGTTCTCGGTATGAGCGGCGCGTGCGATCACTCCGGCACCCATAGCGGGGCGACGCGCTACCTGCGGGAGGCGGGTCAGCTGCGCCTCGTGGTGGTGTGCGACGACTGTGGCGGCGAGTGCGGCGAGATCACCCGCGTCGACTATCTCCCCCATCCTGCGCTGACGGCGCCAAGCGCCGGCGCCGCCGCCTTGACTGACCCGCTCGCCCGCGGCTGACCTTCCGGGCGCCGGTGCCGGCCGGTTAGCGCGCGCCGGCGGCGCCAAAGCTGGACAATGCCGCCGACCGCCATGGCGAGCCCTACCCAGAGCCCCGCGACGGCCACCGAGCTCAGCCGGATCGGCCTCGTCGTGCACCCCACCCGAAACGTCGATGAGGCGATCGGCGCGGCGCGCGACTGGGCGGCCGGACACGGCGCCGAGCTGGTGCAGATCAGCGTGCCGGGTCGCCGGCGGGACGTCACGCGGGAGGGTCGGCCCGAGGACTGCGACCTGATCGTCTCGGTCGGCGGCGACGGCACCATGCTCGCCGCCGCCCGCGCCGCCCTCGACGCTCGCCGGCCCGTCCTCGGCGTCGCCTGCGGCAGTCTCGGAGCGCTGACCAGTGTCGCCGCCGACGGCGTGCGTCGCGCGCTCGATCGCTTCGCCGCTGGAGAGTGGCGTCCGCGCCCGCTGGCGGGCCTCGAGGTGAGCAGCGACCGCGGTGACGAACTGGTCGCGCTCAATGACATCGCCGTGGTGCGAGGCGGCCAGGGCCAGATCCGGACGACGGCCAAGGTCGACGCGGACCTCTACGGGCGGTTTGCGGGCGACGGCTGCATCGTCAGCACTCCGGCCGGCTCGAGCGCATACGCGCTGGCGGCCGGCGGCCCGTTGCTGGCGCTGAGCGCCGAGGCCTTCCTGCTCACGCCGCTCACCGTCCACGGTGGGTTCTGCCCGCCGCTGGTGATCGGCGCTGGCTCCCGGCTGGAGCTGGAGATCGACGTAGGCCACGGCGGGGCGCGGTTCGAGGTCGATGGCCAGGTCACCGACTTGAAAGTCGGCTCGCTGCGGGTCAGCCTCCGCGCCGAGGTGGCCACGCTGGTCGGCTTCGATGATCAGGAGTCGCTGCTCGCCGGGCTGCGACGGCGACGGATCATCATCGACAGCCCGCGGATCGTCGCCGACCGGCACCGAGCCTGAACCGCTGCAGGATCCCGACCGCGCGCAGCGAATCCGTCACCACGCGCCGAGAGGCGTACGTTCGCACGACGCATCGAAGGAGTTAGGCATGAGGGAAGTCGATTCACCCGGCGCAAGCGTCGATCAGCCGCCGGAGCGGCGCTCGGCGGGGGGCCGGTTCTCTGAACTGGGCGACCGCATCGCTCGGACGTTCTCTAGCCCTGACCGGTCCAAGGCGCCGGTGCGCGGGTGGCCGCCGCCCGAAGACGACGACGTTGAGCGCTCAGTCGCCGACGACGACCCGGCGCCCTGGGAGCGGCTCCAGCCGCCGTTTCCGATCGTCCGCCACGGCTACCAGACCGGCGCCGTCGACGAGTACATCGCCGAGCTCGAGCAGGAACTCGAGCAACTTCGCTCGCACAGCCCGGAGGAACGCGTGATCGCGAAGGAGATCGACCGCCTCGGGGAGCAGACGGCGGACATCCTGCGGGTCGCCCACGAGAAGGCCCACGCGGTCAACCGCGACGCACGGATCCAGGCCGAGCGTTGTGTCGCCGACGCGGCCGCCAACGCTCTGGCGATCACCGAAGACGCCAATCGGCGGCTCCGCGAGCTCGACGCCGAAACCGACGTGGTGTGGCGCGAGCGTGCGCGCCTGATCGAGGATGTCCGCAGCGTCGCCGCAGCGCTGTCCTCGCTGGCGAACGAGGCGACCGACCGCTTCCCGGCGGCCGAGGCGGCCAAGACGCCGGCCTCGGAGCGTCCCGGTCCGAATTTCGCACAGCCCACAGAGGCCTTCGACGCGGGCGAGTAGGAGGCCGCTTCCGCGCGGCGACGACGTCGCCGCGCACGCAACGGTCAGGAACTCCCGGCGAGCAGCCTGATCGCGCGCTCGACGACCCGGGCCGCCCCGGCCACGGTTTCGAATTCGACGTGCTCGGGCGTATCCGTCGGCGAGTGATAGTTCGCTGGGAGCTTCAGCTCGTTGAACGATCCGAGCAGCGCGCTGGCGTATCCGGCACGAATCCCGGCGAGAGCATCGGAAGCAAATGAGAGCCAATGCTCGCGAACAATCGGCACGTCGGCGGCTCTCGCGGCCGCCTCAAGGACGTCCTTGAGCGCGGGTTCGTATTCGATCCGGCGGACCATCCCCTCGCCCTCGACGAGCACCAGGGAAGCCGAGCCGACTGTGTCGACGGCGATGACCTTGGTCCGCGAGCGGTGTAGCTCGCCGGCGTGGCGGCGAAAGAACGCCTGGGAGCCTTCCTCGAACGACTCCTCGCCACCGGCCGAGACGAGGATCACTCGCAGTCCCGGCACCGGCGCGTCGTGCAGTGCCCGGGCGACTGCGATCAGCGCCGCGACTCCGGTGAGGTTGTCGTTGGCGCCGGGCACGACCGGGGAACGCCCGATGTCGGCGAACGCCGCCGCCGCGGCGAGCGAAAACGCCGCCCCCAGCCGGCGAGCGCCCAGCGCCACCAGCACAGGGCCCGCCAAGACGAGACGCATCAACCGGGGCCAGATCCGCATGCGCTCGATCGCCCACGGGAACCGCCGCGCGAACGCTCGGACGGCGGCCGGGTTGAACACCGCGCCCGAGTGCGCCGCATCGTGATGCGCGATCACGATCACGCAGCGCGAGGCTTCCGGCGGACCGATCTCGGCGACCACGTTTGTCGTCCTACGCCGACGAAGGAATCGGCGAGTCCACACGCCGCGGTGAAGCTCGAGCTCATCCCAGATGCCGAGCGCGCCGACCCCGGCGATCGCCGTCCGAGCCGTTCGCCCCGGCGCCAACGCGGCGGCGGCGGAGGCCAACGACAGCAGCCCCATCGGCCACCAATAGCCGCCGTGGGCCGGTTCCTCCTCGAGGCGGACAGTCCTGATGCCGATTCGCTGCAAACGTGCCGCGATCCACTCGGCCGCCCGCCGCTCGCCCGGACTCGCCGACGGCCGCTCCCAGCCGGCGAGCGTGCGCACGACCTCCTCGAGGTCCTCCGCCGCGGTGGCATGAGCCGGAGCGAGATCTCGGTCCGCGAGCGCGCAGTCGCGCACCGGCGCCCGGGTCACTCCCACGCTTCCGAGAGCAGTTCGAGGCGGTTGCCCCATGGATCCTCGCAGTAGAAGCGACGCGTCCCAGGCAGGTCGTCGTCCCACGTGACCGGCGCCCCGGCGACTGCCAATGCGGCGGCGAGGGCGTCCAGCCCGGCCGGCTCCACGCGGAGGGCCGGATGCGCTCTGCGGGCGGCTCGAAACGGCTCCTCAACGCCGATGTGAAGCTGGGCACAGCCGGCCTGAAACCAGACTCCGCCCCGTCGTCGCAGCGCCTCAGGCTTGGGGATCTCCCGAAGGCCGAGCACCCCGCCGTAGAACCGGCGCGCCGCCGCCTCGCAGCCCTGCGGAGCCGCCAGCTGTACATGGTCGATGCCGCGCACGCCGCCGGGTGGCGCCGCGGGCGCGGCTTGCTCACTCACCGCGCGCCCCGCAAGCGCTTCGCGACCGCTGCCGGCGCGCCTCGGCTCACCGGTCGATCCTATCGGCGTCACCGCTGATCAGGGCGGCGAAGCGCGGCGCGGATGGAGCGCGCCCGGCTGCGTCCGAGCATCAGCGCGAGCAGCAGCGGAAAGGAGGCGGAGAGCGCGTACAGGACCGGGGCACGCAGCCGCGCGATCGCGGTCGGCTTGCGCTTGGGCGCCACGGTCAGCTGGACGTGGGCCAGGTTGAAGCCATATTTGCCGGAGCAGTCGAGCCCCTTCTGGCATCCCACGAAGTTCGCGGCCCACTTGAGCCAGAGCGTGCGTCCGTCCGAACTGATCCATTGCGACGGGAAGCCGGCGCCGTAGCCGTTCGACGGCCCGAAGTCGCGAGAGCGGGCGACGAACGAGAACGGTCCCCACGGCGTCGGGGCATCGAGGATCACCAGCTCCGCTCCGCCGCTCCACACGGCCGGAGGGTCGGACGAATACGAGTAGGTGAACGTCAGCAGGTACCGATGAAGCGGCGCGTCGTACGTCATCTGCGGATAGGTGATGTGTGAATTCCAGCTCATCACCCCGGTCGCCGACGCCAGGGAGCTCGACCAGATCGGAGTGCGCTTCCCGTCGGCGCCGGTGCGGTAGCCGGCGAGCCACTGCCAGCGAGCGGGATCGGTGACGTTGGCCACTCCGGGCCGCACGCGGCCGAGCAGCAGCTTCGACGCGTTGAATTCCCGCTCGGTGCCGATCGCGTACAGGTATCCATCGGGGAAGACCCCGCCGCGGCCGCCGTGATCGACGAACGTCAGGTTGCCCAGCGGCGCGGGGAACCCCTTGCCCCCGGAGTGCCAGGTCTTTCCGCCGTCGCGGGAGTAGGCGACACCGGCGAGGCCGGTGAACAGTCCGTTGTCGTCCCAGTCCCAGTTGCGCTGCTGGGTCGCGTAGAACACGCCGCCCGCCTCGACGAAGCCGGTGCTGTAGTACGGCCCCAGGGGCCCGTCATCCTTGTCGACATCCCCGCCGATCTGCGACCAGGTCCGGGCCGGTGGAGAGGTCGGATTGCCGACGTGCTGGAAGCTCAGGTTCGGCGGCGTGCCGGTAATTCGAGCGAACGATTGGCGCCAGAAGGCACTCGCCGCGGGCGCGTCGACGCCCCCGTCATCCATCAGCACATACGAGCTGCCATCCTCGGTCCACACCGTCGGCAGGATGTCGCCGGCCTGATTGGCCGGAGGGTCGAAGCGACCGGTCGTCCAGCGCGCATCGAGGATCTGCTGGCTGGGCGCAAAGGGCGTGGTGTCCGACCTCACTAGTGGGCCGCCTGGCACGTTCTGGGTCGCGGCGGCCGGCGGCACCGCCACGGCGAATGCCGCCAGGCTGAACAGCACGACGGCAAGCGCGAACCGGGAAATGTGAGCTCTGAGGCGGACCATGGTGGCAAGGCCAAACGCAGGCAACGGACATCTGGGGGCGCACAGAGGCGCCTCCCCGCCGGTGCACGACCCGGGCGTGGCCGGCCGGCCATACCCCGGCGTAGCGCTGCGACACAATCCGCTGCCACGAGCGTCGGCAACGACGTCCACGATAGCGACGGGCTGTCAAGCGAGCGTAAGCCGGGCCGTAGCCCACGAGGTCCATGGCCGACCCGAGACCGCTACTCTGAGCCGCCACGATGAGCGTCGAGATCGTCCACGGTGCCGGGCCCGCGCGTGTCGACATCGCGTATGAGCGGTTCGGCGATCCTGGCGCGCCGCCGGTGTTGCTGGTGATGGGCCTCGCCACGCAGATGCTCGGCTGGCCCGAGGAGTTCTGCTCCGCGCTGGCCGGTCACGGACTGCAGGTCATCCGCTTCGACAACCGTGACGTCGGCCTCTCGAGCCATTGCCACGACGCGCCGCCGCCGGACGTGCCCGCGGCGCTCGCCGGCGACACGTCCTCGGCCTCGTACACGTTATCCGACATGGCGCTCGACACGGTCGGGCTGCTCGATGCCCTGAAGGTCCCCAGCGCGCACATCGTCGGCGCTTCGATGGGCGGGATGATCGCCCAGACGATCGCCATCGAACATCCGGAACGCGTGCGCTCGCTGACCTCGATCATGTCGACCACGGGCGACGACCGCGTCGGCCAGTCGACGCAGGCGGCGCTCGCCGCGCTGCTGAGCCCGCCCGCGTCTACGCGGGAGGAGGCGATCGAGCGGACCGTCTCGGTCTTCCGGGTCATCGGCTCGCCCGGGTTCGAACTCGACGAGGCGGGGCTGCGCGAGCGCGCGGGAATCGCGTATGACCGAGCTTACGATCCGCCCGGAGTCGCTCGCCAGCTCGTTGCCATCAGGGCGTCCGGCGACCGGACCGCGCGCCTGCGGGCAGTCGACGTCCCCGCACTCGTGATCCACGGCGCGGATGACCCGCTGGTCGACGTCAGCGGCGGCCGGGCGACGGCCCACGCGCTCCCGGGCGCTGAGCTCGTCGTCTTCGACGGCATGGGGCACGACCTTCCGAGGCCGCTGTGGCCGGAGCTGACGGCCCGAATCGCCGCCCACGTCGAGCGCGCGGAGGCCTCCGCCCGGTCAGGCGGCTGAGCCGCGAGGCGCCGGGAGCGGCCGCCCGGCGTCCGCAGCGCGATCTCGCCCGGTCCGCTATCGCGCCACGGCCTCCGGAATTTCGATCTCCCGCTTGAGGATCTTGCCGGTCGGGCCCTTGGGCAGCTCGTCGGTGAACCAGATCCGCCGCGGGTACTTGTAGGCGGCCACGCGCTCCTTGACGAACGCGCGGATGTCATCGGCGCCGGCCTCCTTCCCGGGGCGCAGGACAACCGCGGCGCCGACCTCCTCGCCGAGCTTCTCGTCAGGCACCGCCACCACCGCGGCTTCGAGCACGGCCGGGTGCTCGTAGAGCACCTCCTCGATCTCCCTCGGATAGACGTTGTAGCCGCCCCGGATGATCATGTCCTTCTTGCGGTCGACGATGAAGAAGTAGCCGTCCTCGTCCACCCGGGCCATGTCGCCGGTGTGGAGCCAGCCGTCCTTGATCACCTCGGCGGTGGCGTCCGGCCGGTTCCAGTAGCCCTTCATCACGTTGTGGCCGCGGATCGCGATTTCGCCGACCTCGCCGAGCGGCAGGTCCTCTCCCTGCTCGCCGACGACCTTCATCTCGACGCCTTCGATCGGGGTTCCGATCGAGCCGGGCTTCTGCTCGAGGTCGGGATGGTTGAAGGACGCCACCGGCGAGGTCTCCGAGAGGCCGTAGCCCTCGAGCACGACACAGCCGAACGCATGCTCGAAGGCGCGCATCACCTCGACCGGCATCGCCGCTCCACCCGACACGCAGGTCCTCAGGCTGGAAAGGTCGTACTGCTCACGATCCGGGTGGTGGAGCATGGCGTGGTACATCGTCGGCACGCCTTCGAACAGGGTGACCCGGTCGCGCTGGATTATCTCGAGCGCCTTTCCGGGCTCAAAGCGCGGGATCAAGGTCAGGCACGCCCCGGCTCGTATCGCGTTGTTCATGCAGCACGTCTGTCCGAAGGCGTGAAACAGCGGCAGCGCACCGAGGATCACGTCTTCCTCGCCGACGCGCACGAGCTCCGTTCCGCCGTAGCGGGCGTTGTCGATCATGTTCGCGTGGGTCAGCTCGGCGCCCTTGGGTGTGCCGGTCGTGCCGGAGGTGTAGAGGATGACGGCCGTGTCCGAGCCGTCGCGATCCACGTCCTCGGCGGCTCGCGACGCGTCGGCGAGCTGCCGCTCGAACTCTCCCGGGGTGACGATCATCGCCTCGGCTCCGGCCGTCTTCGCGCCCTCCTCCGCCGCGTCGGCGAACTCGTGCCAGCCGAAGATGTGCTTGGCGCCCGAATCCGAGAGATAGAACTCCACCTCCCGCGTTTTCAGCAGGACGTTCATCGGAACCACGACCCCGCCGGCGCGGAGCACGCCGTAGTACACGATGCCGAAGTAGGGCACGTTCGGCAGCATCACGCCGACCCGGCCGCCGGGTCGCAGGCCGTGATCCTTGAGCAGGCCGGCCACACGGGCGGCGCCCTCGTTGAGCTCGTTGTATGTGACGACGACGTCGTCGAGCTTCAGCGCGGGCCGATCGCCGTGGCGGGAGGCCGAGTTGGTCAGGGGCTGGGCAAGGCTGTTGGACATGGCATCACTCTCCTTCCTGCGCCGTTTACCCGCGAGCGAGGGCGGACTCACCTCGGGAGTCGATTTCCAACACACCCTCGCGGAGCCGCCCCGCCGCCGGCGTCGATTGCCTCCCCAGGCGTCGTCGGTTACCGTTGCCCCCGTCCCCGAGCCTGGAGGTCGCCTGATGCCGCGCACGCATCGCTGGTCGGACGAACGGGTCCACTACACCTGGGATGTCGGCAACGAGCCGGCGCTCGCGATCGACTCCGGCGACACGGTCGTGGTGTGGACGCGCGACGTCAGCGACAACCAGATCGGGCCGGACTCGGACGCGAGCGTCATCGCCGGGCTCGACTTCGACCGCCTGTATCCGCTCGCCGGCCCGATCGGTATCCGGGGCGCCGAGCCGGGCGACACGCTCGCGATCGAGGTGCTCGACATCCACACCCAGGGCTGGGGCTGGACCGCGGTGCTGCCCGGGCTCGGCCTGCTGCCCGACGACTTCCCGGACGCCTACCTGCGCATCTTCGACCTCTCGCACGGCGACGTCGCGTACCTGCGCGAGGACATCGCGATCCCGCTCGAGCCGTTCTTCGGGACCATGGGGGTCTGTCCGGCCGGAGCCCGAGCGCAGCCGGTGATGCCGCCGGGGACGTTCGGCGGCAACATGGACACGCGTCAGCTGATTCGCGGCTCGACGCTGTATCTGCCCGTCGAGGTCCCCGAGGCGCTGTTCTCGTGTGGTGACGCCCATGGCGCCCAGGGTGACGGCGAGGTCTGCGTGACCGGAATCGAGGCGCCGATGTTCGCCTCCCTGCGCTTCACCTTGCAGAAGGGCCGCGCGATCCCCGCGCCGCAATTCCGCACCCCCGCGCCGCTGACGCCACGGGTGGACTCGGCGCCGTTCTACGGGACCACGGGGGTGGGTGGGGATCTCTACGTCGCCTCACAGGACGCCATCCGGGCGATGATCGTCCACCTCACGTCGACCTATGGCCTCGGGCGCGAGGACGCGTACGTGCTCTGCAGCCTGGCCGTCGATTTGAAGATCTCGGAGATCGTCGACGCCGGCCAGTACATCGTCAGCGCCCTGCTGCCGGAGGCGATCTTCGCCGGGTGAGAAGTTCTCCGGCGCTACAGTGCGCGGGTGTCCGTCGAGGTCGGGATCGAAGCCAGTCACGAATTCCGCGTCGAGGGGAAGCTCCTGACGGACATTGGCGGCACGCTTGGCTTTTCGGTCCTCTCGACGCCGGCGATGATCGCGATGATGGAGCGAACCGCGGCAAGGCTGGTGCATCCGCACCTGCCCGACGGCAAGGCGACCGTCGGCTTCGAGGTCTGCGTCAGGCACGTCGGCGCGGCCCGGCCGGGCGCGCGCTGTGTCGCGCGGGCTCGGCTCCGCGAAGTGCGCGACGGGCGTAAGCTGCGATTCGACGTCGAGGTCGTCGACGAGGAACGCCGGATGATCGGGATCGGCACCCATGAGCGCCGAGTGGTCGACTCGCTGGCTGCGTCAAGAGCGGACGGGGACCGGCCGTAGGGCGAGCGCCTCAGCCGTCTGGCCGTCGCCGGAGCGCTGACGCTGGCATCGAAACCTCACGCCGCCGGGCTAAGCGCCTACGGTGCGTCTGCGGGCAGCGGCGGCCCGCTCCGGTAGGTGATCCGGTGGATCGTGCCGTCGTCGTAGCCGGGGTAGAAGAGATCGCCGCCCGGGCCGATCTCGAGGTCCACCGGCCCCGGCGCTCCGGTGACGAACGACTCCACGCGTGAGGGGTCGGGCAGGCCGTTGGAGCCCTTGGGTATGAAGTAGATGCACTTGCGCGAGTAGTCGGCGAAGAACAGGCCACCGTCGTAGGAGCTGGGGTAGGCACCGTGCGTATAGAAGGCGAGGCCGCTGATCGCCGAGCTGGTGGTGGGGCACTTGTCGCCGGAGAACAGCGCCTTGTAGTGCTTGTAGGTGTAATAGGGCGCGGTGACCGACGTGCTGGCAAGCGTCGAGCAGCTGTTCAGGTGGAGGTTCTGATAGGCGCTCTGTGGGGCGGCGCCCTCGTAGCAGGGCCAGCCGAAGTTCTGAACTTTCGTCGTCGGCGAGGGCGCGCGGTCGATCTCCTCCCACGTGTCCCAGCCGACGTCACCGATCCACAGATCGGCGGTGCCAGGGCGGAGCGTGAAGCGGAAAGGATTTCGCAGCCCGTAGGCGACGATGCGACGGCGGTTGGCATCGCCGGTCAGCGGGTTACCGGCGACCGCGTCTCCGGTGGCCGGATCGACGCGAAGCACTGCCCCGCTCAACAACGTCGGCTCGCCGGCGGGCCGGCGAGCGCTCTGGGCGCGAAGCGAGCCGCCCTCGGCCGCGGGCGGCTTCAGCCCGGTGCCCGCGGGGCTCGGCGGGTCGCCGCACGCGTTGTTGGTCTGGCCGTAGTCGGCGTAGTAGAAGCTCGCCCCTTCTCCACCGCTCACGTACAGATTGCCGCCGGGTCCGAACTCGAGCGCGCCGATGGAGTGGCTGGGGAACTGCTGGCACCACTGATCCTTGATCAGCGTTTGCTCGGAGATGGAATGGTCGCCGCTGGCCGTCAGCCGCACCAGGCGCCCGCTGACCACGCAGCCGGCGCCGTTGGGATCGCTGCAGCTGTCGTTGTACACGGGTGCCGTCCCGCCGATCGGCGCGTCATAGGTGAACAGGGCGTACACGTATGGACGCTGCGGGAAATGCGGGTCCAGCGCGAGGCCGAGCAGACCGCGGTCCCAGTAGTCGTCGACCTCCGTGCGGAGGTCGGCGAACAGCGTCGGGGTCGTATCGGTCAGCGAGTCGTAGACGAAGATCTCGCCGTTCTTCTGGGCCACGAAGACGCGACCGTCCCGGGAGAACCTGACCACGGTGGGATGCGTTAGCCCCGACCGCACCGTGGTGTCCTGGAACCTGGCCGGCAGCGTCTCCGCGGGCGAGGCCAGGGGAGCGGCGGCGCTGAGCGGCGTCGGCGCCTCGGTGCCGAGGAAGCCCCCGGCGGGCGCGGCGGCGGGTTCGGCCGCGGACGCCGCCGGCGCGGGTGCACTGAGGTGGATGCCCAACGCAAGCACGACCAGGGCGGCGATCACCCCGCAGGCGGCCGCAGTAAACATGAATCCCCGCCGGCTCCGGCCCCGGCCGTCTGCCCCCGGAAGCATCTTCATCGTCCCTCCCCACTAGGCACTGCGCTTCGCGAACCCTGCACCGTCATAGTACCGGAGAAGCCCAGCGCGCCTGTTATATTCCGCCGCCGTGCGGGCGAGCGGGAGAGTCCTGTGGAGGGTGGCGGCGTGGGCGCTG
>JAFAXX010000015.1 GCA_019240655.1 Solirubrobacterales bacterium
CTCGGTGGTCGCGGACTCGGCGAACAGAGTAGCGGCCCGGGTGGTCGCGGACCTGGCGGCCAGGGCGGCGGCCGCGGCGGCCAGGGCGCGCGCGGGCCGGCCGGCCCGGGTGGCGGACGCGGGGCCGGCGGCCCGGGTGGTCGCGGACCCGGCGGCCAGGGTGGCGGCCAAGGCGGTCGCGGACCTGGCGGCCAGGGCGGCGGACGTGGTCCGGGTGGTCCCGGCGGACGCGGCCGAGGTGGCGGCGGTCGTGGGCCGGCCACCGGCCGCGGCACCGGCGGTGGCCGCGAGCCGGGGGCTCCTGGGGGCGGTCGCGGCCCGCGGGGCAACGGCGGCAATGGCGGTGGCGGCGCTCCCCGCGGATCCGAGGGTGCCGGTGGTTCCGGCGGTGGAGGCGGTGCCTGATGCTGGCCCCTAAGCGTGTCCGACACCGCAAGCACCATCGCGGACGCCGGGCCGGTCTCTCACGCGGGCAGACCAAGGTTCAGTTCGGCGAGTACGGCCTCAAGGCGCTCGATTCGGGCTGGCTCACGAACCGCCAGATCGAGGCCGCCCGGATCGCGATGACGCGCAAGATCCGCCGCGGCGGCAAGGTCTGGATCAACGTCTTCCCCGACAAGCCGTACACCAAGAAGCCGGCCGAGACCCGGATGGGGTCCGGAAAGGGATCGCCCGAGGGCTGGGTGGCGGTGGTCAAGCCGGGCCGGGTGATGTTCGAGCTGGCCGGCGTGCCCGAGCCGCTCGCGCGTGAGGCGATGCGGCTGGCCGGTCACAAGTTGCCCGTCAAGACCAAGTTCGTCCTGCGCGAGGACCAGCAGTGAAGGCCGCCGAGCTCAGAGACCTGTCGGACGCCGAGCTGCGCGTGCACGTCGCGACGGCGCGGCGCGAGCTGTTCGGGCTGCGCTTCCAGCACGCCACCGGAGAGCTCGACAACACCGCCGGTCTCGGCCGCGCCAAGCGGGAGATCGCCCGTGCCCTGACGGTCGCGCGGGAGCGCCAACTGGATATCGAGAAACGTGACAATGGCTGAAGAACCGAACAACGCTGAAGCGACAACCGACGAGCCCGTGGCCGAGGCCACCGAGGCCACGCCGCCGGAGGCGCCGGCGGCGCGCGAGCCGGTCGAGGTGCTGGCGCCCAAGGAGCGGCGCCGGCGGGCCCGGGCCGCCAGAGCGGCCACGGCCGCGCCGGGGCGCGCGCGGACCCCCGAGGAGCGCCAGGCGCAGCGCGCCGCGGAGCGCCGGCGCAAGGCGCGGGCCCGCCGGGTCGAGCGCCAGCGCGCGCGCGCCAAGGCCCAAGCGACGCCGAGCGGCGAGCCGACGCCTCCGCGCGAACGCGAACCCGGGCGCCAGAAGACCCGACAGGGCGTGGTCGTCTCCGACCGCCCCGACAAGACGATCACCGTCCGCATCGACGTGGCTCGTCGCCACCGGCGCTACGCGAAGATCGTCCGCACCTCGAGCACACTGCACGCGCACGACGAGGGCAACCTCGCCCACGCCGGCGACACCGTGATCGTGCGTGAGAGCCGGCCGCTGTCGCGGACCAAGCGCTGGCGGCTCGTCCAAGTGGTGGAGCGCGCGCAGTGATCCAGAACGAGACGCGACTGCGGGTCGCCGACAACACCGGCGCTCGCGAGATCCTGGTCATCCGGGTCAAGGGCGGCCATCGCCGCCGCTACGCCGGCGTCGGTGATGTGATCACCGCGACGGTCAAGGCGGCAATCCCGCAGGGCTCGGTCAAGAAGGGCGACGTGGTCACCGCCGTCGTGGTGCGGACCAAGAAGTCCTACGGCCGCGAGGACGGCACCTACATCGCCTTCGACGAGAACGCCGCCGTGCTGATCGACGGCCAGGGCAACCCGCGCGGCACCCGCATCTTCGGCCCGGTCGCGCGCGAGCTGCGGGAGCGCAACTTCATGCGGATCGTCTCCCTCGCCCCGGAGGTGCTGTGAGCATGCCCGCCAGAGTCAAGACCGACGACGAGGTGATGGTGGTCGGCGGCAAGGACCGCGGCAAGCGCGGCAAGGTGCTGCGCGTCGATCCCGGCAAGCACCGCGTGTACGTGGAGGGCCTCGACATGGTCAAGCGCCACACCCGTCCGCGCCAGGTCGCCGGGGCACAGCGAGCCGAGGACGTCGGCGGCGTGATCGAGAAAGAGGGCCCGATCCACCTCTCGAACGTGATGCTGATCGATCCCCGCGACGGCCGGCCGACGCGGGTCGGGATCGAGGTGGAGGAAGGCAAGCGCTACCGGGTTGCCCGGAGAAGCGGAGCGAGGCTCGACTGATGGCCACGGCAAGACTCAAGACCAAGTACAACGAGGAAATCCGGCCCGCGCTGATGCAGCGGTTCGGCTACTCGACCCTGATGCAGGCGCCGAAGATCGAGAAGGTGACGGTCAACATGGGCGTCGGCGAGGCCAAGCAGGACGCGCGCCTGCTCGAGGCGGCGAGCGAGCAGCTCGCCACGATCACCGGCCAGAAGCCGAACGTGCGCCGGGCGCGCAAGTCGATCGCGCAGTTCAAGGTGCGCGAGGGGATGCCGGTCGGCGTCGCCGTCACGCTCCGGGGCGAGCGCTCCTACGAGTTCCTGGACCGGCTGATGTCGGTGGCGATTCCCCGCATCCGGGACTTCCGTGGCCTCAACCCACGCGCGTTCGACGGGCGCGGAAACTACTCGATGGGCGTGCGCGAACAGATCATCTTCCCCGAGGTCGACTACGACGAGATCGACCAGGTCCGCGGCCTCGACATCACGATTACCACCACGGCGCGCACCGACGACGAGGCCTTCGCTCTGCTCGAGGCCATCGGCATGCCGTTCACCAAGGATGGCCGCCCGCCGGCCGCAACCGAAGCATAAGGAGCTATGGCCAAGATCTCACAGCGTGTCCGCCAGCAGCGGACTCCGAAGTACAAGACCCGGGCGTACAGCCGCTGCCGCCGGTGCGGCCGCGCGCGCGCCGTATACCGCAAGTTCGGGGTGTGCCGGATCTGCCTGCGCGAGCTGGCCCACAACGGCTACATCCCCGGCATGACCAAGTCGAGCTGGTGAGGAGAGGGCGGCAACCATGTCCATGACCGACCCGATCGCCGACTTGCTCACGCGGCTGCGCAACGCCGCCAAGGCCCAGCACCGCGACTTCACGATCCCCGCTTCCAGGCTCAAGGCCGAGGTGGCCCGGATCCTCGAGGAGCAGGGCTACATCGACGGCTACGACGTCCATCCCGCCTCGGGCGGCCGTCCGGGCGAGGAGCTCACCGTCACGCTCAAGTACACCGACGATCGCCGGCCGGTGATCTCGGGGCTGGAGCGCGTCTCGCGGCCGGGACAGCGCACGTACGTCGACCACGATCACATCCCGCGGGTTCAGGGCGGAATGGGCACCGCGATCATCTCGACCTCCAAAGGGGTCATGACCGGCCACGACGCCCGCCGCGAGGGCGTCGGCGGCGAGGTCGTGGCCAGGGTCTGGTAGCCATGTCGCGGATCGGACGCCAACCCATCCCCGTGCCCGGCGGCGTGACGGTGGCGATCGAGCCCGAGCGGGTGACGGTCAGAGGCGCGCGGGGCGAGCTCTCGGAGCGAGTCCACCGCGATATCGAGATCGAGCAGCTCGACGACCAGCTGATCGTCCGCCGCCCCACCGACCGCGGCGAGCACCGGGCGCTGCACGGACTCACTCGCACCCTCGTGGCCAACATGGTCCAGGGCGTGACCGACGGTTTCGAGAAGCGGCTCGAGATCCAGGGCGTCGGCTACCGAGCGCAGCTGCGCGGCCGCGACCTCGAGCTGGCCCTCGGCTACTCCCATCCGGTGTCGGTCAAGGCGCCGGACGGGATCGAGTTCGAGGTTCCGTCGCCGACGCGGATCGTCGTGCGTGGCGCCTCCAAGCAGAGGGTCGGCGAGGTGGCCGCGTACATCCGCAAGCAGCGCAAGCCGGAGCCCTACAAAGGCAAGGGAATCCGCTACGAGGGCGAGTACGTCGCCCGGAAGGTAGGTAAGCGGGCATGACCGTGGTGACCAAGCCGGCTCGCCGCCTGAGGCGCCGTCGGCGGGTGCGTGCCAAGGTGCACGGCACCGCCGAGCGACCGCGGATCTCGGTGTTCCGCTCCAATCGCGGCATCTCCGCCCAGCTGATCGACGACGACGCCGGCCGGACGCTGGCCGCGGTCAACTGGACCGAAGCCGAGCTGCGCCCGCTGAAGCCGGTTGAGCAGGCCCACCGGGCCGGCGCGCTCCTGGCCGACCGCGCCCGCGCGGCCGGGGTCCAGGTGGCGGTGTTCGATCGCGGCGGCTACCAGTACCACGGGCGCGTCCAGGCGCTCGCCGACGGCGCGCGCGAGAGCGGGCTGCGGTTGTGAGCCGCTACCCTGGATCGACCTGATGGCACGCGATCGAACAGTTTCCGCCACCGGACTCGACCTGCAGGAGCGGGTCGTGGAGATCAACCGAGTGGCGAAGGTGGTCAAGGGCGGTCGCCGTTTCTCCTTTACCGCGCTGGTCGTGGTCGGGGACGAACGGGAGGTCGTCGGGATCGGCTACGGGAAGGCCAACGAGGTCCCGGTGGCGATTCAGAAGGGCGTCGAGCGGGCGAAGAAGAATTTGTTCCGGGTGCCCAAGCACGGCTCGACGATCACCCATCAGACGCTCGGCGTGTTCGGCTCGGGCCGGGTGCTGCTCAAGCCTGCCGCCCCCGGAACCGGCGTGATCGCCGGCGGGGGCGTGCGCGCGGTGCTCGAGCTGGCCGGGATCCACGACATCCTCTCGAAGAGCCTCGGCTCGCAGAACCCGATCAACCTGGTCAAGGCGACGATGGCGGGGCTCGAGTCGCTCCGGACGCCTGATGAGGTGGCTGAGTTGCGTGGGCTGTCGGTGGCGCGGGTGCTCGGATTGGCGGACGGCGAGGCGTCAGCCTCGGACACCGCTTCAGGGACGAACGGTTATGGCGAGTCGGAACGGCCGCGAGTGTCCGATGCCGACGCCTCGCCGTCCGCTTCCTCCGCGACCGCGGACGCAGCGCTCGACGGGCTCGAGGAGCGAGCCGAGCTTGAGGAGCGGAGCGGGCTTGAGGAGCGGGCCGAGCTTGAGGAGCGGAGCGGGCTCGAGGAGCGGAGCGGGCTTGAGGAGCGCGAGGTGTCCTCGTGAGCAACGTTCGAATCACGCAGCGGAAGTCGCGCAACGGCTGCGACAAGCGCCAGCTGGAGACGCTGCGCTCGCTGGGCCTGCGGCGAATCGGGCACACCGTCGAGCATCCGGACTCGCCGCAGCTGCGCGGGATGATCTACAAGGTCCAGCATCTGGTCGAGGTCTCGAGCGATGGCTGAGGCGCCGGAAGAGCGGATCGGCCTGCACAACCTGCAGCCGGCCCCGGGCTCGCGGAAGGCCCGCAAGCGGGTCGGCCGGGGCGAGGGCTCGGGCACCGGGAAGACCGCCGGGCGCGGCCAGAAGGGGTGGGGCTCGCGTTCGGGCGCCAAGCGCCGGGCTCGCTTCGAGGGCGGCCAGAACCCGATCCACATGCGGATGCGCAAGCTGCGCGGACCGCATATGAAGAAGTCGATGCCGTTCGAGCCCTTCCGGACCCACACCCAGCCGGTGAACCTGCTCGACCTCGAGGCGCGCTTCGACGCCGGGGCGGCCGTGACGCTCGAGGCGCTCAGCGCCGCGGGGCTGGCCAAGCGCAAGGGCATCCCGGTGAAGGTGCTCGGCACAGGCGAGCTGAGCAAGCCGTTGACCGTCCACGCGCACGCCTTCTCGGCCAGCGCGCGGGAGAAGATCGAGGCCGCCGGCGGCAGCTGCCAGGTGGTGATCGCCGCCGCGCACGTCGACGCCGGGCCTTCTGCGCCCCTGCCCGGGTCGGATACGCCCGACGCTCGCTAGGAGGAGCGCGAGTGGTCTCGACGATCCTCGGCGCCTTCCGGATCCGCGAGATCCGCAACAAGGTCCTGTTCACCGCCGGGATCCTGCTTCTCTACCGGGTCGGCACCCATATCCCCGCGCCGGGGATCAACTCCTCCGCGGTCAGCGCGATCCAACAGAACTTCGGCGGGAACTCGATCCTCGGGCTGCTCAACCTGTTCTCGGGCGGCGGACTCGGGCGGATCGCGATCTTCGCGCTCGGGATCATGCCCTACATCACCGCGTCGATCATCCTGCAGCTGCTGCAGGTGGTCGTCCCCTCGCTGGAGAAGCTCTCCAAGGAAGGCGAGGTGGGGCAGGCGCGGATCACCCAGTACACGCGCTATCTGACCGTCGGCCTCGCGTTCGCCCAGTCGATCGGTTACGTGTTTCTGTTCCGCAGCTTCGAGAAGCAGGCGGGCGCCACGCTGATCTCGAACTTCACCCTGGCCAAGGTGTTCCTGATCGTCCTCTCGCTGACCGCCGGGACGATCCTGCTGATGTGGATGGGCGAGCTGATCACCCAGCGCGGGATCGGCAATGGGATCTCGCTGCTGATCTTCGCCTCGATCGTGGCCCGGATCCCCAGCGGCGTCCAGTCGTGGTGGAACAACCCCGACCAGGTATTCCGGGTGATCATGCCGTTCATCGCGATCGGCGTGGTGGCGGCGATCGTGTTCGTCCAGGAGGGCCAACGGCGGATCCCGATCCAGTACGCCAAGCGGGTGATCGGCCGCCGGATGACCCAGGGCGGCCAGACTTACCTGCCGCTGCGGGTCCACATGGCCGGGGTCATCCCGGTCATCTTCGCCGCCTCGATCATGGCCATCCCACCGACGATAGGACAGCTCCTCGGCCAGAACCGCAACAACTTCGCCACCCATGTGGCCACATTCTTCAGCCCGCAGAGCTGGCACTACGTCCTCGGCGAGAGCATCTTCATCATCCTGTTCACCTACTTCTACACCGCGGTGACGTTCAACCCGGTCGATCAGGCCGAGAACCTGAGGAAGTACGGGGGATTCATCCCCGGCGTGCGACCCGGCCGGCCGACGGCCGAGTTCCTGGACCGGATCCTCGCGCGGCTGACCTTCCCCGGCGCCCTGTTCCTGGCCGCGATCGCCGCGCTGCCGACGATCCTGATCAACCAGACGAGCGCCAACTTCTTCTTCGGCGGCACCTCGATCCTGATCGTGATCGGAGTCGCGCTCGACACGATGAAGCAGCTCGAAGCGCAGCTGATGATGCGCAACTACGAGGGCTTCCTCAAGTAGAGTGAGCGCGTGTCCGAGCTCGACCTGATCCTCTTCGGCCCGCCCGGGGCCGGGAAGGGCACCCAGGCCGATCGTCTGCGCGACGACTTCCAGCTGGCCTTCATCTCGACCGGCGACATGCTCCGCGCGAACGTCAAGCAGGGCACCCAGCTCGGGCTCGAGGCCAAGAAGTACATGGATGCCGGTGAGCTCGTGCCGGACGCCCTGATCGTCGCGATGGCGGTCGAGCGCCTGCAGGAGGAGGATGCGCGGGACGGCTTCATCCTCGACGGCTTCCCGCGCACGATCGAGCAGGCCAAGGCGCTCGAGAAGCAGCTGCACGACCTGGGCCGTCGGGTGACCGCGGCGCTCCTCATCGACGTGCCCGACGTGGAGGTGATCCGGCGGCTGTCCGGCCGGCGTGTGTGCGTGAAGGAGGGCCACAACTACCACATCGACTTCGACCCGCCCAGGCGCGAGGGGGTCTGCGACCAGGACGGATCGCAGCTCGTCCAACGGGACGACGACAAGCCCGAGGTGATCGAGAACCGCCTGCGCGTCTACCACGAGAACACCGAGCCGCTGATCGAGTACTACGACGACCACGGCCTCATGCGCCGGATCGACGGAACCCGCCCGGCGGACGACGTCCACGACCACATCCGCGCGGTGATCGCCACGCTCCGCCTGGAGGAGAACGTCTAGCGGAGCGCTCGCGGTGATCGTCAAGAAGAGTCCACAGGAGATCGAGCGGATGGCCGCGGCCGGGGCGGTGCTGGTCAAGACGATGAACCTGCTCGCCGGCAAGATCCGGCCCGGCGTCACCACCCGCGAGCTCGACTCGGCAGCCGAGAAGTTCATCCGCTCTCAGGGAGCCGAGCCCGCATTCAAGGGGTATCGCGGCTTCCCCGGTTCGATCTGCGCCTCGCCGAACTCGATGATCGTTCACGGGATCCCCGGCCCCTACAGGCTCGGGCGCGGAGACATCCTCTCGGTCGACATCGGGGTGGTGCTGGACGGGTGGGTCGCCGACGCCGCCCGGACCTTCCCGGTCGGCCCGGTCTCGCCGATTGCCCGCAAGCTGCTCACGGTCACCGAGGAGTCGCTGTATCGCGGCGCCGAGGAGTGCCGCGCCGGCAACCGGCTCGGCGATGTCTCGCATGCCATCCAGGCCCACGTCGAGGCCGCCGGGCTGTCGATCGTCCGCTCGCTGGTGGGGCACGGAATCGGCCGCTCCATGCACGAGGATCCCCAGATTCCCAACTACGGCAATCCGGGCACGGGCGTGGTCCTCGAGCAGGGCATGGTCCTGGCCGTGGAACCGATGGTAACCGCCGGGCGCCACGCGGTGCGGATTGCCGAAGACCACTGGTCGATCTACTCCCAGGACGGCTCGCTGGCGGCGCACTTCGAGTTCACGATCGCGGTCACCGCTGAAGGGCCGCGGATCCTCACGCCCTGGCACGAGGCGAGGGGCGGCCGGGCGGCGGCCTGAGGGATTTCGCCGCGGTCCGGGCGCGGTGGCTCGGAGTATTCGGACCCACGGATGCCGCGCGAAGCGCGGCCCATCCACCTTGCTAACATGCGTCCGGTGCGCCCAGAGCGCAGACGATTCTGCGTCACGGGCCGCTCCTCGGCGCGGTAGCGGCGACCGTACCGGTCGCCAGAGCCGTGCTGGTGGACCTACCAATACCTCACGATGAGAGCGAAGCGAGCGTGAAAGTACGACCGTCGGTCAAGCCGATGTGCGAGAAGTGCAAGATCATCCGCCGGCATGGACGGGTCCTCGTGATCTGCTCGAATCCGCGTCACAAGCAGAGGCAGGGCTGAGCCATGGCACGTATCTCCGGCGTCAACATCCCTCTCAACAAGCGCGTCGAAATCGGGCTGACCTACATCTACGGCGTCGGGCGCTCGACCTCCAACAAGCTCCTCGCCGAGGCTGGGATCGAGCCCGACCGCAAGGTCCGCGACCTCACCGAGGACGAGGTGATCAAGCTGCGCGACGCGATCGACGGCTCGCTCACCGTCGAGGGCGACCTGCGCCGTGAGCGCTCGCAGAACATCAAGCGCCTGCAGGAGATCGGCTGCTATCGGGGCCTGCGCCACCGCCGTGGCCTGCCCGTGCGCGGTCAGAACACGAAGACCAACGCGCGCACGCGCAAAGGCCCGAAGCGCATGCAGGTGGCCGGAAAGAAGAAGGCCGGTAAGAAGTGAGTCCAGCCCCCCGTAGACCTCAGCGCGGCCGTCGCCGCGTGCGCAAGAACGTGCCAATCGGCCAGGCGCACATCAAGACCTCGTTCAACAACACGATCGTCTCCCTCACCGACCGCGAGGGCAACGTGATCGCGTGGGAGTCCGCCGGCGGGGCCGGCTTCAAGGGCTCGCGCAAGTCGACGCCGTTCGCCGCCCAGGTGACCGCGGATGCCGCGGCGCGCAAGGGCATCGAGCACGGCATGCAGAGGGTCGAGGTCTTCGTGAAGGGTCCCGGGTCGGGCCGGGAGACGGCGATCCGCTCGCTGCAGGCGGCCGGCCTCGACGTGACCAACGTCAGGGACGTCACTCCCCAGGCGCACAACGGCTGCCGGCCTCGGAAACGGAGGCGTGTCTGATGGCTCGTGACAGCTCACCCCAGTGCAAGCAGTGCCGCCGGGAGGGGCAAAAGCTCTTCCTCAAGGGCGAGCGCTGCCTGACCGACAAGTGCGGCGTCGAGCGGCGCTCCTACCCGCCCGGCGAACACGGCCGCGGTCGCCAGAGGCAGAGCGAGTACCGCGTCCAGCTGCGGGAGAAGCAGAAGGCCCGCCGCTACTACGGCGTGCTCGAGAAGCAGTTCCGGAACTACTACGAGAAGGCCTCGCGCCAGCCCGGGATCACGGGCGAGAACCTGTTGCGGATGCTCGAGTGCCGGTTCGACAACGTCCTCGTCCGGCTCGGCTTCGCGGCCTCCCGGCGTCAGGCCCGGCAGCTGATCCTGCACGGCCACTGGACCGTCAACGGCCGCCGCGTGAACATCCCCTCCTATCAGCTCCGGGATGGCGACGTTGTCGCGATCCACACCGGCTCGACCGCGACGCAGGTGATTCGCGACGCCACCGAGCTGACCGGGCAGGTGCCGGCGTGGCTGCAGGCCGACCACGACTCGCTCACGGCGAAGGTGCTCCGCAAGCCCGAGCGGCGGGAGATCGCCGCGCCGGTGCAGGAGCAGCTGATCGTCGAGCTTTACTCGAAGTAACTCTTCTTGGCCGCGCGGGCCGGTTGGCTGGTGCGCGGCGCCGACAGCCGCCTCGGCGGCGGCAGTAACCCAACGACGTTAGGACCCTGATGCTCGACTTCCAAGTCCCCCGAATCTCCAGCGAGAGTGTCGACGACAACCGCGGCTCGTTCACCATCGAACCCCTCGACCGCGGCTTCGGCTACACCTTCGGCAACTCGCTGCGACGCGTTCTCCTGTCGTCCCTGGCGGGGGCCGCGGTGACTTCTGTGCGGATCGAAGGCGTCGCCCACGAGTTCTCCACCATCCGGGGCGTCAAGGAGGACGTGACCGACATCGTCTTGAACCTGAAAGGCGTGGTTTGCCGGATGCACTCGGACGCCACCGAGATCGAGGCGCCGCTGGTCGTCACCGGACCGGGCGACATCACCGCCAAGGACATCGACCTGCCCTCCGGCGTCGAGATCCTGAACCCCGACGCGCACATCGCCACGCTCGAGCGCAAGACCAAGCTCGAGGTCTACCTGACCATCGGCCGCGGCCGCGGCTACCGCCCGGCGGAGGAGAACAAGTCCGCAGACCAGCCGATCGGCGTGATCCCGATCGACTCGATCTTCTCCCCGGTGCGCCGCGTCGCCTACAACGTCGAGCAGGCTCGCGTCGGCCAGCGCACGGACTTCGACAAGCTGACACTCGACATCGAGACCGACGGCTCGATCGACCCCCACGCGGCGCTGCGCGAGGCGGCCGAGATCCTGATCTCCCAGCTGGCCATCTTCACCGACGCCGATCGCGTGGTCGAGCTGCGCGAGGCGGGGACGCCGGGGGTGCTCGAGCCCGGGATGGCGGGCGCCGGCGTGGCGGGCGCCCCATCGCGGCCGCCGAACGCGATGGACGACATCCTGATCGAGGAGCTCGAGCTCGGAGTGCGCTCCTACAACTGCCTGAAGCGCGCGGGCATCCAGACGGTCGGCGATCTCGTCTCGAAGACCGAGGGCGAGCTGAACGCGATCCCGAACTTCGGCAAGAAGTCGATCGACGAGGTGATCGAGACGCTTCACGCCCGCGGGCTCGGGCTCCGGGGCGAGTAGCTTCGCCGTGGGGTCTCCGTCTCGGTCTCGGTCTCACCGGTCTCGGTCACACCGGTCTCGGTCACACCGGTCTCGGTCTCGGCCTCGGTAAGGTCCCGGTCTCAGTCATGCGACACCAACGACAGCGATACCAGCTCTCGCGCACCGCGTCCCATCGGAAGGCGTTGCTGATGAACCTCTCCAAGGAGGTGATTCAGCACGAGCGGATCCGGACCACCGAGGCGAAGGCCAAGGCGGTCAAGCCCGAGCTCGAGAGGCTGATCACCCTGGCCAAGCGGGGCGACCTGCACGCGCGCCGCCAGGCGCTCTCCGCGCTCGGTCAGGACAAGTTCACCGTCTACAAGCTGTTCGAGGAGGTCGCCCCGCGATACGTGGAGCGGCCGGGCGGCTACACGCGGATCCTGAAGCTCGGGCCGCGCCGGTCCGACGCGACGGAGATGGTTCTGCTCGAGCTGGTGTAGTGCTCAGCCGGCTTCGGCTGGAGTACGACGGTAGGGGGTTCGCGGGCTGGGCCTCTCAGCCGGGTCGGCGTACGGTTCAGGACGAGGTCGAGCGTGCGCTCGCCGTCGTGCTGCGGGTGCCCGGGATTGCGGTGACGGTGGCCGGGCGGACCGACGCCGGCGTGCACGCCTGGGGGCAGGTAGCCTCGTATGTGGGGCCGCCGGCGAGGGTTGAGTCGCTGAACGCGCTGCTTCCCGACGATGTGGCGGTGCTGTCGTGCGCGGCCGTCGATGACGGGTTCGACGCCCGGCGCAGCGCGACCAGCCGGGCGTACTGCTACCGCGTGCTCGCCCGGCGGGGGCGGGAGGCGCTCGAGCGGGGGCGGGTGCTGCACTGGCCGTTCGGGGTCGACTCGGCGGCGCTCGACGCGTGCGCGGCGGCGCTGGTGGGGACGCACGACTTCACCGCGTTCACGCCCTCTGAGAGCTACCACGTGCGCTTCGAGCGAGAGGTGTACGCGGCGTTCTGGCGGCGCGACGCGAGCGGGGACGTGTTGTCGTTCTGGATCGAGGCCGACGCCTTCATGCGGGGGATGAACCGGGTGCTGGTGGGCACTATGCTGCAGGTCGCCGGCGGGCGGCGGTCGGTGGAGGAGTTCGTGGGGTTGCTCGGCGGGCGGCCACGGGCGGCGGCGGGGCCGACCGCGCCGGCGCACGGGCTTCACCTCGTGGGGGTCGGGTACGGGGGGGAGCGGGTCCTGAGGCCGTAGGGACCGTTCATTGTGGCCTGGACGGTCCAGTTTGTGAGCGCCGGGCGATCTCTTGGCGGCTTGGCTGTGGGGCGGTTCGGATTTTGGGGCGCTTGCGTTTTTTGGGGCGGTTGCGATTTCGGGGGCGGTTGCGATTTCGGGGGCGGTTGCGATTCCGGGGCGGTTGCGATTTCCGTGGCCGGGGGCGAACTTCGTGGCCCCCGAGCCTCAGGCCAGTGTGGGTTTTTTGGATCCGGAGCGACCAAAATGCTCCTCGCGCGGCGGGCGGGCAGTCGCGGACGCGATATCTGGCGGTGAGCGACCAAAATCGCGGCCGCGTGCGCGACCCGCTAACGCGGGGAACGAAATGGTCGGTCGGGCGGGGAATGAAATGGTCGGTCGGGCGGGGGCCGGCACGGTAACCGCCCGCATCGCGGGCACCGCCACGAGGCAGCAGGGACTGGTGACACGCCGGCAGCTGCACGAGCACGGCCTCGACGACAGCGCCATCAAGCGGCGCGTGGCCAACGGCACGCTTTACCGCGTCTTTCACGGCGTGTACCTGGTCGGGCACCAGGCGCGCGCACCGATCGCGCGCGAGACCGCGGCGCTGCTGGCCTGCGGCAACGCCGCGGTGATCAGCCACCGCTCGGCGGCGGCGCTGTGGTCGATGGTCCCCCGCGACGGCGGCGAGGTTCATGTCACGGTGCTCAGGCGCAAGGTGCGCTCGCGCCCCGGACTCCGCGTCCACCAGACCGCGCACCTGACTTCGGTCGATATCCGCCCAAAGGACGGTATTGCGCTCACCTCACCGGTCAGGACTCTGCTCGACCTGGCCGCCGACGGCGACGCGCGACTCGAGGACGCGTTCACCGAGGCGCACGGCCTGCGGCTGTTGCGGAGCGGCGAGCTCGAGGCGGCAATCGGCCGCGCGTCCGGGCGTCCCGGTGTCATCGCCCTCCGTGCCCTCATCGCGAGCCACGCGTCGGGCTACACCCGGTCCAAGGGCGAGCTGGAGATGCGCAGGCTGGTGCGAGCCGCGCACCTGCCGCCGCCGCTGGTCAACGCCCACCTCCATGGCTACATGGTCGACTTCCTGTGGTCCGACCGCCGCCTCGTGGTCGAGTTCGACGGCTATGCCGCCCACGGGCATCGCGTCGCCTTCGAACGCGACCGCAGGCGCGACGCCGTCCTCGTGGCCGCCGGCTATCGGGTGATCCGAGTCACCTGGCGCCAGTTGCTCGACGAGCCGCTCACCGTGGTCGCCCGCCTGGCGACGTCCCTGGCGGTCGGGGACCGAGCTGACGCCCGCCCCCGAGGCTAGGATCAACTGACGAGATGCGCGTACTGCTGACCAACGACGACGGCATCGAGGCCGCGGGCCTCCAGGCACTCCGCCAAGCGCTGAACGCGCTGCCCGAGATCGAGCTGGTGGTGATCGCGCCGGACGGCAACCGCTCGGCGATGGCGCGCTCGATCACCACCCGGCGGCCGCTCTGGGTCCAGGAGGTCGACTTCGGCGACGGAACCGTCGGCTATGCGACGGACGGAACGCCCGTGGACTGCGTACGGCTGGCCCGGCTCGGGCTGGTGGAGGGATTCGAGGCCGAGCTCGTCGTCTCCGGGATCAACCACGGGGCGAACCTCGGCGACGACATCACGTACTCGGGCACGGTGGCGGCGGCGCTCGAGGCGATCGTGCTCGGGCTCCCCGGGATCGCCGTCTCGCAGCAGTCGAACGCGCTAGAGCTCGACTTCGTCTCCGGCGAGGGCTACGACTTCACCTCCGCGGCAAGCTTCACCGCTCGGCTCGTGGCCGAGCTCGAGAGCGTGCCGCTGCCCGCGGGCACGCTGCTCAACATCAACGTCCCCGGCACAGAGCCGGACGGGGTCGAGGTGGCGCGCCTCGGCAAGCGGGTGTACCGCGACGAGCTCTCGCTTGTCGACGAAGGCGCCGGGGGCCGCCGGCTCTACCGGATCTACGGCGACGCCAGCTACGAGGCCGACGAGTGCGGCACCGACGTGACCGCGGTGGCCGAGGGGCGGATCGCGGTGACCCCGATCCACTTCGACCTCACCGATCGCGGGGGGCTCTCCGCGCTGCAGCGCTACGACCTCGCCCGTCTGGTCGCGCCGGCCGCCCGTGAGGTCGCCGAATCATGAGCGCGGCGCAGCCGGTCACCGACATGGACCCGGCCGAGCGGGCGGTCGAGCTCCGGCGCCTGCTCGACTACCACGGCTACCGCTACTACGTGCTCGATGATCCGGAGATCGGCGACGACGAGTACGACGCCCTGCTCGACGAGCTGCGGGCGATCGAGCAGCGCCACCCGGAGCTGAAGACCCCAGACTCGCCGACCCAGCGGATCGGCGGCGAGCCGGTGAGCGACCTCGAGAAGGTGCGCCATCCGCAGGCGATGCTCTCACTCGCCAACGCCCGGTCGGCCGACGAGTTGCGCGCCTGGATCCAGCGGATGCGCAACCACCTGGCGCGGGAAGGGATCGAGGACCCGCAGTTCGAGTATGTCGCCGAGCCGAAGATCGACGGGCTGGCGATCTCGCTGATCTACCGCGACGGCGTGTTCGAGCGTGGGGCCACCCGCGGGAACGGGGAGATCGGCGAGGACGTCACCCACAACCTTCGCACGATGCCGGCGATCCCGCTGCGACTGGACGTCGAGGATCCCCCGCGGATGATCGAGGTGCGCGGCGAGGTGTACATGTCGCTGCCCGACTTCGCCAAGCTGAACGAACGGCGCGCCGAGGCGGGCCTGTCGACCTTCATGAACCCGCGCAACTCGGCGGCTGGCACGATCCGCCAGCTCGATCCCAAGCTGGCCGCCGACCGTCCGCTGTCGTTCTGGGCCTACCAGATCGGTGCCACCGAGGGCATCAGCTTCGCTTCGCACTGGGACGCGCTCGAGTGGCTGCGCGAACATCGCTTCCGGGTCCACCCCGATGTCAAGAAGCTGCGCACGGAGGACGAGGTGGTGGCGCAGTGCCGTTCATGGGAAGAGCGCCGCGGCTCCCTCGAGTTCGAGATCGACGGCGTCGTGGTCAAGGTCAACGAGGTCGAGCTCCAGCGGCGTCTCGGCGTCGTGGGTCGTGAGCCTCGCTGGGCGATCGCGTGGAAGTTCCCGCCCACCACCGCGGTCACCCGCCTCAATCAGATCGGGTGGAATCCGGGGAAGTTCGGCGATCTGCATCCCTACGCGATGCTCGAGCCGGTCCGCGTCGGCGGCGTGACGATCAAGCTGGCGACCCTGCACAACGAGGAGGACCTCAGGCGCAAGGACATCCGGGAAGGCGAGGAGGTGATCGTGCTGCGGGCCGGCGACGTCATCCCGCAGGTGCTCTCGCCGGCGCCGCACGTCGCCGAGCGCCCGGATCGCCCGGACTCCCCGCGGCCGCCGGGCGAATGCCCGATCTGCCATACCCCGACGGTGAAGCCCGAAGACTCCGTGTTCACGCGCTGCCCCAACCGCGACTGCCCCGGCCGGCGCTGGCAGCTGCTCAAGCACTTCGCCGGGGCGATGGACGTCGACGGGCTGGGCGAGAAGCAGGTGAGCCTGTTCATGGAGCTTGGGTGGGTGCGCACGGCGGCCGACTTCTATCGGCTCGATCCGGAACAGATCGCCTCCCAGACCGGGTTCGGCCGGGTCTCGGCCGAGAAGCTGGTCGCGGCGATTGCCGACTCCAGGCGCCAGCCGTTCGGACGGGTCCTCTACGCCCTGGGGATCGAGGATGTCGGGTACGTCACCGGACGGAGCCTGGCCCAGCAGTTCCGCTCGGTTGAAGCGCTACTCGAGGCGGCGCCGGAGGAGATCGAGCAGACGTCCGGCGTGGGCCCGAAGATGGCTCGTAGGATTCACGCTCAGCTGCACGACGCGCAGATGCAGAGCCTGATCGCGGACCTGCGCGAGGAAGGCCTGCGCTTCCGCGAGGAGGGACCGGCGCCCGGCGAGGGGCGCATGGCCGGAAAGACGTTCGTGCTGACCGGAACCCTTCCCGACCTCACGCGGGAGCAGGCGAGCGAGATGATCACTCGCGCCGGCGGCCGGGTCACCGGTTCGGTGTCAGGCAAGACGGATTACGTGGTGGCCGGCGCCAGCCCCGGATCGAAGCTCGCGCAGGCCGAGCGTCTGGGCGTCGAGGTGCTCGACGAAGCCGGGCTGCGTGCGCTGCTGTCCTGAGGCGCGCCCGCGTGCGGTCGTTACTGGGCCGGTCAGCCGTTGTACTTCGCGAGCGCCACGGCCATGTTGGCCTCGACCGCGTGGCCGAAGTTGGGGTTGCGCAGCGAGTTCATCAGGAACGCGAACGCGAGCGTGTGGCCATCTCGGGCCCGGCAATAGCCGGTCAGGGAGGCGACGTCGCTGAGCGTGCCGGTCTTGCCCCGGCATCTTGCCTGGGCGGCGGTGCCACGCATCTCGTGCTGGAGCGTGCCGGTCTCTCCGGCGACCGCGAGCGACCTCACGAAGTACGGATTGCCGGCCAACTTGGCCAGCAGCGCGACGACCTGGCGCGGCGTGGTGGCGTCGCTGCGCGACAGGCCGGAGCCGTCGTTGAAACGGGGGGCGATCCCGAACTGGCTGGCCATCTCAGAGCGCACCACCGCCGCGCCCGCGGCGGTGGTGCCGCCGGCACCGAACCGAGCGCCGAGGCCCTTGAGCAGCATTTCGGCGAAGAAGTTGTCAGACGGCGCGTTGGTCAGCCAGATCAGCTGGGCGATCGTGGGCGACTGAACCGAGGCCAGCACCTGCGCGGTCGTGGGCGTTGTGCCCGCGCCTGCGCTCACCGTCTTGGCGACGGTGATGTGAGCGGCGCGCAAAGCCGACACCACCTGGCGCGCGGCGTACACCGCAGGTTGCGGGATATAGGAATGTCCACCGTCAAGCACGCCACGGTTGAAGGCCAGTGCGCTCAACGATCCCTCGACCCAGAACGAGTAGGAGAAGCCCGAGGCCGGCGTACCCCGGAGCGAGTCGAAGTACGACTCGTCGCCGACCACGGCGCCGTGCACGGTGGTGACCCCGGTCTGGGCCACGAGGTTGCCGACCAGGCTCTGCACCGTCGCCCCTGCGCCGTAGTTCGATTGGTCGAAGCTCGCCGAGCCGAACGTGGGGTCGCCCGCGCCACGGAGATACAGCGTGCCGTTCCAGTCTCCGAGCGAGTCCAGCGTCCCCTGCCCGAGCAGGGAGGTGGTCAACGTGGCGCTCGGTCCGAAGCGAAGGAGGGCCGTGGTCGTGGTGTAGAGCTTCTGCACCGAGGCGGGAATGCGGGGCACGTCGGGGGCCGAGGAGAACAGCACCTGCCCGGTGTTCAGGTCAAGGACGTAGCCGCCGCTCCGACCCCGCGCCTGGACGAGCCGCTTGACTAGCGTGCTGCGGAGAGCCCGCTGTGCCATCCGCGCCGACTGCGCTGAGGCGCCCGCGGGAGCCCCGATTCCGAGTGCGGCAGTCGTCGCCAGGGCCACGAGGAACGCACGCATCTAGTTTGAGCTAACCCGAGAAGGCCGCGAAAGGTTCGGTCGTCATGTTCGAGAGACTCCGTACAATCGTTAGCAATGGGCAAGTTGGTCAAGCTCGAGACCGCTGCGGCGGGTGAGCGGCCGGCTTCCGGCTCGCGCGAGGCCGCCAGGCGCAAGCGGCGGGCGCGCGCGAAGACGGCGCTCGTCCTCGGCGGCGGTGGGTTCACCGGGGGCGTGTACGAAATCGGCGCCCTGCGGGCGATCGATCTTCTCTCGGTGAACCGCACGGTCAATGACTTCGACGTCTACGTGGGGACGAGCGCCGGCGCCTTCGTAGCCGCCGCGGTGGCGAACGGCGTCACGCCCGAAGAGATGATGCGGGTGATCGTGCAGCAGACGCCGACGCCCTTCCCCGACGCACGCGTCGGCTCGCTGCTGCGCCTCAATTACCTCGAGTTCGTGACTCACGGCCTTTTGCTTCCGCTGCGGCTCATACAGCTGATCCGCATGCTGGTTCGCGATCGCGGTCAGCTTTCCGCTGTCGACATCGCCGTCGGCCTGGCGGAGTCGCTCCCGTCAGGCATCTACTCCGGCGAGGGAATCGAGAAGTACGTTCGCACGATCCTCGCCGGAGGGGAGCGCACCAACGACTTCCGGCTCCTGCAGCGCGAGCTCTACCTCGCGGCCACAGACCTCGACACCTGCGAGCGGATCGTCTTCGGGGCCGAAGACTGGGACGACGTGCCCATCTCCCGCGCCGTCAGCGCCTCCACGGCGCTGCCGATGCTCTACAACCCGGTCAGGGTCAAGGATCGCGAGCTGATCGATGGGGGCATCCTCTCGACCACGAACCTCGACATCGCCGTCGAGGCGGGCGCGAAGTTGATCGTCGTGATCAATCCGCTCGTCCCATACGTCAACGACTTCGAGAAACGGATCCCGAGTATGACCGGGTCCCGCGCCCGCCGAGTCTCCGACATGGGGTTTCCGCAGATCGGCTATCAGGCGTTCAAGCTTCTGGCCTATCAACGCCTGCACGAGCTCGCGCGCCGCTGGGAGGAGCGCTATCCCGGCGTCGACATCATCCTGATCGAGCCGGAGCCCAACGACGAATTGATGTTCCAGACCGGCGTCATGAACTACGCCTCGCGCGTCGCCATCGCGCGCCACGGGTTCCAGTCGGTCACGCTGAAGCTGGCGCACGACTACCCGCGCTTCAAGCGGATCTGCGCGCGCCACGGGATCGAGATATCGGCCACCCGCGTACGCAGGGTGGTCAAGCACTTCGAGACCGAGCCCGAGAAGACGCGGGCCTGGCGCAAGATCCTCGAGCAGACGACATCAACGCTCCTGCGCCAGTCGGCGCAGGAGTAATCAGACGTCTATTCCCTTCCCGGAAGCGAAGGCGCGGCGCTGCCGGCCTAGGCGCCAGCCGGCTGAGGCCGCTGCGCGCTGGCGGCGGAAGGCTCCCGGAGGCTCGAGAGGAAGAGGGTCTTGTCGATACGGCCGTTGAAGATCGGCACGCCCAACTCGATGCATTTCAGGATCACGTCGCGACGCTCCAATCCGGACTCGCGGGCAAGTTCGGTGGGCGTCAGGTGATTAGCCATCGGTCTATTCCTCCTCGTGCCGGTCACTACATGGTCACAAGTATGCCTTTCCGCCCGGATGGCCTCAAGCCAGAGCTCGACCGTAGCCGGAAAAGCCCGCATCTGCCGGAAATACGGACCGGCGACGGTTGGAAATGTGCCCGCCGGGGTATCATCCGTCTAGGGGTAGACGTTGGCGATCGGATTCGCTCTCAGGGCAAAGCAATCACAGCCGGACGCGACCGAGCGGGAGCTGGTGTCCGCGATCCGTGCGGGCGACGACGCCGCGTTCGAGGAGCTTTTCTCCCGGTATCGCCGCCGCATCAGCGCCTATGTCTTTGCCGCGGTCCGCGATCACGGCCGCGCCGAGGACATCACGCAAGAGGTCTTCATCTCGGCTCTGCGCCGGCTGCGCGCGACCGAGCAGCCAATCTCGTTCAAGCCGTGGATCTACGCGATCGCGAAGAACGCCTGCATCGACGAGTTCCGGCGCACCGGGCGGTGCAGCGAGGTCTCGCTCGACGCGGAGGGCGAGACGGAAGCGCTCGCCTCGCGGCTGAGCTCGCCGGAGCCGACCCCCGACATGGTTGCCGAGAGTCGCGAGCGGTTGAGCGACCTGCGCGGGGCGCTTCAGGGCCTGTCAGAGAACCAGCACCGGATCCTGGTCATGCGAGAGCTGGAGGGCCTCTCGTACGTGGACATCGGCGAGCGCCTCGGCATGTCGCGGGAGATGGTCGAAAGCACGCTGTTCCGCGCTCGTAAGCGGCTGAACGCGGAGTTCACGGAACTTGAGAGTGGCCAGCGCTGCCGGCGCGTCCGCGCCGCGATTGACCGCTCGGAGGCCGGCTCGGTAACGACGTTGGGGACCCGCGAACGCCGTCAAGTCTCGCGCCACCTGGCTCACTGCCATGCCTGTCGCCGCCACGCCTGGATGGCCGGCTTCGACCCCTCCTCGCTCAAGCGCCGCGGCATCGCGGAGAAGCTCGGCGCCCTGCTGCCGATCGCGTGGTGGCGCGCGCACCGGGCGGCGGGCGGCGGCGATGGCCCGGGCGCCGGCGGTGGCGCCGCACCGGGCGCCGGCGGTGGCGCTGCGCCCGGCGCGCGAGCGGATTCGCTGATCGCGCTGGCGGCGCGGTATGGCGAGCCCCTTTCGCAAGCGCCGGTCGGGCGGAGCGCGGCGGCGCTCGTCGCGCTTGCCGTCGCGGCGGTCGGCGGCGGCTACGCGGTCGGCCACGGCGCCAATCGGCCGGCGCGACCGGCGAGCCCGACCGTCGTGTCGGCCGCCCGCGGGGGTGGATCGGGCACGACGATGCCCGGCAAGAGCATGATCGCCCGCGCCGCGACCACGGGCAGCGCCACAGTTCCGCCCGTGAATCGGCACGGCTGGCGGACTGCGAGCCAACACAAGTCGAGGTCGGGTACCCATCCCGGCACCGTGGTCGCGCGTGCCTCGAGGACCGTCGGCGCCGGCGCCGCTTCAGCGGCGGGCAGCCGCCGTGCGGCGGCGGCCACGCAGGGCGCGGCGCCCGGCGGTGCGAGCGCCGAGAACCGGTCCGTTCAAGGTCCGGCCAAGACCGCGGGCCAGACGGTGAACGCGGCCGGCGGCGCCGTCTTGGGAGCCGGCCGAACGGCGGGTAACGCGGTCTCGGGGGCCGGCCGAACGGCGGGTAACGCGGTCTCGGTGGCCGGCCGGACGGTGGGTGGTGCGGTGTCGGGCGCTGGTGGTGCGGTGGCGGGCGCGAGCGGCGCGGCGGGTGGTGCGGTGTCGGGCGCTGCTGGCGCGGCGGGTGGTGCGGTGTCAGGCGCTAGTGGCGCGGCGGGTGGTGCGGTGTCGGGCGCTAGTGGCGCAGTGGGTGGCGCGGCGTCGGGCGCGGGCGGCGCGGCCGGAAACACCGTCTCTGCGGCCGGGAACGCCGCGTCTGGCGCGGTCACCACCGCCACGAACTCCGCCGGCGGCCCGATCCTTCCCTGACGCCGCGACAGCCGGGGCCAGATGGTCGCGACCGGCCCGCCAGCGGCAGTCAGTAAGGGCGCTGTCGACTCGAGTCGCGACGCCGGCGGGCCCTCATCCGCCGCGGCGCTGTGGCAAACTGGACTGATCGGGGCGTGGCGCAGCCTGGTAGCGCGCACCGTTCGGGTCGGTGAGGTCCCCGGTTCAAATCCGGGCGCCCCGATCAGCGAATCCCCCACGGCGGGGGATTCGGCGTCTCTGGGACGACGCGGGGTTCTATCCGGGCCCCATCTTGCCCGCGGCGGTAGCCTAGGCCTCAGGCATAGCAACGCCCCCGGCGCGCGTCACCGCGCGGGCCCGGGACCACGAGAGGGGGACTCGTGTCCGACAGCGACTCTACCGTCGACCGCCTCAGTAGCCGCGCTCCGCGGCGCCCCAGCACGACGCTCGATCACGCCGTGAGCGCCGGCGCAGAGCGCCGGGGGTAGGCGGCCACCACACCACCTGGCCTCAGCCAAAATCGTCAGGCGATTCCTCGAGAAACCATTTTGGTCGCTGTCGCTCATCCGGGCCGTCAGCCCCTCGCGGAGCTACAGCGAGCCGGCGCGCGCTCAGTCGCTCACGCGGGCCGTCACCCTCTCTCGGACCTACAGCGTGGGGCGCCCGCTCGACCAACCACGACCGCCCACCGTCCGGCCGCGGTTCCGGGCGCGTTTGATAAACCAACGCGAGTGCTCGATAATCGAAGATGAGGAGCCAGCGAGCTGACGGCCGACTAGCAAGAATGGCGCGAGCTCCAATTGAGCCCCGAGCGTCCGGACATGCCCTCACGCGCTAACCCGCCGAGGGGCTTCGCGCGCGCACGCCTGGTACTGGCGGGCTATGGGTGGCGGGCGTTCTTCCACGCGTATCGCTGGCCGCTGGTCGCCGCCCTTCTCCTGGTCGGGCTTGCGGGAAGCGTGGCCGCGGTTGTCGTTCTGGCCACCTCGCGTAGTTCAGCATCATCGTCGGGGCCCGCGCTCGAGGGGTTCGGGGCCGCGCTGGGCGCGGTGCCGACGAACCGGGTGACCGGGAGCGGGACGGTCACCGTCGAGCTTCGGGGCACTACCGCGACCTTGACTTTGAACACGTACGGCCTGCTCGACGGCTCGCCCCACCTCGCGCACATTCACGGTGAGGGCACCGGTAAGTGTCCGACGGCGGCTTCAGCTCGGCTCCACAACGGCCACATCGCGATCAGCACCGGAGACGCCATCCGCTTGTACGGCCCGACGTTGGTGTCGCTCACAGAGTGGGGCAGCACCAGCGGAAGCGTGCCGAACAACATCGACCTGAACCGCTATCCGGCAAGCGGGAACATCCATTACAAGCGCACGATCGCTCTCGACCAGCTCACCGCCGACCTGATCCGTGACGGCGACGCCGTGATCGTGGTCCACGGAATCGATTACAACGGGAACCATATCTACGACTTTGCCGCTCTCGGGGTGAGCGATCTCGACAAGACGCTACCGGGCGAAGCAACGGCCCCGGCGCTGTGCGGTCCGTTGCGTAGGTCGCCGGAAAGCCAGTCGACCATCGCGGGAAACCAACACGCCTCGCCGGCCACGACCTACGTCGCATCGCTAGCGCCTGAACCGGCGGCGCTGGTTCCTCAAACCCCGAGCGCGAGCGGAAGCAGCGCGGACACCGCCTCGCCGAGCCAACGAGCGGCGCAGCGCTTTGCATTTGTGTGCCATCTCGGAGACGCCGCGGGCTGGCCGACCGCGTCGGCGACCCCAGCGCCGTTCGGGACGGCAGCCGCTTGATCTCACCGCGGCGAATCCGAGCGCCAGCTTGCGGCGAAGATGTGCGAGCCGTCAGGCGGGTCCGCGAGGTCCGCACGGCTCTGTGGCGCAAACGCCTCTTGGTTACCGACGCCGCCGTGTCGGGGCGCAAGCTCCGGCGGGCTCCGATCGTTCAACCTTGAGGGAAAATAACCCTGCGATCTATGGCCACACCCCACCGAGACCCGACCCGGACAGACGCCGCTCGTGAGCCTGAACCGCGGCCGGCACCGACCGCGGCAGACGAAGAACCCCGTCCGGTCTCGCGCGCAACTGATGACGAGCTGAGGTTCCCCACGCACGAAGACGCGCAGTCGTCAGAGATCCCGGACGCTCGTCCTGAACCGCAGCCGAGCACCGAGGTAATGCCGGAGCCGGCGTCACGGCGCGAAGTCGCAAGCTCGCGGGAAGAGGCAGACGACGACGTCCATTTCGGGGTGGCTGCGAAGGCGCTGGGCGTCTCTCGCAAGACGGTGGAGCGGATGGTCAAGCGCGGCGAGCTCGAGCGAGGTCCAACGGGGGCACCAGCGACAGTTTCAAAGCGAGGTCTCGTCACGGTGCTCGACCAACGTCGGCGGCACGTCGGCCCGCTGACGCCGGCGACCGAGAATGGTCGTGCGGGCACGAGCGACGACTACCTCACGCCATCGCGCCCGCAGCCGGCGGCCGATGGGTGGGAGAACTTCGTCAGCCCGCTGTTGCGCTCACTGCTCGACGAGCTCGTGGCCGCGAGGACTCGAGCCAACCTGCTCGAGCAAAAGCTGGAGAGCGTGCTTGCGGCACAGGCGGCCGAGGAGCGCACCGAGGAAGCGCTGCTGCGGATGCTCGCCACCGGAGATCGGCGAGAGCGCCGTGAGGCGCGGAGAGCGGCGATACGGCGCTACATCTAGCCGGACGCCGGGATGGGAAACAGAGTCGATCGCGACCCACGGTGGTGCGCGAAGAGTGTCGCTCGTGGATCGTGGGAGAGACGTACAGCGGTCGGCGCCCTTCTCGATGGGTGCGGCAAGCAAACCGCCGGATGCCATCCGGCGTCGGCGTTAGCCTCTCGCCTATGAGTGAGAAGAGACGTAGACAGCAGGACCGGCGCGCGAAGCGACACGACGCTCGGCGTCACGCAAGCAGTGCCGGGTTCCAGGACCGAGAGCTGGCGCAGCTGATGGACCGCATGGTCGCGGTTGTGCTGCGCGACGTCGGCGAAGTGAACGACGCCCTCGAGGCCGAGTGCTGGGCAGCCGACCTCGTTTCGATGTGGAGCGAGCGCGACGCGACCGGAGATGACGCGATCGAGGTGTTCCTGCCGGCGTTTGTGCGTGCCCTGGAGCGAAAGGCCTCGCTGAAGGCGTTGAAGACCCTGCGCGCCCTGAGTGTGGTCGGCAACCAGCGTCTGGCCAAGCGCGCGGCGACGGCGGCCGACCGGCTTGCTGCCCGCGGACTGCCCGAGCCGTCGTGGGGGCCGCAACTGGGTCGCTACGAGCCGGTGACGGCCGAGCTGATGTACGAGACCGCGTTCGACGACGGCGTCACCGTGTTCATCGAGTTCGCCGCGGCGGCGGCCGAGTCGCACTCGATTGCGGTCTACATCGACCACAACCTGGGTGGGCTCGTCAAGGACGTATTCGTCGCCGGCCCGCTTGCCGATCTGCGCGGGGAGCTCCGGTCACACGCGGGCAATCACGTCGGTCTCGGGTTCCGCGAGCTTGACCTCTCGGAAGCCAGAGCGCGCGTCGAGGCGGCGCTGTACATGCTCGACCACACCTACGACCCGCCGATCGACGACGACGTCCGCAGCCTGCGCGCGCTGGTTGAGGCGAGGCTGCGACTCCTGCCAACAGGCTTCGAGCTCCCCGACCCCTACGTGGAGCTCTCGTCGGACGAGCGTGATCGGCTGCTGGGCGGGTTCCTGGCCTCGCCGGAGGGCAAGCGCTGGCGCGGCGACGAGGATGCCGAGGACGCCGTGAGCACCGCGATCGATTTCGGTGCCGACTACAACCACGGTGGGCCGCTGCGCTGGAGCCCGGTGGTGGTCGAGATCTTCATGACCGGTTGGCTGCCGCGGAAGGTCGCCCGCGAGCCGGCGTTCTTCACCCGAGTGGCGGAGGTGTTGCCCGACTGGGTCCGCTACGCGGGCCGACTCCGCGAGGTCCCGACGGAGCCACTGCGCGAGGCGATCGATGCCGTCGGCGAGTTCCGTCAGGAGATGCTCGAGAGCGTCGCCGACCCGGAGGCCTGGGGCCCGGCGAAGACGTTTGCCGTCGCCGCGCAGACGGCGGGAGTCGATCTCGCCGACGTCGACGCGATGAACGCGTTCATCGACCGATACAACGCAGAGCTCGCGAGCTAGGCGTTACGCAGGACAACCGGCGTCGGCCGGAAACGGCTCCCAGCTCTCGGGACGTCACCGAGCTCACCCGCCGCTCGGAGGGTCTGGCGCGTGCTCGCCCGGGAGGAGAACCGTGCCGAGGATCCGCCGCCGGCGACCGGCCTGGGGTGCGTTGGCCAGACGGGGACGGATGACGCGGGTGAGTTCACGGATGAACTCCGTGAACTCGGCGTCGTCGAGCCACAGCCCCGCCAGCTGGTAGCCGGCGCCGTCGCGGATGGGATCGAAGTCGTCGCGCTCGAGGTAGCGGTCGGCGTCGCCGAGCAACCCGGCGACGAAGGCCATGAACGCCCGCCGATGATCTTCCCGGCTCATCCGTTCCACCTCGGCCAAGTCGATGCTGGCGGCGGCCGTCCGCAGCACATACGTACGCTCGACCGCGCCGCGGACGCGGCGTTCCGAGACGACGGTGAGGACGCCGGCGGCCACCAGTCGCGCCACGTGGCGATAGAGGCTGGCCGCGGGGACGTCGGCGAGCTCGGCGCGCAGGTCCGAGGTGGTGAGCGCTCGATCGCCGAGGAAGGCCTGGACGATCCTCAGGCGCACGGGGTGAAGCAGTAGGTCGGCGCTGGGCATCAGTCGTGTTGACGCATTGTTATCAAAACTGATATCGTTATCACTTCATATATCAAAGCTTTCTGATCTCGAGGAAGGGATGACCGTGGCGCGTGCATCTTCGTGGAAGGGCCGCCGAAAGGGCGGAAACTCTGCTCGGGCTCGCCGCCGAGCGATCACGCTGGCGACCGCGGCGGTCGGCGTCGACACGGGCCTGCTGTGGTTGCGCACGTCCCGGATCGGCGGCAACGTGGTCGTCCGCTGCCGCGACGGTCACCTGTTCACCACGATCTGGGTTCCGGGAGCGTCGTTCAAGTCGCTCCGGCTCGGCTGGTGGAGATTTCAGCGCTGCCCCGTCGGTCGGCATTGGTCTCTGGTGACGCCGGTCAGGGAGTCTGAGCTCACCGAAGCCGAGCGACAGCTCGCCCGCGAGCACGAGGACGTCCGAATCCCCTGACCGGTCGCTTGCGGCGCCGGGCCTAGCCGGTTGCTTGGCGGCGGCGACGCGCGCCGCTATAAGCTGCTCGCCGATGGGGCACGATCTCGACCTCGGCGAACGGTTTCGCGTGGAGCGGGTTCGCCGCGCGCCGTCGCAGGTGACGCTGATCCCGACGGGCGCCTTCGCGGCCGAGCGCGCGGCTTTGGCGCCCGCGGCCTGAGCGGCACCTCGGCAAATTCTGGCTCGCCGATGACCATGCTCGAGCTTCCCGACTACGGGATCGTCGGATTCCGCGCCGACAATCCAGGGCCGTTCACGCTGGGCGGCACCAACTCGTGGGTGGTCGGACGCGACCCGGCATGGGTCGTCGATCCGGGGCCGGCGCTCGACGCCCACGTGAGCGCGCTGGCGGCGGAGATCGAGCGCCGTGGCGGCCTCGGCGGGATCGCCGTGACGCACCATCACGCCGACCACGCCGACGCCGTGCCGGTGCTGCGGCAGCGGTTCCCCGCGGCCCGGCTGGCGGCCGCGCGCGGCGAGGTGGACATCCGGCTCGAGGACGGCGACACGTTCGGCCCGCTCGAAGCGCTGGCCACGCCCGGACACTCGCCGGACCATCTCGCGTTCCTGGCCGGGGAAGCGGCCCTGACCGGTGATGCCGTCCTCGGCCACGGCAGCGTGTTCATCTCGCCCGATCCCGGGGCGCTGAGCGCCTACCTGGCCGCACTGCGCGAGCTGCGCCGGCGCGCGCCGGCCGTCCTCTGCCCCGGCCACGGGCCGCCGGTCCGCGACGTGGCGGCAAAGCTCGACGAGTACATCGCCCATCGACTCGAGCGCGAGCGCCGGCTGGTCGCGGCGCTCGACGGCGGACGGCGGTCGGTCGACGAGCTGCTCGATGAGGCGTGGAGCGATGCTCCGGCCGCGCTCCGGCCGGCCGCTGCGGTGACGTTGGCGGCTCACCTGGACAAGCTCGAGGAGGAGGGACGGCTCCCGACCGGCGTCGAGCGACCGCCCCGCGGGTGGTGAACGCCCGCTGCGGCGGTGCGCGTTCGCCGCGGTGCGAATCAGCGCGCCACCAACCGCTTGCGGGCCAGCTCCATCGCGGCCGTGAGCGGAGTGGTGTCCATCGACTCGGCGTCGTCGAAGATGTGACGTAGCGTGTCGGCGATGCCGGTCACCCGCCGGCGCGCCCGGGCGGCGTCGTAGCCGTCGAGCTCCTGGGCGATGTTGATCAGGCCCCCGGCGTTGACCACGAAGTCGGGCGCCCACACGATGCCGCGGGCGGCCAGCAGGTCGGCGATGCGGTCGTCGGCGAGTTGGTTGTTGGCTGCCCCGGCGATCACGCGGCATTGCAGGCGGCGAACGGTGCGGTCGTCCAGGAAGCCCCCGAGCGCGCACGGGACGAGGACGTCGACCGCGGACTCGAGCGCGCGCTCCGGCGCGGTCCAGCGCGCCCGCAGGTCCTCAGCAAAGCGCCGCTTGCCCTGGTCGACATCGGAGAGCAGCAGCCGGGCCCCGGCGCGGGCGCAGCGCGTGGCCACGCGTGAGCCGACGTGCCCGAGCCCAATGACGGCGAGCGTCCGGCCGCGCAGCGAGTCGCTGCCGAACGCCCGCTCGCAGCAGGCCTGGATGGCCGCCTCCACCCCGAGCGCGGTGAACGCACTCGGATCGCCGGATCCGCCGCGCCGGCGCGAGAGACCGGCCACGTGTCGGGTCCGCTGGGCGATCACGCTCATGTCGCGGCTCGAGGTTCCGACGTCCTCAGCGGTGATGTACCGGCCATCGAGTGCAGCGACCGTGTCGGCGAAGTCGAGCAGCGCGGCATGACGGCGATCCGATGGCCAGCCACCAGCCGGGGTCGCCATGATCACGCCCTTGCCTCCGCCGAGCGGCAGGTCGGCGACCGCGGCCTTGTAGGTCATCGCGCGGGACAGCCGCAGTGCGTCGCGCAGAGCCGCGCGCGCGTCGTCGTACACCCACATGCGACAGCCGCCGAGCGATGGGCCCCGCACGGTCGAATGCACGGCAACGAACGTGAACGCGTGTGAGCGCCGGCCGCGACGGACAAGCACCTCCTCGTGATCGAGTTTCTCGAGGTACTGATCGATCGCGCTAAGAGCCCGGGGTCGTCACGGACCCGGTCGCCGCCGCGTTGGCGGGCGGAGCCGCTCCGCCGTCGGAGCTGGGCGGGGCGCCGGCCGGCTGGCTCTCCGGCGTTCCGCTCGCTGCCGCCGCCGGGCCGCCGCCTGGAGCTCCGGTCGCGGTGCCGGTCGCGGGCGAGCCTTCGGGCGTCGATGTCGTCGCGCCACCGGTGGCCGGCGCCGAGGCGGTTCCCGACCGGACGGTGGTCGATGCGCCCGCCATCGCCGACATCGAGGGCAGCACGGTGCCGACGCTCCTAAGTGCATCGTTCACCGGAGCCTTTGGCCGGGCGCCTACGGTGTCCTGGCTGGCCGGCGACCGCTGGGGCGGCGACTGAGCCGGCGTGGCCGCGGGGGTGGCGCTGGGTGCCTGCGGCGCGGCCGGCGCCGCCACGGTCGCGGGCGCGGGCTGTACGACGGGTGCCGGCGCAGCGACGGTGGCGGTGGCCGCCTGAGAATGGACGACCGCGGCCGGTGCGGCGGCCGGCGAGCGCGCCGGCGAGGGCCGCCGCGTCGCGGCGCGGCGGGCGTGGTGGACGACGCGATGGTGCGCAGGTGGCGTGATCGTGCCCTGGAGCTCCACGGTGCCGCCCGCGGTGACCAGGGCAGCGGCGATCAGGGTGGCGACATGGCTCGCCGCGCCCCCGGAGAAGACGCCGGCGGAGGCGAGCGCGCCGCCGGCGCCGGCCGCCCCGCCGACCGCGGCGGAGCCTCCGCTCGCCGCAACGCCGCCACCGGCGCCGCCACCCAGCCCGAGCAGCTTGGCGGCGAGCCCGACCGGCCCGACCGCCGGGGTGAGCGCCGCCAGCCGGCGGCTGACGCCGCGCAGCTCACGCCGGAATTGTGCGCAGCCCGGGCAGTCGCGGATGTGGCGGCGGGCCGTGGCAGCCGGGCGCGTGCGCCGATCGTGGGCGAGGATCAACTCCTCCCGGATCTCCCCGCACGCGGTCTCCCGGGCCTCGGCCGCCAGCGCGAGTGCCATGCGAGCCCGGACCAGCAGCGACTTCACGGCCGGGACGGAGATGCTGAGGACATCGGCCAGCTCGGCGTAAGACATCCCGTCGAGCTCGCGCATGAGCAGCGCCGAGCGCTGCTGGTCGGGCAGGCGGCGGACATCGTCGACCAGGCGCCGAAGCGACTCCCGTTGATCGGCCTGGGCGATCGGATCCTGGATCGGCGCGCTGATCAGCTGAAGCGCCTCCGGCGGAGGGGGCGCTGGACGCCGCAGCTCGTCGATGCAGCGATTGTGGGCGACGCGATAGAGCCAAGCGCGGAGCGCCAGCTCACGGTCGCTCGCCCGGAGGTGACCGTACGCCCGGACGAACACGTCCTGCAGGGCGTCCTCGGCATCCTGGCGCAGCGGAAGCATCTGCCGGGTATAGGCGAACAGGCGCTGGCGATAGCGATCGTGGATCACCCGGAAGGCCTCGTCGTGGCCGGCGCGGAAGAGCGCCACCAGCTGCTCGTCAGAGCGCAGCCGCAGCAGGGCGGTGCCGAGGGAACTCCGGTTCCGGGGGACAACTGCCGGTGCTTGGAGGGCGGACGCTTCCACGAATCCCGAGCCGCACTCTACCGCCTACACGCTGGCAGGCTTCACTTTTCGATTGAAAGGGGCCGGCCAAGGCCGGCCCCCGGGCGTCGCTCAGGCGAGCGAGACCATCACGTGCTTGACCACGGTGTAGTCCTCTAGCGCGTACATGCTGAGGTCCTTGCCGTAGCCGGACTGCTTGAAGCCGCCGTGGGGCATCTCGGACGCGAGGGGGATGTGGTCGTTGATCCACACACACCCGAAGCGCAGCCGGCCTGCCACCCGCATGGCCCGCGCCACGTCCCGCGTCCACACCGATGCGGCGAGGCCGTACGGGGTGCCGTTGGCCCAGGCCACCGCCTCGTCCTCGTCGGAGAAGGGCTGGACCGTGATCACCGGACCGAAGATCTCCCGTTGGATCATCTCATCCTCCTGACGCAGCCCGGCGACGACGGTCGGCTCGAGGAAGAAGCCGGGGCCGTCCGGTTCCCGCCCGCCGGTGGCGATCTCGGCATGGGCCGGCCGGCGCTCGAGGAAGCCCTCGACCCGGCTCCGTTGACGGGAGGAGTTGAGCGGTCCAAGCGTGGTGTCGGCGGCGCGGGTGTCGCCCATGACCAAGCCTTGCGCCTGCTCGACCAGGCCGCCGACCACGTCGTCGTGCACCTTGGAGCTGACCAGCACGCGGGTGGCCGCGGTGCAGTCCTGGCCAGCGTTGTAGTAGCCGGTACCGGCGATCGTCTCGAGCGCCGTCGCCATGTCGACATCGTCGAACACGACCACCGGAGCTTTGCCGCCCAGCTCGAGATGAACGCGCTTCAAGCTGTTCGCCGCGGCGCCGGCGATCCACTTGCCGGTCGCGACCGAGCCGGTCAGCGACACCATGTCGACCTGGTCGTGGGTGACCAGGGCCTGACCGGCCGGATCGCCATGACCGGTGATCACGTTGAGCACCCCTTTGGGCAGGACCTCGCCGGCGTACTCCGCGAGCTTCAGCGTCGTCAGCGGGGTGGTCTCGGCCGGCTTCAGCACGATCGTGTTGCCCGCCGCGAGCGCCGGGCCGATCTTCCAGATCGCCATCATCAGCGGGTAGTTCCACGGCGCGATCTGACCAATCACCCCCACCGGCTCGCGGCGGATCATCGACGTGTAGCCGCTCAGGTACTCGCCCGCGGCGCGGCCCTCCACGCACCGAGCCGCGCCGGCGAAGAACCGGAGGTTGTCGACCATGAACGGGATCTCGTCCTCGCGGAACGCGTTGATCGGCTTGCCGGCGTTGTCGGACTCGAGCTCGGCAATCTCGTCGGCGTGCGCCTCGATTGCGTCGGCGAGCTTCAGCAGCGCGGCGGCGCGCTCAGCGGGGGTGGTGGCCGCCCAGCCCTCGTCGAAGGCCCGGCGGGCGGCGGTGGCCGCGCGGTCCGCGTCGGCGGCGGTGGATAGCGGCGCATGGGCGATGGTCTCGCCGGTGGCCGGGTTGAGGACGGGCTCGGTCTGGCCCTCGACGGGGTCGACAAACTCGCCGTCGATGAAGTTCTGGAGCGTGGAGGTCGCTGTAGCCATAACGGGGCGAACGCTACCACCGCCGGAGAGGGGTCTCGGGCGGGTGTCGCCGCTAGTCTCAAGGTGAAAGAGATGGATCCCGCCTCGGGCATCGGCATTCCAGTGGCATTCGGCGCCGGGCTGATCTCGTTCCTGTCACCGTGCGTACTGCCGCTCGTGCCCGGCTACATATCCGCCGTCGCCGGCGTGAGCCCGGCGGAGATCAGGGCCCGCCGGGTGATCGCACCGAGCCTCGCCTTCGTCGCGAGCTTCTCGGCGATCTTCATCGCGCTCGGACTGCTCGGCCAGCAGGCGCTCCACAGCGCGCTGACCGGGCCGCGCGCGCTCAAGGTGTGCGGCGCGGTGATCGTGGCCATGGGCGTGCTGTTCATGATGGCGCCGCTGGTTCCGCGCCTGGCGCGTGAATGGCACGTCGGCTCGCTGATGGAGCGCGCCGGGCGTGGGGGGCCGATCCTCACCGGCGCGGCGTTCGCGCTGGCGTGGACGCCGTGCACCGGGCCGACGCTCGGCGCGATCGTCACGGCGGCCGGGGCATCGGGCTCGGCGGCGCACGGGGCATTCCTGCTCGCGGTGTACTGCGCGGGGCTCGGGGTGCCGTTCCTCATCGCCGGCCTGGCCTTCGGGACCGTGACCTCGGCGCTTACCGTGGTCAAGCGCCACTACCCGGTGATCATCGGCGCCGGCGGGCTCGTCCTCATCGGGATGGGCGTTCTGATCTGGACCGGCGAGTTCACGCAGCTCAACATCACGGTCAACCACTGGCTCCAGACGCTGGGCCTGCCGGATTTCAACTCCGACACGTGACGCGGCCCCCGAGCGCATCGGAGCGGGAAGGTTCGATCGCGTTCGCCGAGACGCGAGACCGCCGCCCGCGCGCCACCTCCGGGAGGACGGCGGGGTCCGAACTCCGACTGGAGCGGTTGGTCTTAGTGATTTGAGCCTGGTACGCTTGCCGACCCAGTGATTAGGGTGCCCTAACCTACGTAAGCAGAGTGTCCTTTCTCCACACGATCGTCCTCGGCGCCCTCGCCGGCTTCACGATCTTCCTCGGGCTGCCGGTGGGACGCTTACAGCTGCTCGGCAGCCGCGCGCGCGTCGCGATGGCGATGCTCTCGGTCGGCGTGCTGGCCTTCATCTTCGTGGACGTGCTCTCGAACGGCCTCGCGATCGTCGATTCGGCGCTGACGGCGGCCAAGCACCACGACGGGTCGGTGGCGTACCTGATCTGGCTCGTGTTCCTGCTCGCGGCCGGTTTCGCCGCCGGCAGCGCCGGGCTGGCATTCCTCGAGCGACGGATGCGCCCGCTGGGGACCCGTACCCCGCCGATCGCCGGCGGCGCCCAGGCGTTGACCGCGCCGGAGACCGACGCGCTGGCGGCCGAGATCGACACCGCGCGACGGCGGGCCCTGCGGATGGGGCTGACGATCGCCGCCGCGATCGGCGTGCACAACTTCGCCGAGGGTCTGGCCATCGGCGTTTCGGCGCGGGCGGGCGCGATCAGCCTGGCGACCGTGCTGATCATCGGCTTCGCGCTGCACAACGCCACCGAGGGCTTCGGAATCGTCGGGCCGCTCGGCAGCGTCATGCCGTCGTGGCGGTGGATCGGGCTGGCCGGCCTGATCGGCGGCGGTCCAACCTTCGTCGGCGCGATGGTCGGCTATGCGGTGACGAGCCATCCGCTCGAGCTGGCGTTCTACGCCACCGCGGGGGGAGCGATCCTGTACGTGATCGGCGAGGTCTGGAACGGCATGCGGCGCTACGGCCACCGCGAGCTCGGGCTGCTGATGCTGACCGCCGGCTTCATGGTCGGCGTGCTGACCGACCTGATCGTTACGTTGGGCGGCGCCTGAGGCGTCCGCCGCGGCGCAGGCTCACGCCGCGGCGCAGGCTCACGCCGCGGCGCCGGAGTCAGTCTTCGTCTTCGTGCTGCTCGCGCCAGCGCAGCGAGGCAGCCTCCGCGCTGGCCGAGTGGCGGTTGGGGACGACGCGATCGTCCTCGGCGGGCGACAGCGGCGCCGGGTGGTCGACATCTTCCTCGGGATGCCGCTCGGCCCACCGGATGGCCGCCGCATCCACGCTGCGCGAGGCGCCGCGCTCGTTCTCGGATGCAGGGTGCTCGGACATCGACTTAGCCTAGCGGCGCCGGCCGCAACCGTCCAGACGCCCGTCGTGATCCCGGTAGGCTCCCGCGGCACGCCGATGACCCCCAGCATCCCGCTGCCCCGACACGACGCTCCGCTCACCGGCGGCTCCCCGTTTCCGCCGATCGCGGACTACGCGCTTCTCTCCGACTGCCACACGGGAGCGCTCCTCGCCCCCGACGGGAGCATCGAGTGGATGTGCCTGCCCCGATTCGACGGGGCGAGCGTGTTCGGCTCGCTGCTCGATCGCCGGGCCGGATCGTTCCGGGTCGGCCCGTACGGGTTGATGGTCCCGCTGTCGGTGCGCTACGTCCCCGGGACCATGCTGCTCGAGACGACGTGGATGACCCCCTCGGGCTGGATCGTGGTGCGCGACGCGATGACGATCGGCACCTGGCAGGACGGCAACAGCGACGGCACGACGCACACCCGCCCGCCCACCGACGAGGATGCCGAGCACGTCCTTTTGCGGATGATCGAGTGCACGCAGGGTCAGGTGCAGGTGGAAGCGGTGTGCGAGCCGATGTTCGACTACCGGCGCACACCCGCGCGGTGGGAGTTGCTCGACTGCGACTGGTGCGCCGCCGAGGCCACCGACGGGATCACCCGCCTGCGCGTGGTCTCGGACCTGCGGATCGGGATCGAGGGCAACCGGACCCGCGCTCGGCACACGATGTCTGAGGGCGAGCAGCGGTTCATTGCCCTGGCCTGGGGACGCGAGCTGGACTGCCCGACCGACATGAAGGACGCGTTCCGGCGCATGCGGGCGACCGCGCATTACTGGCGCAGCTGGCTGGCCGCCGGACGCTTCCCCGACCATCGGTGGCGGAGGCAGCTGCAGCGGTCCGCCCTGACGCTGAAGGCGCTCACCTACGCCCCGACCGGGGCCACCGTCGCGGCGGCGACCACGTCGCTGCCGGAGACGCCGGGCGGCGAGCGCAACTGGGACTACCGGTACTGCTGGATGCGCGATGCGACGTTCACGTTGTGGGGACTGCACGCGCTCGGATTCGATTGGGAGGCGGACGACTTCATGCAGTTCGTCGCCGACCTCGAGCGCGACGGCGACGGCGCGCTGCAGATCATGTACGGCCTCGGCGGAGAGCGCGACCTGCACGAACAGGAGCTCGGGCACACCAAGATGGGCGGTCACATCCCGCAGCGCCTGTGGCCGGTGCTCCAGGCCCAGGTACGGCGCGCGCTCGAGGTGTGGCGGATGCCCGACCAGGGCATCTGGGAGGCCCGCGGGCGCCCCCGCCATTACGTCTCCTCGAAGCTGATGTGCTGAGTGGCGGCCGATCGCGGCGCGCGCCTGGCCGAGCTCGAGGGCGAGAGCGACCTGGCGCGGCAGTGGCAGGCCGCGGCCGACGAGATCCGGGCCGACATCCTCGAGCACGGTGTCTCCGAGCGCGGCATCTTCCGCCAGCACTATGAGACCGACGCGCTCGACGCCTCGACCCTCCTGACTGCGCTCGTGCGCTTCCTGCCCGCGGATGACGCCTGCGCGCCACCGTGCTGGCGATCGCGGGCGAGCTGCAGGAGAACGGCTTCGTGCTCCGCTACAAGGTGCGGGAGACCGATGACGGGCTGAGCGGCGAGGAGGGAACCTTCCTGATCTGCTCGTTCTGGCTCGTCTCCGCCCTCTCGGAGATCGGCGAGCGCGAGCGGGCGGCGGCCCTTTGCGAGCGGCTGCTCGCGCACGCCTCAGCGCTTGGGCTCTACGCCGAGGAGCTCGAGGCGAGCACCGGGCGTCACCTGGGCAACTTCCCGCAGGCGTTCACGCACCTCGCGCTGATCAACGCGGTCCTGCACGTGATCGCCGACGAGGAAGCCACGGCGTGAGCCGCAGCCGGGGCGTCTCCAGCCCCGCGCTCACCTGATGGGGGACCAGCGCCCAGGTGTCCTCGACGAAGATCAGGTCGCCGCGGACCTGAAGGCCGCGCGGGCGTGAGGCGCCGGGTCCCTCGGCGTGCGCGGTCAGGCACGCCAGACCGGGCTGGAACGGGATCCCGGCCGGCGCGCCGTCGATTGCGACCCAGCGCGCGGCGGCGTCGACGTGGACGGGGACCCGGACCGCGAAGGGAAACCCGTCGGGGGAGACCAGCGACAGCACCGCCGTCTCGTACCGGGTGCCGAGCTCGGCGATCCGCGGGCTCCAGGCGCTGGCGCCGCCGCCGGGACGGGCGTGGAAGCGCTCGGGTTCCTCGGATTGGCCCGAGCGGACCTCCTCCATGTGGGCGTCGTAGAGCTCCGGCTCGGCCGCGATGTTCCCTTCCGGCCACACGTAGACGCGCTCGGGCCGGACATGGACGTAGATGCGATCGAGGTACCGGCCGAGCCTGCCGGAAACGCGCCCGGCGGAGCCGGCCGGTTTCTCGCGCGACTCGCGGGCGTAGCGCGCCCGGTTGGCGCCGGGGTCCCGGTCGTCGACCTGCGCGGAGCCCTGAACCAGCACCATCGGCGGCCGGGGGAGACCGCTGCGGGCGGGGTCGGAGAACAGCAGCGCCACGAGCGGATTGGCGCGCGCCTCGTCGGCCTTCTTGGGGTAGCCGAGACTCGTGGTGACGTCGATGCACGGCGCGCCGGGGCGGTAGTACGGGGTGACCGGCCAGGTGACCGGCTGCCCGGCTCGGCCCACCGTGGTCAGCTCGGTCGTGGCGAACTGGGCGAAGACGGCCTGAACCGCCGGAGGGAGGGATGCCGTCACGGCGCGAGTATATGCCCGCGCCGAGCCTCAGTCGGAGTATCCGGGCTCGCCCGGGAGCACGATCCGCGCGGTCTCCCCCGAGCCGATCACCCGGGGCTGCACGGGGCTCACCGCGCGGCCGCGCGCGTGGACCAGCAGCGCCTGCGCGCTGGCGAAGCCGGAGAGCTGCTCCAGGTGCTTGATCGTCGGGAAGACGAGCAGCAGTTCCCCGCGCGCGGCCGCCGCAAGCGCCTCTGACGGCGCATACCATCGCGCGGCGACCACCTCGCTGCCGTCGACCACCGCGCGTGCTCCCGCCGGCGCGCAGGCGAGATAGAACCAGGTGTCGAAGCGAATCTTCACCTCGGCTGGGGTGATCCAGCGGGAGAACGGCAACAGACCGTCGGGAGCGGCGAGCTCGATGCCGGCCTCCTCCCGAAGCTCACGGAGCGCGGCGGCGCGGAGCGCGCGATCCCCCTGCCCTTCGCGGCGATCGACGGCGCCCCCCGGGAACACCCACGCTCCGCCCATGAACCGCGCGGCGGGATTGCGGCGTACGAGCAGCACCTCCAGTCGCTCCGCGCCGCCCCGGACCAGCATCACCGTCGCGGCGAGGCGCGGCACGGCCACCGCGCCGAGATTCAGCTCCTCGCCCGGGCCCGGTCGATCCACCTCCATGGGCCGACCCTAGCGCGGCAAGCACCCCCGGCGCGCCCGTCGCTACGCTACGCCGCGTGAAGTGGATGTGCGAGTCCTGCGGGTTCATCTATGACCCGGACGAAGGCGACCCGGACGGCGGGATACCTCCCGGCACCGCCTTCGAGGACATCCCCGAGACCTGGTTCTGTCCGGTCTGCGGGGCGCGCAAGCGGGATTTCTCTCCTTACGAGGAATAGGGGCTCGGCCCGCCGGAGCGCTCGCCGGCGCGAGAGCCACGCCACGGGGCGCGCTCTGCGCGCCCTCTCATCCGTCGCTGTGGCTATTCGAGGACCACGAGGGTCTCGCCCTCGGAGACCGACTGGCCCTCCTCGCAGAGGATCTCTGTCACCGTGCCCGGATCCTCGGCCTCGACCGGCATCTCCATCTTCATCGACTCGAGGATCACGACGGTGTCGCCCTCCCGCACGCTGTCGCCGACCTCGACTTCGATCTTCCAGACGGTGCCCGTGATGTGGGCGTCGACCTCGGGCAACTGCGGCTCCTTTGCTCGTGACGGGTGCGAGCAGGATAGTGACGCCGAGGTCGGGCCACGGCCGCGATGGCGTAGCCTGCCAGCCGTGGGACCACCTGACGCCGCCTCGGACCTCGACTTCGACCTGCTCGCCGCGTCGTTGCGGGCGGACGTCCGGGACGTTGAGACGTTCCTCGAGACGTTGGCCGTGAAGCTCGAAGAGGCGGTGCCGGGCCGGGTGCGCGTCGACCGTCGGCGCGCGGGGTTATTTGGAGGCAAGCACGTCCAAGCGGTCGAGGTCGACGTCGGGGAGCGGCGGCTCGAGCTGCGCCACGACGCCGGTGGGCTCGATGCCAGTGCCAGCCGGGTCTCCGGGGGAATCGTGCTGAAGCGCGAGCCACTGGGCGTCGACGAGTGGCTGGCGGCGCTGGCGGAGGCGCTGGCGGCGGAGGCGCGGCGCAGCGGAGCGACCCGGCGGGCGCTGGAGCGGCTACTGATGCAATGAGGAGTGATCGATGGGATTTCTGAGACGGGACGAGGACAACCAGATCGAGCAGGCCGGTCCGGGCGAGTTCGCGCCCGACGCGGCGCCGAGCTCGGGCGAGTATCAGGCGGGATCGCTGGCCGGGATCCCCTCGTCGGGCCGTGAGCGGATCGAGCGGATGAAGCGGGAGGTGGGGCGCGGGTTCTTCACCAGCGACCTCTCGGTCAACGAGTTCCTGCTCGTCAAGCAGGCGGGCTTCGAGCCGCTCGGGCTGGTGCTCGGTAGCTCGATCTACCACATCGGCTTCCAGCAGGCGATGTGGAATCAGAGCCAGGAGCTCGGGGTGCTGACCCAGGCGATGTACCACGCCCGTGAGCTGGCGATGACCCGGATGGAGGAGGAGGCCGACCAGCTCGGCGCCGACGGGATCGTCGGCGTGCGGCTCGAGATCGGGCGCTACGACTGGGGTGCCGACCTGGCCGAGTTCATCGCGGTGGGCACGGCCGTCCGTCACCGCGGCGGCGAGCTCCATCGGGCCCCGAACGGCCGCCCGTTCGCCTCCGACCTGAGCGGCCAGGACTTCGCCACCCTGCTGCGCGCCGGCTACCGGCCGGTCGGGATGGTGATGGGCAACTGCGTCTACCACGTCGGGCGCCAGGGGATGCTGGCGTCGTTGAAGCAGCTCGGCCGCAACGTCGAGATGCCCAACTACACGCAGGCGTTGTACGAGGCACGCGAGCTGGCGATGGAGCGAATGCAGACCGAGGCCGATGGGCTCGAGTCGGCCGGGATCGTCGGGGCGCGGATCGTCGAGCGCAGTCATGGTTGGGGCTCGCACGTGATCGAGTTCTTCGCCATCGGCACGGCGGTCGTGGTGACCGCCGAGTCGCACGAGATCGAGAAGCCGGCGATGGTGCTGCCGCTGACCGGGTGACCGTAAGCTCGCTGCCGATGCCGGACCTCGAGCTCAAGCCGCAGGTCTACCGCGACCCGCGCCCGAAGGAGTACTTCGATCGCTTCCACGAGCTGGTGCGCGCGCGCGAGCCCGAGGCGCGCGTGTACGAGGTCGTACGGGTGGTCACCGTGATGTGGGCGCTGACCGCCTTCCGGGCGCGCGGCATCGGGAGCGAGAACGTGCCCAACGGGCCCGTCATCCTCGCGCCGAATCACGCCTCGTTCATGGATCACTTCTTCACCGGGGCATTCATCCGCCGGCGGGTGCAGTTCATGGGCAAGTCGCAGCTGTTCAAAGGCGTGGGCGGCTGGGTGTTCAGCCACGGCGGCGTCTTCCCGGTCCGTCGCGGACACGCGGACGAGGAGGCGTTCACGACCGCGTTCACCGTGCTCGAGCGCGGCGGGGCGGTGGTGATGTACTGCGAGGGCGGGCGCTCGCGCACCGGGCAGCTCGCCTCCGAGGCGCGGCCGGGCATCGGGCGGCTGGCGCTCGAGTCGGGCGCGCCGGTGGTGCCGGTGGCCGTGCTCGGCTCACACCAGGTGCGCAACTGGAAGCGGCTGCGGTTTCCGCGCGTGACCGTGCGCTACGGGGACCCGTTCCGGTTCGAGCGGACGGCGGAGACGGCCCGCGCGCAGCAGCAGGACGCGGCGGAGTACATCCTCGCGCGGATCACCGAGCTTCACGCCGAGCTGTCGCGGCTCGGTCACCGGGGCGCGCTGAAGGCGGCGCGGCGGGCGGGGCGGGGGGCGGTGGCGGCGGCGCCGTGAGGCCGCCGATCACCGGCAGCTCATCCGGCGATTGGCGACCGGCCGCTCAGCCATGACGCGAACGTCGTCTCACCGCGGAACTCGGGGTCCGGGTAGCTCAGCGCGCCCGCTTGGAGCGGGGCGCCGATGCGCGGCGGAAGCGGCAGCCCCAGCGCCAGCAGCCGCCGGTCCTGGCGCTCGGCCCAGACTCGCGCGAGCATGCTCAACGTCTGGACCTCCGGGCCGGCGATGGTGACGCTGGCCGGCGAGGGCGGGCGGCCAGCCGCCTCGGCCACCGCGCGACCCGCTTCCGCCGCGGCGATCGGCTGCAGCACGGCGTTCGAGCGCGGGCTGATCCGCCACCGGCCTAACCACTGAAGTCCAGCGGCCACGAGCTCATGGAACTGCGTGCTGCGGACGATCGACCATGGCACCGGGCCCTCGCGGACGATCTCCTCCTGCGCGAGCTTGGCACGGTAGTAGCCGGTCGGCACCTGCTCGATACCGACGATCGACACGCAGAGGACGTGACTCACCCCAGCGCGCGCCGCCGCCTGCACGAGCCGCCGCGCGCCGTCGACCAGCACCGGCTCCGGGCGCCGGGGCGAGCCGTTGCTCGTATCGATGACGACGTCGACACCGGCCAGGGCGGCATCGAGGCCACTGCCGTCGACCAGGTCGACGCGATACTCGCCCGACCGTCGGGCGAGTACCCGCACCTCAGCGGCCTGCTCGCGTAGCGCATCGGCCACATGCCGACCGAGTGTTCCCGTACCGCCGACTACCGCAAACACGCTCATCAGAAGCAGATGATCCTACGCCAGGATCAGTGCTTCGAGTGGCCGCGGGCGGGGCGCGCTCTGCTCGGGCCGGTGGCCACACTGGGCGCTATGCCGTCGGGATCGCGGCGGCGTCGAACAACTGCAGCTCCGCGATCGCCGCCTCGCGCATCTTGAACTTCTGCACCTTGCCGGTCACGGTCATCGGGAAGGAGTCGACGAACTTCACGTAGCGCGGGACCTTGAAGTGCGCGATCGTTTCGCGGCAGAACGCGCGCAGCTCCTCGTCGGTCACGCTCGCGCCGGGACGGAGCACGATCCAGGCCATCAGCTCTTCGCCGTAGCGCTCGTCGGGCACGCCGATCACCTGCACGTCGGCGATCGCGGGATGCGTGTACAGGAACTCTTCGATCTCCCGCGGGTAGACGTTTTCCCCGCCCCGGATGACCATGTCCTTGATCCGCCCGACGACGCGGACATAGCCCTGTTCATCCATCGTCGCGAGGTCGCCGGTGTGCATCCAGCGCTGCCGGTCGATTGCCTCGGCGGTCCGCTCGGGGTCGTTCCAATAACCGGACATGACCGGGTACCCACGGGCGAGGAACTCCCCCGGCTGACCGCGGGGCACCGTGCGGCCGCTCTCCGGGTCGGCGATCTTGATCTCGACGTGAGGCATCACCTGCCCCACGGTGCCGCAGCGGTTCTCGAGCGTGTCGTCGCGACGGACCTGGGTGGTCACCGGCGAGGTCTCGGTCATACCGAAGGCGATCCCGATCTCGTCGATGCCCATGTCGGCGGAGACGCGCTTCATCACCTCGACGGGGCACGGCGAGCCGGCCATGATGCCGGTCCGCAGCGAGCCGAGATCGTAGTCGCCGAAGCGTTCGTGACCGAGCTCGGCGATGAACATCGTGGGGACGCCGTAGAGGCTCGTGCACCGCTCGTGTGCGCACGCCGACAGCGTGGCTTCGGGATCGAACGTCTCCGCCGGGTAGACCATGCACGCGCCGTGAGTCGTCGCGGCCAGGTTCCCGATCACCATCCCGAAGCAGTGATAGAGCGGCACCGGGATGCAGATCCGGTCGCGCTCGCTGTAGCCCAGCAGCTCCGCGATGAAGTAACCGTTGTTGAGGACGTTGTGGTGGGTGAGCGTGGCGCCCTTGGGAAAGCCGGTGGTCCCGCTCGTGTACTGGATGTTGATCGGCTCGTCGAAGTCGAGCTCCTCCATGCGCGCGCGCACCTCGCCGGCGGACGCGGCGCCGGCCCGTCCGCTCGTCAGTTCCTCCCAGTCGGCGGTCTCGAAAAAGACCGCCCGCTCGAGCTCGGGAAGCCGGGGCCTGACCTCGGCGACCAGGTCGACGAAGCTCGTGGCCTTCAGCTCGGGGGCGGCGGCGATCCACCGGCAGCCGGACTGGCCGAGGGCGTACTCGAGCTCGCTGGCGCGGTAGGCCGGGTTGATGTTGACCAATATCACCCCGAGCTTGGCGGTGGCGTACTGGGTGAGGGCCCACTCGAACCGGTTCGGGCCCCAGACGCCGACGCGGTCGCCCTTGCGCAGGCCGGCGGTCAGCATCGCGCCGGCGAGCCGGGTCACCGCATCGTCGAATTCCGCATAGGTGTAGCGAACGCTCTGGTGCGGACACACCAGCGCTTCGGCGTCGGGAACGCGTGCGGCCGTCCGCTCGAGGTTGTGTCCGATGGTCTCGCCCAGCAGGGGCTGCTCGCAGGCTCCGTGTGCGTAGGACAGCATCGTCAGTCGCTCCTTCCTCGTCTCTCAGGCGATCGTACCTCCGCCGCGACCGCCTCGCAGCCCTGCCGCCCAGGGGCGCGCGGCCTCATACGCACGTCTTAGTAGTTCCTCACCAATCTGATACGCGCGGGAACGATCGTCTGCATCGGAAACGACGATGGACTTCGACTGAGAAGCGAGGATCGACCATGAAACCCGTCTACGCCGGTCACCCGGCTCCCGCTCCCTCGCCGCCCGAGGCGGCGCGCGCCCGCGCCGGCGCCATCCGCGACGCCCGATTGCTACGCGCCCGCGCCCTGCGCCGGCGCGTGATCGCCGGCGCGCTGGCCCTGTTCGTGGCCACCTGGCTGATGATCACGCTCCTCCTGGTCTCCGGGCACGACCCCGCGCTCGGCCAGCGACGCTCGGCCTCGACCGCCGGTGGGAGCACGACCACGACGACAGCCACGACGACCCCGGCGAGCGCCGCGAGCTCATCGTCGAGCAGCGGAAGCTCCGAGTCGAGCACGGGCACGGGCTCTGGGTCATCGTCGGGCACCGGCACGCTCGGCTCGAGCTCGGCGAGCACCGGCTCCGGTTCGAGCTCAGGGACGAACGGCTCCGGTTCGAGCTCAGGGACGAACGGCTCCGGATCGAGCGGGACCTCGAGCGTCGTAACCCACCAGTCATGAGGACCGCAGCGCCCGGCGTGAGCACCCGCGGCGAGCTCCCCATCATCGCTGATCCGGGCGGCATCGGCGGTCCGGTCGTCACAGGCGGTCCCGTTGGCATCGGCGAGCACCACGAGAGCTTCCCGTGCTTCGGCGGGGAGTGCCGGGTGATCGTGGCCGGCGGTGCCGAGGCGCGGGGCGCGGCACGCATGGCCCGGACCCGCCTGCTCGAATGGCACCGGCAGTTCTCCCGCTTCGAAGCCGACAGCGAGCTGAGCCGCCTCAACCGAGATCCCAGGCCGACGGTGCCGGTCACACCGCTGATGCGGCGGATCCTCGAGGCCGGCGTCGCCGCCGCCCGGCGCACCGGCGGTCTCGTCGATCCGACGCTGGTCGCCGAGGTGGAGGCGGCGGGCTACGCCGCGCATCTCGAGCGACCGGGGGCGGCCCTCGCCGAACTGCTCGCGCGAGCCCCGGCGCGCACGCCCGCAGGCGCTCATCCCGCGGCCGGGTGGCAGGCGGTCGACGTCGATCGCCGAGCAGGGACCGTGAGCCGCCCGCCCGGCCTGAGATTCGATTCCGGCGGCATCGCCAAGGGCGTGTTCGCCGACGAGCTCGCAACGCTGCTCTCCGATCACGATGCGTTCGTGGTCGATTGCGGAGGCGACCTGAGGCTCGGCGGGCGCGCCCGGGTGGCCCGCGAGGTGCACGTCGCGAGCCCGTTCGGCGACGCGGTCGCGCACACGTTCCGGCTCTCCGGTGGCGGGATCGCCACGAGCGGGATCGGCAAGCGCAGCTGGCTCACGCCTGACGGGCGCCCGGCGCATCATCTGATCGATCCGCGGGCCGGCGCTCCCGCGTTCACCGGGATCGTCCAGGCCACCGCCGTGGCGCCGACCGCCACCGAGGCCGAGGTGCTGAGCAAGGCGGCGATCCTGAGCGGACCGGGTCGGGCCGAGCGGGTGCTGATCGGCGGCGGGGTGATCGTCTTCGACGACGGCAGCATCAGCGTGATCGACCCCTGACGGCCAGGCGCGGCTCGTCGGTCGCCGGCCACCCCGCGCCGCTGGATGCGCGGTCCGCCGCCGGTGACGAACGCTTGCGCTCGCGGGTCAAGGAGCTTCTTCGGCCCAGGGCACGATGACCGCGTCCTCGTGCGGCGAGTCGCGGGCCACCACGTACTCGGCCGGCTCGATGTCGGAGAGATTCTCCAGTACGTGAGTCTCACGCGGTGGGACGTAGACCAGGTCTCGGGGCTCGAGCGTCACCTCCTGCTCCAGACGGTCGCCCCACTTGACCCGGAGGGAGCCGGAGAGCATGTACACGGCGCTCTCGCAATTCTCGTGATAATGCGGTCGCGACTGGCTCCCCGGTGGGACGCGAAACACCGCCATGTAGATGTTCTCCGCACCCGTGGTCGCCTGCGAGATCTCCGAGCCGCCCACCACGCCGCGGGGCACGTCGCGATCGGTGCCCGGCTTGACCACCTTCATCAGGCGCCAACCGCCCTCATCGGCGCGAGTCTACCTCCGCTCCCGCGCCGCCACCTCGATCTGAAGCGGCGCCTGCGGCGCGGCCTCGTGATCGACCTGCAGGGTGGTGTGACGCAGGTGAAAGCGCTCTTCCAGCATCCGTTGGAGCATTCGTCGCCGCTCGTGGCAGTCGTCGCCCGCGCGCACGACGACGTGGGCCGACAGGGCTGGAAACCCCGAGGTCACCTCCCACACGTGGAGATCGTGCACCTGGATTACGCCCGGCTGCTGGGCCAGCACGCGCCCGATCTGCTCGGGGTCGAGTCCGGCCGGCGCGGCTTCGAGGAAGACCCGTGCCGAATCTCGCAGCAGCCCGTAGGCCGCGTAGAGCATGAGCGCCGCGATAAGCAGCGACGCGAGCGCGTCAGCCCGCGTGAACCCCGTGGCCAGGATCACCACCGCCGCCAGGGCCGTGGCGATGAAGCCGTACAAGTCGGTGAGCACGTGCCGGTAGGACCCCTCCACGTTCAGGCTGCGCGGCTCGTGCCCATGCCCGGGACCATCGGCCTGGAGGTGAGCGTCGGGCGGCTCGTAAGCGTGGCCGTGGCCGTGACCGCCGAGGAGCCGCGCCACGAACAGGTTGACCACGATGCCCACCAGCGCCACCACCAGCACGAGCGTCCCGTGCACCTGTGGCGGCGAGATCAGGCGCGTAACCGCGCCGTAGAGGATCAGCGCGGTGAGCACCAGCAGCGTCAGTCCGTTGGCCTGGGCGCTGAGGATCTCCACCCGCCCCAGGCCGTAGGTGAGCGAGCCGTGGGCGGGGCGTCCGGCGAGGCGAGCCGCGAGCAGCGACAGCGCGAGCGCCGCGGCGTCGGTGAGCATGTGGGCGGCGTCCGAGAGCAGGGCCAGTGAAGAGGCCACGATCCCGGCGGCGACCTCGACCGCCATGAACGTGAGGATCAGCGCGAGCGCCGAGGCCAGCGCTCGCCGGTCTCGGTCCAGTCTGGAATGGACGTGGTCGCCGGCCAACCCCCGCCATCGTACGCCCGCCGGCGGGCGGGCTAGCGGCTCAATTGACCGACGGATCCGGCGGCATGCGGGCGACGAGCGCGTAACTGCCGCCCTTGCGCGTGAGCACCTCCGACCACAGCTGCGGGGCGGCGGTGGAGAAGGCGTCCCCGAGCGTGGCCGACTCGACGATCCAGTCACCTCGCTCGAGCTCGCCGTCCAGCTGCCCGGGGCCCCAGCCGGCGTGTCCGACGAATGCCCGACCGCGCCGGACGCCGGCTACGGGCTCATCGAGCCCGGCGCCCGCGCCGAGCACGCCGACGTCGTCGAAGGCGAGCAGTGCGGCGTCGGCCGGATCCTCGAACTGCGCCAGCACGATCACCGAGGACGGCTGAACCGGGCCGCCGATGTACAGCGAATCGTCGGAATCGAGCAGCGCCTCGAGCTGCGGCACCGCCTCGCCGACGCTGGTCTCCGACGGACGGTTAAGTACCAGGCCGAGCGCGCCGTCGTCGTTGTGCTCGACGATCAGCACCACGGTGCGCCAGAAATTCGGATCGAGCAACGCCGGTCCGGCGATCAGCAACTGTCCGCGCGCGGTATCCATCGTGGTTTCGCCGAAGTCGCTGGCCGGGCTCAAGCGGCCGAGCCGGCTCGAGCTCAGTCTTCCTCGCTTTCAGCCACCGCGGCCATCGCGCCCTGGAAACCGATCTTCGAATGAGTGCCGTCGCAGAACGGCTTGTTCGTCGACCCTCCGCAGCGGCAGAGGAAGATCGTCCGGCCGGGAACCGGGATCGGATTCCCCTCCGGATCGACGAGCTCCACCGGCCCGGTGACCTTGTAAGGACCGTTCTCGGTAGGGACTACCTGCACATCGGCCACTTCGCACCTCCTCAGTAGCTGTCGGGTCAGTGGGAACCGTACCGCTACGCCGGTTACAGGCCGTACGAGCGGCCGATGACCTCGAGCATGACCTCGTCGGTTCCCGCGCCGATCCGGTTCAGGCGCAGATCGCGCCACACGCGCTCGATCCCGTACTCGCTCATGTAGCCCGCGCCGCCGTGGATCTGGATGCACTCGTCCGCCACCTCGACGGCGATCCGGGCCGAGTAGAGCTTCGCCATCGTGATCTCCCGGACGGGGTACTCGCCGTTCTGAAAGCGCCATGCGGTGGTGTAGACCATCTGGCGCGCGGTCTCGATCTTCGTCGCCATCTCGGCGAACTTGTGCCGGATCGCCTGAAAGCGGCCGATCGGCCGGCCGAACGCGGTTCGCTGCTTGGCGTAGGCGAGCGTGCGATCGAACACCTGCTGGGCCCCGGCGACCGCCCCGGCGGCTCCGATCAGTCGCTCGCCCTGTAGCTCCCACATGATCTGGTAGAAGCCCTTGCCGGGGGTGCCGAGGACCGCAGAGGCGGGCACGCGCACGTCCTGGAACGCGAGCTGGGCGGTGTCCGAAGCGTGCATCCCCAGCTTCTTGAGCCGCTTTTCGCGGATCACGCCTGGCCGGTCCATGGGCACTATGAACAGGGTGAAGCCGTCATAGCCGGCGTCGGGATCGGTCTTCGTCACCAGCACGATCGCGTGCGCGCGATGGCCGTTCGTGATGTAGGTCTTCGAGCCGTTGATCACGTACTCGTCCCCGTCGCGAACCGCGCGCGTCTTGATCCCGGCGACATCCGAGCCCGCGTCGGGCTCCGTGATCCCGAGCGAAAGGATTCGGGCACCGCGGATCGCCGGCCCGAGCCACTCTCGCTTCTGCTCTTCCGTGCCGAAGGCGAGGATCGGCGGCATCGCCATGTCGGTCTGGACCGCCACCGCCATTGCCAGGCCGCCGCAATGCGCGTGCGCCATCTCCTCGGCGAGCACCAGCGCGGTGTAATAGTCGCCGCCCTGGCCGCCGTACTCTTCCGGCTTGTCGAGACCGAGGAAGCCAAGCTCGCCCAACCGCTCGAACACCGAGTCCGGGAACGTCGTCTCCTCCCACTCCTCGGCGTGGGGTTGAAGCTCCTTGATCACAAAGCGCCGGATCGACTCGCGTAGCTGCTCGTGCTCGTCGCTGAAGATGAAGTGGCGGCGCTGCGCAGTGAAGTCGGGCTTGAGGAGATCGCTGGTGGCCATGGCGCGGACGCTAGCGCAGCGGGCGCGGACGCTAGCGCAGCGCGCGTCCGCGGCCGGCCCGAGCCGCACCTCGTCGCTCGTCGCTCGCCGCTCGGGCATGATCCCCGCGACCTCCCCCGGCACCGAGGAGCCCCGATGTCCTACGCCACCCTGCGCTACGAAGTCTCGCCCGCCGGCGTCGCCACGATTGCGCTCGACCAACCCGAGACCCGAAATGCGCTGTCCGATGAGCTGCTCGACGAGCTGATCGCGGCGCTCGGCCAGGCGAAGCAGGACCCCGACACCCGCGTTGTCGTCATCACCTCCACCCACGATCGCGTGTTCTCGGCCGGCGCCGACCTCTCGGGTTTCGCCGCCGCCACGCCGCCGGTGCACAAGCACTTCGGCACCGAGCGCTTCCCGCGCCTGTTCCGCCTGCTCGGCGAGCTCGGGAAGCCCTCGATCTGCGCGGCCAACGGCCACGTGCTGGCCGGGGCGCTCGGGATCGCCCTGGCCTGCGATCTCGTCCTCGCGCGGGAGACGGCCAGGTTCGGCACGCCGGAGATCAACGTCGGCGTGTTCCCGTTCATGATCATGGCGCTCATCTATCGCAACGTCTCCCGCAAGAAGACCAACGAGTTGCTGCTGCTCGGTGAGCAGATCTCAGCTCGGGAGGCGCACGAGATCGGCATCGTCAACCGGGTACTCGCCGGCGAGCGAGCGGACTTCGAGCGCGCGGTCGCCGAGCTGGCCGAGAAGCTGGCCGGCAAGTCCCCGGTGATGATGAAGCTCGGCAAGGACGCGATGTTTCGCCAGCAGGACATGGCGTTCGCCGACGCCCTCGACTTCCTCCGCGCCCAGCTGACCCTCGCCTTCACGACCGAGGACATCCAGGAGGGCGTCGAGGCCTTCTTCGCGAAGCGCGCGCCCGAGTGGAGGGGTCGTTGACCGGGCGAGGGCGAAGCGCGCGCCCGAGTGGAGGGGTCGTTGACCGGGCGAGCGCGAGGCGCGCGCCGGGGATGCTGACCCGGACCGGTGCGAGGCGTCGCCCGCATCGAGGGGCGTCGGCCAGGCGACCGCGACGTGCCGCACCGGTTTGACGCCTGCGCCGGCCGGCTGGCAGAGTCATCACCAGATGCCCGCCCAAGCCCGCCCCGGCGCCCCCGCCGGCGCCAACCCTGACTCGGAGCGACCGAGCTTGCTCCGGCCCCTGGCCGACGACCTCCACGCACGCCGTGAGCGGATCAAGCGAGGGGGTGGCCCGGAGAAGATCAGAGCCCAGCACGAGAGTCAGAAGCTAACCGCGCGCGAGCGCATCGAGCTCCTGATCGACGCGGGCACGTTCGTCGAGCTCGGGATCCACGGCCGGCCGCACTTCTCGCAGCGGGCGATGGAGGGAAAGAATGCCCCCGCCGACGGGGTGATCACCGGCTACGGCAAGGTCAACGGCCGGCTGGCCGCGGTCGCCGCCTACGACTTCACCGTGATGGCCGGTTCCATGGGGATGACCGGCGAGCTCAAGGTCGCGCGCCTGCGCGAGCTCGCGCTGAGCAAGCGGATCCCGATGATCTGGCTGCTCGACTCGGCCGGCGCCCGCATCCAGGAGGCGGTGGGCTCGCTGTTCGCCGGCAGCGGCCATCTGTTCCGCGAGGAGGTGATCGCCTCCGGGGTGATCCCGCAGATCGCCGCCCTGATGGGTCCATGCGCCGCGGGCACCGCCTACATCCCGGGGCTGGCCGACTTCGTACCGATGGTCAAGGGCCGCGGCTCGATGGCGCTGGCCGGCCCGCACCTGGTCAGAGCGGCGATCGGCGAAGACGTCACCCAGGAGGAGCTCGGCGGCTCTCGCGTGCACTGCCGGAAGTCCGGCGTCGGCGACCTCGAGACCGAGGACGACGCCGACACGATCGTGAAGATCAAGGAGTACCTCTCCTACTTTCCGCAGAGCTGTGAGGACGCGCTACCGGTACACCCGAGCAGCGACCCGATCGACCGCGGCGACGAGGAGCTGCTGGACATCCTCCCGGACTCCAATCGCAAGCCCTACGACATGTACGAGGTCATCCGCCGGATCGTCGACGACGGCGTTTACTTCGACCTGAAGCCGCAGTTCGCGAGGACGATCATCACCTGCCTGGCGCGCTTCGGCGGTCGTCCCGCCGGGATCGTCGCCAACCAGCCCCGGCAACTTGGCGGCATCCTCGACAACGACTCGGCCGACAAGGCGGCGCGGTTCATCAACCTGTGCAACGCATTCGGCCTTCCGCTGGTGTTCCTGATGGACGTGCCCGGGTTCATGGTGGGGACGAAGGTCGAGCAGGCGGGGATCATCCGCCACGGCGC
>JAFAXX010000121.1 GCA_019240655.1 Solirubrobacterales bacterium
GCGGCCACGGGCAACGTCAACAACGCGCAGGTGAACAACCCGGCAATGAACAGCCAGCTCGACGCGACATCGAAGCTGACCGACCCGAACGCGCGCGCGGCGGCGTACGCCAACATCGACAAGACGGCGACCGCCAACGCGTACTACGACGTGTGGGGTTGGGACAACCAGGTCGGGATGTGGTCCAGCAACGTGAACTGGGTCTACAACCGGTTCAACACCGACTCCGACCTGGTGTACAGCTCGCTGAAGTAGTGAACCGACTCCGATGAACCGACTGACCCCGCCGGCCGCGCGCCGGCGGGGTCGGCGCCCTCAAGCAAACCAGTGACCAAATACATAATCCGCCGGCTCCTGTGGGTGATCGTGCTCCTGCTCGTGGTGAGCTTCGTCACCTACCTGATCTTCTACCTGTTTCCCTCGGCCGACCCGGCGGCGCTACGGGCGGGCAAGAACCCGGCCCTGATCCCCCAGATCCGAAAGGCCTACGGGCTCGACAAGCCCTTCTACGAGCAGTACTGGATCTACCTGAAGAACCTGGTGCTGCACTTCGACCTGGGCACGAGCTACACCAACAACGTCTCGGTCAAGAGCGAGATTTTCCAGCGCCTCCCGGCGACGATCTCGCTGGCCATCGGCGGAGCGATCATCTGGCTCGTGATGGGCATCGCGATCGGCACGATCTCGGCGGTGAGACGCCACTCGATCTTCGACCGGCTGGCGATGGGCGGGGCGCTGGTGGCGATCTCCGCGCCGGTGTTCTGGCTCGGGCTGGTCTGCCTGTTCCTGTTCGCGTCCGACGTGGGTAAGCTCAAGATCTTTCCCGGCAGCGGAAGCTATGTCCCCTTGAGCCAGGATCCCGCGAAGTGGTTCACGTCGCTGATCATGCCGTGGTTCGTCCTGGCCGCCTCGTTCGCCGCGATCTATGCGCGACTGCTGCGCGCCAACCTGATCGAGGTTATGTCCGAGGACTACATCCGCACCGCCCGGGCCAAGGGCCTCAGCGAGCGCCGGGTAGTTATTCGCCACGGGCTGCGGGCGGCGATCACGCCGATCGTCACCGCGGCGGGCATCGACATCGGGATCCTGCTCGGCGGGGCGATCCTCACCGAGACCGCCTTCAACATCCCCGGCATCGGCCGGCTCGCGTATGACTCGATCCAGAACGCCGACCTGCCCACCGTCCAGGGCACGGTGCTGATCGGAGCGGTGTTCATCCTCCTCGCCAACCTCCTGGTCGACGTCCTGTACGCGTTCATCGACCCGCGGGTCCGATACACGTGAGTCTGCTCGCCGTCGAGGATCTGCGGGTGCAGTTCGTCACCGACGACGGCGTCGTCCACGCTGTCGACGGGATCTCCTACGCGGTCGAGACGGGCACGACGCTCGGTATCGTCGGGGAGTCGGGGTCGGGGAAGACCGTCTCGTCGCTGACCACGATGGGCCTCACTCGGGGAGGCTCGACGCGGATCTCCGGCACAATCCAATTCGAGGGCCGTGACCTTCTGCAGGCATCCGACGAGGAGCTGCGCAGCATCCGCGGCAACGACATCGCGATGATCTTCCAGGACCCGCTGTCCTCGCTGCATCCGTTCTACAAGGTCGGCACGCAGCTCGTCGAGACGATGCTCGCCCACCGCGACCTCTCCAAGGCCGCCGCCCGCGACCGCGCCGTCGAGCTGCTCCAGCTGGTGGGGATTCCCGACCCACAGCGCCGGGTCGACCAGTACCCGCACGAGTTCTCCGGCGGGATGCGCCAGCGCGCGATGATCGCCATGGCGCTGGCCAACGAGCCGAAGCTGCTGATCGCCGACGAGCCGACTACAGCCCTCGACGTGACCGTGCAGGCGCAGATCCTCGCCCTGATGCAGGATCTGCAGAACCGCCTCGGGATGGCGGTGATCATCATCACCCACGACCTCGGCGTGGTGGCCGAGATCGCCGACGAGATCGCAGTCATGTACGCGGGGCGGATCGTCGAACACGGCTCGACCAACCAGATCTTTAGCGCTCCGCAACATCCCTACACGTGGGGTCTGCTCAAGTCGATCCCCCGGCTCGACGTGGGCCGCAGCGACGAGCTGGTGCCGATCTCCGGACGGCCGCCGAGCCTGATCAATCGCCCCTCCGGCTGCTTCTTTCACCCCCGCTGCCCGTACGTCAGAGACCGCCATCGCCGGGTCGATCCGCGCCTCGAGCCGGTCGACGGCGACCGCGGGCACGAGGTCGCATGCCTGCTGTCCGCGGCGGTACGGGGCAAGATCTGGGACGGCCTCCGGTCCGGGCGCGACGCCGAGTCGCTGCGGGGGCTGGCGGAAACCGAGCAGGCGGCGGCCGGATCGGTGCCGAAGGCGGGGACGTGACCGCCACCGCGCCGCCGCTGATCGAGGTCCGCAACCTGGTCAAGCACTTCCCGATCACCAGCGGGATCATCCTCCAGCGGCAGGTGGGCGCGGTGAAGGCGGTCGACGACGTCTCGTTCGACGTCCGGAGCGGCGAGACGCTGGGGCTGGTCGGCGAGACCGGCTGCGGCAAGAGCACCACGGCGCGGCTGATCGTGCGGCTGCTCGAGCCGACCTCCGGCACCGTGACCTTCGAGGGCGAGGACGTGACCGGGCGCAGCGGAGCATCGCTCAAGGCGCTGCGCCGGGAGATGCAGATGATCTTCCAGGATCCCTACTCGTCGCTCAATCCGCGCAAGACGGTCGGCTCGATCATCGCCGAGCCGTTCGTGATCCACGGGTTGCTGTCCGGCGAGGGAGAGCGCAAGCGGCGCGTGCAGCAGCTGATGGACCGCGTCGGCCTGAATCCCGAGCACTACAACCGCTACCCGCACGAGTTCTCGGGCGGCCAGCGCCAGCGGATCGGGGTGGCCCGGGCGATTGCGCTCGAGCCGAAGCTGCTGGTCGCCGACGAGCCCGTCTCGGCGCTCGACGTCTCGATCCAGGCCCAGGTGCTGAACCTGCTGCGCGAGCTCCAGCGGGAGATGGGGCTGACCCTGATCTTCATCGCGCACGACCTCTCGGTGGTGCGTCACATGTGCGACCGGGTGGCGGTCATGTACCTGGGCAAGATCGCCGAGCTCGGTGACAACGACGCGCTGTACGGGTTTCCCCGCCATCCCTACACCGGCGCACTGCTCTCGGCCGTGCCGGTGCCCGATCCCGAGACCGGCCGGCGCGATCGTCAGCTGCTCTCCGGCGACGTGCCGAGCCCGGCCAACCCGCCCCAGGCCTGCCGCTTCCACACCCGTTGCCCGAAGGCCCAGGAGGTCTGCTCCACCGAGGAGCCGCTGCTCGAGGACAAGGGCACGGGGACGGTGGCCGCCTGCCACTTCCCGCTGACCCGCGACGAGGTGACGCTGCGGCTCCCGGTCGCGCTCACCGAGCCGCCGGACGTCCCGGTGGCGGGCAGCGAACGGGCCTGAGCCGCCTCGATGGCCAGGCGGTCGACCGCCGCCCCGGCGATCCGCGGCGCGACGCGCGCCGACGACGAGCGCCTCGCCAAGATCGATCGCCTGACCTGGTCGCCGCAGAGCAGTCCCGGACCACGCCCGCGCGCGGGCGGCCCGTTCTTCGAGCGCGGCCTCGAGCCCGGCAACGTGCTGGTGGCCGAGCTCGACGGCGTCCTCGCCGGCTACGTGGCGATTGGCCGCGCCACTCGGCTCGACGCCAACGCGCACGTGCGGGCGATCCACGGGCTCGCCGTCGACCCCGCCTACCAGCGCCGCGGGATCGCGCGGGCGCTCCTGGCGGCGGCGGCCGCCGAGGCCCGCCGGCGGGGCGCCCGTCGCCTGACCCTCCGCGTGCTGGCCGCCAACCGGGAGGCCCGCCGGCTCTACGAGGCCGTCGGCTTCGAGACCGAGGGGACGTTGCGCGAGGAATTCCGGATCGGCGAGGGCTACGTAGACGACGTCCTCATGGCGCTACGGCTCTGAATCCTCGTCCTCCACATACAGAGACTCCCGCGCCAGCTCGTCGCCGCTCTTGCTCCACAGCTTCACCTCGAGAAAGTCCGAGCGGTAATTGTCGGGGGCGATCAGCGTGAAGCGCTCCTCGACCAGCTCGCACTGGTCGACGGCGACGTTGGCGAGCTCGGCGGTGACGATCGCCCCGCCGGGAATCATCGGGACTCCCCACACCAGGGTCATCTCGGCGCGCTTGCCCCCCTCTCCGCGCCAGCTGCCGATCACGTCGTCGCTGAGGTCGAGCTTCCAGTCCGGATTGTCCTCGGCAAGCTCGGCCGTGAAGTCGGCCCGTGCCCTGAAGTCGGCCGGCCCTCCCTCCGCCTCCGCGAACGAGACGAAGCCGAACAGCTCGTAGCCCTCGCTCGTGCGTGCGACCGCCGGCACGTACGTCCGGCCGGCGTAGCTGCGGTCGGGAAACCAGCGGATCTCCCGCGGCTCGCCGATGTCCTCTCCCTCGGTGTCGATCTCCCGGCATGCGGCGATGAAATGGCCCGCGAGGGTGTCCGCCCAACGTCCATAGGGCAGCCCCTCCTGCGGCGGCTCGGCGGCAAAGCTGATCACGAAGCGATCGGTCGGCGGCATCAGTAGCGGGAGGATATTTGGGTGTGCGGCGCCCGGCCCGCCCGCGGCGAGCCTCAGAACGCGCCGCGGCGGCTGAGTACGGCGGGGATCGTCCTCAGCATGATCGTCAGGTCGAGCAGGATCGACCAGCGCTCGAGGTAGAGGAAGTCGAGACGGACGAGGTCGTCGAAGTCGAGCTCGGCGCGGCCGGAGACCTGCCACAAACCGGTGATCCCCGGCAGCACGAGGTAGCGCTTCTTGTGCCACTCCTCCAGGCGCTCGAAGTCGCGCATCGGCAACGGGCGGGGACCGACCACCGACATCTCGCCGCGGACGACGTTGACCAGCTGGGGCAGCTCATCGAGCGAGAAGCGGCGCAGGAACCGGCCCACGCGGGTCAGCCGGGGGTCTTGCCGGATCTTGAACAGGGCGCCGGTGCTCTCGTTGAGCGGCTCGAGGTCGGCCTGGACATGGTCGGCGTGGTCGCGCATCGTCCGGAACTTGAAGCAGTGAAACGGCCTGCCGGCCATGCCCGGGCGCATCGAGCGGTAGATCACCGGTCCCGGCGAGCTCAGCTTGACCGCGATCGCGATCACCACCAGCGCGGGCGAGAAGACGATCAGCGAGAGCGACGCGATCACCAGGTCGAACGTGCGCTTGAGCGCGTAGTCGATTCCCTCGAACACGGGCGGGCGGAGCTTGAACAGCGGGACGGTCTGTCCCGGCACGAACTCCGCCCGGTCGATCAGGATCTCCATCGTGGTCGGCGCCACCTGCACGGTGACCCCCCGCTCGTGGCACAGGTCGACCAGCTCGACGGCCTTGTCCTGGGGGAAGTCCGGGTCGGCGATGATGATCTCCTGAATGCGCTCGCGGCCGAGCAACTCGGGCAGCTGATCGAGCTCGCCGAGCGACCGCAGCCCGTTCCGCGGCCGCGGGGTCAGCGAGATGTAGCCGACGACCTCGACCGGCGTTCTCGCTCGGCCGGCCAGCGCATGGGCAACCGCCTCGATGTGCCGCCCCGAGCCGACCAGCAGCGCGCGTCGGCGGTAACCGGCCTGTTCGAGCACCCACCCCGTGACGCGCATGTGCAGCTCCCGCAGGGCGGTGATGTAGAGCGTGCCGAACATCAGCGAGCCATAGAAGATGTAGTAGCTCGAGAAGTGCTCTCCGTTGGCCAGCGCGAACACCAGCGCGATCACGGCGGCCTGGAACAATGCGCTGGCGATCCGGGTCAGACCCGGACGGCGCGTCCGCTCGGTGTAGAGGTCGGCCCGCGCGAACATGAGCACGGTGATCAGGTAGGCGAACGGGGTCCAGTGGCGCGCCTGCGTCCAGGCCGGGCCAAGCTCCAGATGCCCCTTCAACCACAGCTTGACCATCAGCGCGGTGAACAGCGCCCCGACCACCCCGAGGTAGTCGAGCGCCAGCAGCGACAACACGCGGGCGATTCGCCGCAGCGTCTCCACTCTGAGCAGGAACGAGATCAGCGGCGGCCGCTTGCGTCGCACGTCCTGCGCGGGCAGGCTGACGGGGGTGTGGACGGACACCCCGCTTGGATGGCCCCTTGCTGCCTCTCTGTGCTCGATCGTCACGTCAGGTTGCCGGCCGTCATCGATCCCCCACGCGCGATAACGGTAGCTTCATGTCGAAGTTCCGGCTTAGCCCGACGCTTTGTTCCCGCCGGTGGGCCGATCGGCGATTAGGTCGAACGTTGGGGCTTGCCGGACGTTTTGGTCGCGGCCGTGGTCCGACCGGCGCTCAGGTTGACGTTACGGCTTGGCCGGACGCTTTGTTCTCGGGGGTGGTCCGACCGGCGCTCAGGCCGCGGTCCCGACCAGAGCCTCGGCTCCGGATTCCTCGATCGTCCGCGTGAGCCCATCCCGCAGGGTGACCCGCGGCTCCCAGCCGAGGATCTCCCTCGCCAGCGTGATGTCCGGCTGACGGACCTGGGGGTCGTCGGTGGGAAGGGCCTCGTAGACGATCTCCGACTTCGACCGGGTGACCTCGATCACGGTCTCGGCCAGTTCGAGCAGGGTGAACTCGTCCGGGTTGCCGACATTCACGGGGTTGTGATAGCCGGACTCGGCCAGCGCGATGAGGCCCCGGATCTCGTCGGCCACATAGCAGAACGAGCGCGTCTGCGAGCCGTCTCCGAACACGGTGATCGGGCGGTTCTGAAGCGCCTGACGCAGGAAGGTGGGAATCGCGCGGCCGTCATGTGGTCGCATTCGCGGGCCGTAGGTATTGAAGATCCGCACGATCCCGGTGTCGACGCCCTGCTGGCGGTGGTAGGCCATGGTGAGCGCCTCGGCGTAGCGCTTGGCCTCGTCGTAGACGCCGCGCGGGCCGATCGGATTGACATGGCCCCAGTAGCTCTCGCGCTGCGGGTGCTCCTCGGGGTCGCCATAGACCTCGCTGGTCGACGCGATCAGGAACCGTGCGCGGTGGCGCTTGGCCACGCCCAGGGTGTGGTGGGTGCCGTAGGAACCGACCTTCAGCGTGTGCAGCGGCAGCCTCAGGTAGTCGATCGGCGAGGCCGGCGAGGCCAGGTGGTAGACGAAGTCGATCGGCTCGTCGATGAAATACGGCTCGATGATGTCGAGGTTCAGGTGGACGAAGGTGTCCGTGCGGATGTGCTCGATGTTGGCCAGCGTGCCCGTCTCGAGGTTGTCGACGCAGATGACGCGGTGCCCGCGGCGCAGGAGCTCATCGCAGAGGTGGGAGCCGAGGAAGCCGGCGCCGCCGGTGACGAGTGAAGTCGGCATGTGCCGCAATGTAGCGGCCGTCTCCCCTGACCCGCTCACCGGGCCTGGGCGGCCCGGCGCAGCACGTGCTCATCGCCGCGCCGGATCGTGACCTTCTCGGCGTCGAGGTGCTCGAGCAGCGCCTGGGCGAACTTGCGCGAGGTCCCGAGCTCGTCCCGGAGCCCGGCCAGGGTCACCGAGCCGCCGCGGCGCTCGGCCAGCTCGACGACCACCCGCCGCACCTGCGCCAGCGCCTCGGGGTGGTAGTGAAGAGTCTTCGAGACCCGCACCGCGCGTCCGGCCTGACGGAGCTCGGCCAGGTCGCGCGCGTCGAGCTCTGAGTCGAGCGGCGGCTGGAAGCCTGCCTCGCGCAGGCGGCGCTCGAGCTCAACGGCGCGGTCGGAGAGCTTCGTCGGCTCCGTCGCCGCGGCGGGCGGTGCCGTCTCGCCGGAGGGCCGTGGCCCCGGCTTGCCGTCGCCTGTCCGGACGCCTGCGGACGGCGAGCCGGATGCCGCCGCCGGTTCCGCCGCCTCGCCGCGCGCCAGCCGCTCGAGGCGGGCCAGGACGTCCCGGCTCGGCCCGTGCTTGCGCGGGTGGGGGTCGAGCACGAGTCCGCCCCCGAGCGTGTCCGGCGGGGCGATCTGGCGGATCACCAGGCGGTCGCCGCGGGCCGGCACGAGCGGCCGCTCGAGCCGCAGCTGCCAGAACCGCCCGCCGAGCCAGGCCAGCCGCGCGGGGCTCTCGCGCGTACCGTGGTGGACCTGGACGCGATCGCCCGGCTCGGGCTCCCGGTCGGGGAAGCCGAGCTCGGCGTCGACCAGGTAGGTGGCGGCGAATCGGCTGCCGGCGCCGGCCAGCACGTCGCCCCGCCCGATCTCGGCGACACCGATGCCGGTCAGGTTGACCGCCACGCGCTGGCCCGCCGCCGCGGCCTCCCGGGGTTCGTCGTGGACCTGGACCCCGCGGACCCGGACTCGCCGCCCGCGCGGGAGGAGCTCGAGCGTGTCGCCGCGGCGGATCTCACCTGCCCACAGCGTGCCGGTGACGACCGTGCCGGCGCCGCGGATCGTAAACACCCGGTCGATGTGCAGGCGAGCCGGCTCGCGGCTCTGCGCCCGGCTTGCGGTGCCGGCTGCCACGCGATCGAGCGCCGCGCGGAGCTCGTCGAGACCGTGTCCCGTATGCACGCTGACCGGGATCGCCGCGAGCCCCGGGAACAGCTCGTCGGCTTCGGCGAGCGCCGCCTCCGGATCCGCCACGTCGCTCTTGGTCACCGCCACCACCCCACGCGTCACCCCGAGGGCGCCCAGCACGGCGGCGTGCTCGCGCGTCTGCGGCATCACCCCGTCGTCGGCGGCGATCGTCATCAGGAACAGGTCGATGCCGGTGGCTCCGGCGACCATCGTGCGGACCAGGCGCTCGTGTCCCGGCACGTCGATGACCGAGAGGCTTCGGCCGGACGGCAGCCGAAGGCGCGCGTAGCCGAGTTCGATCGAGATGCCGCGGGCGTGTTCCTGAGGCAGGCGATCGGTGTCGATGCCGGTCAGTGCGCGGGTCAGCGCGGTTTTGCCGTGGTCGATGTGTCCGGCGGTGCCAAGTGTCAGCGGCGCCGCGGCGTTCATGGGCGGAGGGCTTCCCGCACGGCGTCGACCGCGAGGTCGATCTCGTCGTCGGCCAGCGTGCGGGGGTTGAGGACGACGCGGCCCTCGTGGATCCGCGCGAGCACCGGGATCGCGGCTCCCCGCAGGGCCCGGGCCAGGGCCACCGGTCCGCCCTCTCCCTCCGCCGCGAGCGCCACTCCGGGGCCTTCGAGCTCGAGCAGCGGCAGCGCGCCGCCGCCCGCTGTCCCGGCGCAGCGAACCGGCACTGCCGCCGGCCCGATGCCGCTCCGCAGCCGCTCCGCCCGGACGCGCAACTTCGCCTCGGAGGCGCTCAGCATGGCCAGCGCGGGAATCTCCACCACTGCGCGCTCGGGCTCCCGGTAGAGCTTGAGCGTGGCCTCCAGCGCGGCCAGCGACAGCTTGTCGATCCGCACCGCCCGGGCCAGGGGATGGGCGCGCGCGGCGGCGACCGCGTCGCTGTGGCCGACCAGCACACCGGCCTGGGGGCCGCCCAGGAGCTTGTCGCCCGAGCAGCAGACGAGCGCCGCTCCCGCCGCCACCGACCTCCGGAGGCCGGGCTCGTCGTTCAGCGCCGGCACGAGCGCGGCTTCGGCCACGACGCCCGAGCCGATGTCGTCGATCACCGGCGTTTCCAGCCGGCAGAGCGCCTCCACCGGGACCGCCTCGACGAAGCCGATCGTGCGGAAGTTCGATGGATGCACGCGCATGATCGCGCCGATCTCGCCCGGGTGCTCCTCCAGCGCGCGCTCGTAGTCGCGCAGGCGAGTTCGGTTGGTGGTCCCCACCTCGATCAGCCGCGCCCCGGAGGCGGCGATCACCTCCGGGATGCGGAAGCCACCGCCGATTTCGACCAGCTGGCCGCGGGAGACGACGATCGCCCGGCCGGGGCCGGCCAGCGCACACGCGGCCAGCAGCACGGCGGCGGCGCCGTTGTTGACGACCATCGCCGACGCCGCTCCGGTCAGCTGCGTGAGCAGGTCTTCGACGTGGGCCTGACGGCTTCCCCGCTCGCCCGTGTCGAGGTCGAGCTCGAGGTTCGAGTAGCCCTCGGCTGCTCTCGCCACCGCCTCGCGGGCGGCCTGGGCCAGCGGCGCGCGGCCGAGATTGGTGTGAAGGATCACCCCGGTGGCGTTGATAACGCGCCGCAGCGAGGGTTGCGCGAGCGCCTCGAGGAGCTCACGCGCGCGCGCGGTGAGATCGTCCCGGGCGCGCGCGCCGGCTCGGCGGTCTGCGCGCTCCTCCTCGATGGCCAGCCGAGCGGCGGCCACGGCGAGCGAATGCGGGGCGGCGAGCGCAGTGGCCAGCTCGTGAACCGCGGGAAGCCCTCTCAGGGTCGCCGCTGCGGCGTCGTCCCGCGCACCCACTCCCCTTCCTCCTTCTTCCAGATCGGCGCCTGGGCCTTGATCTCGTCGATGATCTCCCGCGCCCCGGCGAACGCCTCCCCGCGGTGCGGGGCCGAAGCCGCGACGGCCACCGATGGCTCGGACAGCGGCACCGTCCCGATGCGGTGCTCGGCGGCGGCGGCGCACAGCCCGTGACGCTCCACCGCGGCCGCGACGATCTCAGCCAGCTTTCGCTCGGCCATCGGCATGTACGCCTCGTAGTCGAGCCGGTCGACCTCCCGCGTGACGCCGAGAAAGCTCACCACCGCGCCGGCGCGGGCATCGCGCACCCGCTCGATCAGCGGATCGAGCCCGAGCGGCTGATCGGTCACGCGAACATGCAGCACCGCCGCGGTCTCGCTGCCGCCGGACACCGGCGGAATCAACGCCACCTCGTCGCCGCTGTGCAGCTCGACGTCGTCCTCCGCGTACTCGTGGTTGACCGCCATGACCACGGGCACGCCTTCGGTCAGGCCACGAATCCGGGCCAGCGCGTCGCCGACGACCGCGCCGTCGGGCAGCTCGAGCTCGAGCTCCGAGGCGCCGGCCCGCTCCCGGAGCCCGGCGAAGAGGCGCACTCGTACCTGCACGAAGCAAAGGCTATCCGGCGCCGGCGGCTTGCCGAGGTGCTCGCCTCGCCGCCTCGGGCGCGGAGCCGTGCGTTTCGGGCCGACGTCCTCTAGCCTCCCCACCGTGGCGGCCACCGGCGAGCACCGCACCATCGCCCCGATCGTGGGCCCCGACGATGGCCGCCGGTTCACCGACAGCGGGATCAAGGTCAAGCCGCTCTACACCGAGGATGACCTGCCACCGGACCTCCCCGCGCAGCTCGGTCGGCCCGGGGAGCATCCGTACACGCGCGGCATCCATCCGGACATGTACCGCCGGCAACTGTGGACGATGCGCCAGTACGCCGGGTACGCGAGCGCCAGGGAGTCCAATGAGCGCTACCGCTATCTGCTCCAGCACGGCTCGACCGGCCTCAGCATGGCGTTCGACCTGCCGACCCAGCTCGGGCTCGACTCCGATGACCCCCGCTGCCTCGGCGAGGTCGGCCGCACCGGCGTGGCGATCGACACGATCGACGACATGCGGACGGCGTTCGACGGGATCCCGCTCGACCAGGTCTCCACGTCGATGACGATCAACGCGCCGGCCGCGGTGCTGCTCCTGCTCTACGAGCTGGTCGGCGAGGAACAGGGCGTGGCGTCGGAGGCCCTACGGGGCACCACCCAGAACGACATCCTCAAGGAGTACATCGCGCGCGGCAACTTCATCTACCCGCCCGAGGGGGCGATCCGGCTCACCACCGACCTGTTCGCCTACTGCCGGGAGCGCGTCCCGAAGTGGAACACGATCTCGATAAGCGGCTATCACTTCCGCGAGAAGGGCTGCTCGGCGGTCCAGGAGGTCGCGTTCACGCTGGCCAACGGGATCGCCTACGTGCAGGCGGCGCTCGACGCCGGTCTGGCGATCGACGAGTTCGGACCGCGGCTGGCCTTCTTCTTCAACGGGCACAACAACGTCTTCCAGGAGGTGGCCAAGTTCCGTGCCGCCCGGCGGATGTGGGCGCAGATCATGCGCGAGCGCTTCGCCGCCAGGGACGAACGCTCATGGCGATTGCGCTTCCACACCCAGACCGGAGGCGTCACCCTGACCGCCCAGCAGCCGGAGAACAACATCGTCCGCGTCGCCCTGCAGGGATTCGCCGCCGTGTGCGGCGGCACGCAGTCGCTGCACACCAACGGCTTCGACGAGGCGCTGGCGCTGCCGACCGAGCGCGCGGCCAAGATCGCGCTGCGCACGCAGCAGGTCATCGGCTATGAGTCGGGCGCCGCCGACACGGTCGATCCGTTCGCCGGCTCCTACTTCGTCGAGGCGCTGACCAATGAGATCGAGCGCAGCGCCCGCGAGCTGATCGCCAAGGTCGACGAGCTGGGCGGCTCGGTGCAGGCCATCGACTTCATCAAGAACGAGATCGAGGAGTCGGCCTTCGGCTACCACGAGCGCTACCGAATCGGCCAGGACGTCGTGGTCGGGGTGAATAGGTTCGTCGACGAGGGTGAGCCTGAAGTTCCCGACATCCTCCGCGTCGATCCCGAGTCCGAGCGCGAGCAACTGGCCCGGCTGAAGGCTTTCAAGGCCGATCGGGACGCCGCGCGGGTGGAGCGGCGCCTGGACGAGGTCCGCGAGGCCGCGCGCGGCAGCTCGAACCTGCTACCCGCGCTGCGCGCGGCGCTCAAGGATCGCTGCTCGATGGGCGAGGTCTGCGGCGCCATGCGGGACGTCTTCGGCGAATACCAGCCGACGTTCTGAGCCGGGCGAAGGTCAGCGGCAGGGCAGTACTACCTCGGCCAGGGTGCCACGCGGCGAGGCGTGGGCCAGCGTGAAGGCGCCGCCCGCCGCCTCGACTTTCACGCGGTAGGAGGCGACTCCGATGTGGCCTTGGGACAAACTGCGCTCGACCGCTCCGTCCGGGATGCCCTGCCCATCGTCCTCGACGACGAGGCGCGCCGTGCCGTCCTGGCATCTCAGGCTGACACGCAGGCACTGCGCCCGCGCGTGCTTGACCACATTTCGGATCAGCTCCCGCGCGGTGGCGTACAGCAGGACGTCCACCGGGGTACGGAGCTCGTTGCTCCAGCCGTCGACGTCGAGCTCGGCCATGAAGCTGCCGTCCGCTTCGGCCTTGCGCACCAGGTCGCGGAGCGCGTGCGCCAGGCCGGCCTGTTGGAGCACCGCGGGATGCAGCTCGGCGACGGTCGAGCGCAGCAGTCGTCCGGACTCGCTCAGCGCCCGCTCGAGGCGCTGGAAGGCCTCCGGATCGCCCAGCTCGCGCGCGTCCTCGAGGTCGTGGCGCGCCGCCAAAATGTACTGCAGCGCGCCGTCGTGGAGGCTTTCCGCCAGGCCGCGCCGCTCGCGGTCCTCGATCGTCGTCAGCTGACCGAGCAGGTCGCTCCGGTCGCGGTACAGCCGCCCGATCGTGGCCACTCGCGAGCGCTGGATGTAGGTTAGGATGATGCAGGCGACGCCGACCGCAACGAGGATCAGGGTGCGCAGCAGGATCGATCCCCAGGGCTCGTCGTCATTGTCGAGTCTCCAGTCGACGCTCGTGAAGAAGTAGACGGCCACCGTCGGCGCGATGAGCAACGCGCTCACGCGAGGCCGGAGCTGGGTGGCGGCCAGCAACGGAAGCGCGTAGAAGCCCCTCACGAGTACATCCTGCGTCCAGGTCGTCTTCGCGGAGGCGCCGGCGATCAGCGTGAGGGCGCCCAGCGCACCGAGGTCGACGAACAGCTCGACCCAGATTAGCCGGGTTGAGGAGGTGGGCCCATGACGCCAGGTTCGCGCCGTCAGCAGCGTCGCCCAGACGGCATAGGCGATGGCAATCGCGTAGAAAGCGGTCTCGTGGTACACGGGGGTGACGAACACCGCCACGCACACGACGAACACCGCCAGCAGCCCGCGCAAAGCAAGCTGCAGCCACTCGCCCTGGACGGAGTATCGCTGCATCACCGCGCCGACCTCAGGCGTAGCGTTGAGGCCATCCGCCGAGGCCCGATCGTCGATCGCCACCGGCTCGTCCGGGGCGGCGACGGCCCCGTTCACCGTCACTCGGTTCTCCCTGCGTGCGTCACGGGAGAGACATTGTCCCATCCCGCTGAACCGACGTCGTACTCTGGCATGTGTGCGACAGCTGACCGTAGGAGACGAGTTCTGCGGCTGCCAGATCGAGGCCATCGCGGGGCGCGGCGGCATGGGTCTCGTGTACCGGGCCCGCCAGCGCCGCCCCGAGCGGACCGTTGCGCTCAAGGTGATCGTTCCGGAGCTGGCGGCCGATCCTGGGTTCCGGACGCGGTTCGAACAGGAATCGACCGCGGCGGCCCAGATCGAGCATCCCAACGTCGTCCCCGTCTACGCGGTCGGCGAGGAGGACGGGCTGCTGTACCTCACGATGCGGTTCGTCGACGGCGTCGACCTCGGCGCGCTGCGGGCGCAGCAGGGCCGACTCGAACCTTCCCGCGCCATCCACCTGGTCGCGCAGGCCGCCGACGCGCTCGATGCCGCCCATGCCCGTGGGCTCGTACATCGCGACGTCAAGCCCGGCAACATCCTCGTGGCCGCCCGCGACCACGTCTACCTGACCGACTTCGGGCTGACCAAGCGAACGGCGGACACCCAGAGGATGACTAAGACCGGGATGTTTATCGGCAGCCTCGACTACATCGCGCCGGAGCAGATCGAGGGCCGAGGGGTCGACGCACGCGCCGACGTGTACTCGCTGGGGTGCGTGCTGTTCGAGCTGCTGTCGGGCAGCGTGCCTTTCCCGCGCGACTCGGATGTGGCGAAGATCTTCGCCCACGTCTACGAGCCACCGCCGCACCTCGAGGGCGTCCCAGAGCCACTGGCCCGAGCCGTCGCCCGCGCGATGGCCAAGCGTCCGGAGGACCGCTTCCCGTCCGCGGGGGAGTTCGCGAGCGCGGCGCTGGCCCGGATCGAGGCGCCGCCCGCCGCACAGGCGCCGACGACGGAGGCAGAGGCAGGCCCCGGCGACGACACGGTCGCGCCGACCCGCCGCACCCCGCCGGGACGGCAGCAGGTGACCGTCGTGGTAGTCGACGACCATCCGTTCTTCCGCGACGGAGTCCGCCGCGCGCTTGAGCGTAGCGGTCGGATGACCGTGGTTGCCGAGGCCGCAAACGGCCGGGAGGCGCTCGAGACGATCCGGCGGGAGCGGCCGATGGTGGCGCTCGTCGACTACGAGATGCCCGAGATGGACGGGATCTCGCTCGTCCACGCGGTGGTCAGCGAGCGGCTCTCCACGCGCGTGCTGCTCCTCTCGGCGATCGTCGAGAGCGGCACGGTGTTCCGCGCCGTGGAGGAGGGCGCCGCCGGTTACCTGTCGAAGGACGCGCGCCGCCAGGACATCGTCGACGGGGTACTGAGGGCCGCCCGGGGCGACACCGTCGTCCCCGCGGAGCTGGGCGCCGGACTGGCGGCCGAGATTCGCCAGCGGGCGCAGTCGCAGGCACGGGCTGCACGCGGCACCGGAGGGCTCGGCTAGGCAACGTCAGGCGAAAGGCGACTGGAGGGTGGGGACGGGTCGCGCACCTGGCAGGCTACGCGCGCTCGCTGTCCAGGTGCGCCATCTGCGCCTCGTCGTACCGGGATCCCGCGACGGCGCCGGCCGGCAACGCCTGCTCGATCTCCGCGCACTCCTCCGGCTGCAGGTCGAGCTCGAGCGCACCGAGCGCCTCGGTCAGCTGCTCGCGCCGGCGCGCGCCGACCACCGGCACGATGTCCTCGCCGCGCGAGAGCACCCAGGCGATCGCGACCTGCGAGGCCGTGGCGTCCCTGGCCTCGGCGATCGAGCGGAGTCGGTCGACCAGCGTGAGGTTGTGGCGCAAGTTCTCGTCCCGGAAGCGCGGCATCCGCGCCCGCGAATCACCCTGCCGCCGGCTGTCGGCCGGGTAGCGGCCAGTGAGCAGTCCGCGAGAGAGGACGCCGTAGGCCGTGACGGCGATGCCGAGCTCCCGGCAAGTGGGCAAGATGCTCCCCTCGATTGCACGGCTGATCAGCGAGTACTCGATCTGCAGGTCGCAGATCGGATGTACGGTGGCGGCCCGGCGGATCGTCTCGGCTCCCACCTCGGAGAGCCCGATGTGGCGGACATAGCCGGCCTGCACCATCTCGGCGATGGCCCCGACCGTCTCCTCGATTGGCACCGCGGGGTCGAGCCGGGCCGGCCGGTAGACATCGATGTGGTCGCTGCGCAGCCGCCGCAGGGAGTAAGCGAGAGCCGTCTTGACCGCCTGCGGACGGGCGTCATAGCCGAGCCAGCTCCCGTCCGGGCCGCGCTGGGCGCCGAACTTCACGCTGATCACGGCGCGGTCGCGGCCGCGGCCTGCGAGCGCGCGGGCGATCAGGAGCTCGTTGTGACCCATGCCGTAGAAGTCGCCCGTGTCGAGCAGGTTGATGCCGGCGTCGAGCGCGGCGTGGATCGTCGCGACGCTCTCCTCTTCATCGGCCGGACCGTACACGCCGGACATGCCCATGCAACCGAGACCGAGGCGCGAGACGTGCGGACCCCCCGAGCCGAGCTTACGCGTCATCGATGCCTCCTCTCGTGGTTCTCCTGCACCCGACCAACCATAGGGCGCCTCCCCGTCCGGCCAAGGAGGAGTCGCGTCTAGCCGCGCGAACCAGGACGCCATGACCGAGCTGACAGCAAGCCGAACCCTCGTCAAATCGCCGCCGGAGCTGTGGGCGGAGTGCAGCGACGCCGCCTCGCTGAGCCGTCATCTGGACCACTTCGGAGAGATCAGGATCACGAGGCTCGAGCCCGAGACCGCCGTTGCCTGGGAGGGCGAGCATGCGAGCGGCACGGTGCGGCTCGAGCCGGCCGGCTGGGGAACGCGCGTCGTGTTGACGGCGCTGCCGGTCGATCCGGCGGAGCCCGAGCCGGCCGGGTCAGCCAGCCCATCGGCCGGTCCGGCGGAGCCCGCGCCGGCCGGGTCAGCCAGCCCGCCGGCCAAGCCGCCCGAGGCCGTGCCGCCGGCGCTCGGCCTCGCCTCGCCGGAGCTCGAGGTCCCGCCGCCTGAGCCCGAGGCAGCCGGCGCGGCGGCCGAGGCCGCGCCGGCACAGGCGGCGAAACCAGGGCTCCTCGCTCGCATGCGAAGTTGGTGGCAGCGCCGGAAGGCGCGGCGGCCGGGCGACGAGGTGGCTGCGCCGGAAGCCGAGCCCGAGCCACAACCCGCCGGTCCCGAGCCGGAGCCGCAACCCGCCGCCTCCGCGCCGGAGCCGTTGGCGCCCCCCGACCCGGTCACAGTGGCGCCGGCGGGCACGCGCCCCGGGGCGGCCCTCGAGGAGGCGCTCGACAGCCTCGGTCAGGCGCACCACCGGCCGTACTCGCGAGCCTGAGCCCGCCGCGCCACCGCGAGCCTGGGCCCGCGGGGCGCCGAGGCCATAAACTCGCGCGCCACGATGCGCGACAAGGCCCCTGAGACCTACGAAGAGAAGCTCGCCCAACTCGAGGAGATTCGCTACGAGGCCGTCCACGCCGGCTCGGAGGCGGCGGTGGCCAAGCAGCACGAGCGCGGCAAGTACACCGCCCGCGAGCGGATCGAGAAGCTGCTCGACCCCGGCTCCTTCCAGGAGCTCGACACGTTCGTGCGCCACCGGACCTACGAATTCGAGATGCAGCGCAACCGGCCCTACGGCGACGCGGTGGTTACTGGCCACGGGACGATCGAGGGCCGGCGCGTATGCGTGTTCAGCCAGGACTTCACCGTGTTCGGCGGCTCGCTCGGCGAGGTGATGGGCGAGAAGATGTGCAAGGTGATGGACCTGGCGGCCAAGATCGGCTGCCCGGTGATCGGGATCAACGACTCCGGCGGCGCCCGCATCCAGGAGGGCGTGGTCTCGCTCGGCGCCTACGGCGACGTGTTCGTGCGCAACGTGAAGTGCAGCGGGGTGATCCCGCAGATCAGCCTGATCATGGGCCCCTGCGCGGGCGGGGCGGTCTACTCGCCGGCGATGACCGACTTCGTCTTCATGGTCAAGGAGACCTCGCACATGTTCATCACCGGCCCCGACGTGATCAGGGCGGTCACCGGGGAGGAGGTCGGCTTCGAGGACCTCGGCGGCGCGATGTCGCACAACAGCAGGTCGGGCGTCGCCCACTTCGCCTCCGACGACGAGGACGCCTGCCTCGAGGACACGCGCTACCTGCTCTCGTTCCTGCCTCAGAACAACCTCGAGACCCCGCCGCGGGTTGTCCCAACCGACGACCCCCTGCGGATGGACCCCGAGCTCGATCACGTCGTCCCGGACAATCCGAACAAGCCCTACGACATGCGAAACGTCGTGCGGCTGGTCGTCGACGACGGCGAATTCTTCGAGGTCCACGAGCACTACGCGCGCAACATCATCTGCGGTTTCGCCCGTGTGAACGGCCATGCCGTGGGCGTCGTCGGCAACCAGCCCTCCCAGCTCGCCGGCGTGCTCGACATCGACTCGTCGTGCAAGGCCGGCCGGTTCGTGCGTACCTGCGACGCCTTCAACATCCCGCTGATCACCTTCTGCGACGTGCCCGGGTTCCTGCCCGGGACCGCGCAGGAGTGGGGCGGCATCATCCGCCACGGCGCCAAGCTGCTCTACGCCTACACCGAGGCCACCGTCCCCAAGATCACGATCATCACGCGCAAGGCGTACGGCGGCGCCTACGACGTCATGGCTTCCAAGCACATGCTGGCCGACTTCAATTTCGCCTGGCCGACCGCCGAGGTGGCGGTGATGGGGCCGGAGGGCGCGGTCAACATCATCTACCGGCGGGACATCGCCGCCTCGCCGACGCCGGACACCCGTCGCCAGAAGCTGATCAACGATTACCGGGCCCATTTCGCCAACCCCTACGCCGCGGCCGAGCGCGGCTACATCGACGACGTGATCATGCCGCACGAGACGCGGCCGAAGATCGTCACCGCGCTCGAGACGCTGCAGGGCAAGCGCGAGCCCGGCCCCCGGCGCAAGCACGGGAACATTCCTCTTTAAGGGGGCGCCGGAGGCGCCCCCGGCGGGGTTTCGCTACAGCACGACGGACTGCGCGGTCACTCGCCCGGCCCGCCATGCGGCCAGCGCGGCACCGGCCACGGCCAGGTCCTGGATCGCCAGACCGGTGGAGTCGAACAGGGTCACCGCCTCGGGGCCGGGCCGCCCCGGCGCCTCCCCGGCCAGCACCGCCCCGAGCTCGCCGACCCGCTCCCGGCTCACCAGTCCGGCGCTCACCGCCCGGGTCAGCTCGCCCCCGTGCGAGGCCTGCTCCCACTCGTCGCAGAACAGCACGCAGGCGGCCACGGCGGCGGCCGTGGCCTCGGCCTTGCCGGGCCCGTCGGCGCCGAGCATGTTGAGATGAAGCCCGGCGCGCACGTCTTCGACGTCGATCACCGGCTCGGCGCCCGGGGTGATGCAGGAGACGACCTCGGCGCCCAGCGCCTGCGCTCGAGTCCCCGCCCGCCAGCCGAGCTCGGCGGCGAGCGCCTGCGCGGCCTCCGCCCGTGGGTCATGGCAGACGCCGGGGCCGTAGCCGGCGGCGGCGAGGCAGCGGGCCGTCCAGGCGCCGTGCAGGCCGCAGCCGATGATCCCGACCGTGCGCGCATCCGCGCGAGCGAGCGCCTGTGTGGCCACCGCCGCCACCGCGCCGGTCCGCAGCGCGGTCACCGAGCGGGCGTCGAGCAGCATCAGCGGCTCGCCGCTCGTCGCGTCCGAGAGGCACACCACGCCGGTGACCGTCGGGCGGCCATGGGAAGGGTTGCCCGGGAACGAGGTGATCCACTTGAGCAGCGCGAGCCCGTCGCCGCGCGCGGGCATGGCGCGGAAGTCTCCGTATGGCGGGCTGTCCAGGTAGACCTTGGGCGGCATCACCCAGGCGCCGGCGTGGTGGCGCAGGAGGCCCTCCCGCACGCGCGCGATCGCCTCGGCGGCCGAGACCGCGCGGAGCACGGCGTCGTGATCGAGGACGGCGATCGTGGCCACCGCCCGGGCACGATACCCTCGAGGCCCTCGTGAACCGGCGCCCCAAGCTCGCCCTCGTCGCCCCCGACGCCGCCCCCGAGGAGGCCGCCGCGGTGGTGGCGGCGCTCGAGCGCTTCATGCGCGAGACCGCCCCCCGGCCGGCGCCGCCGTTGCCGGCCGAGAGTGCGTGGCAGCGAGCCGCCCGGCGCGAGGGCGTGATGCGCTCGCCGCACACGCCGCTGCCCTGGGAGTGAGGCCAAGCCGTTCCGCGGTGCGGTCTGCCAGCCGCACACTGCGTGGGGGCCTCCCCCGCCGCCACCGCGAATCGGAGCCCCGGCGGTTCAGCGCGCGTACGTGAACTATTCGGCGCGCCCGAGTGACGTGGCATAAGTCCGCGAGGTACGGTTGGCGGCGCTGTGCGGCGGCTGCCTGTCGTTGTTCTCGGATCGCATCTGATTCCGGCTTCGGCCCGCTTGCGCATACGACTGGCCGCGGCGCGAGGTTACGGAGAAGCTGTCTGCGCGTCCCGGCCGAGTTCTTGCCGAGGGCCGCCCGTCGTCGTTCACGCTCCCGAGGACAGGATCGCTGTCGAGTCTCCTCACCACGGGCTGGGCTTGGAGCGAAGACTCAGCACGGGCAATGCAAACAAGCGAGAAAGGCATTGAACGATGGCAATGCGAAGGTCCAAGTTCGGGGTACTGGGCTTGGCGGCGGCGGTCGCGCTGGTGGTGCTCGGTGTGATCGTGATCGCCTCGAGCCGGGGATCAGCGCGGGCGGCGACGCCGGATCCAGTCGCCTGTTCACCGAACACCGACATTCAGACGACCTACGGGCCAATCTGCGGCACCAGCGCAAACGGGGTGAGGGAATGGTTCGGGATTCCGTACGCCGCCCCGCCGGTCGGATCACTGCGCTGGCAGCCGCCGCAGGCGCCGACGCCGTGGACGACGACAGTGGCGGCAACGTCATTTGGTAGCTCGTGCGCTCAGCAGTTCGGCACGTTCCCACTGTCGGGCAGCGAGAACTGTCTGTTTGTGAACGTCTGGAGTCCAGCCGGCAGCTCGACGAATCTCCCCGTGCTCGTCCATATCCACGGCGGTGGATTCGTCGCCGGGTCCGGAAACGGCGATAACAGCCTGCTGGCCACCAGAGGGCATCAGGTGGTCGTTTCCTTGAATTACCGGCTGGGAATCTTCGGGTTTCTCGCCGATCGGGCGCTCGGCCCCAACTCGGGTGATTACGGTCTGCAGGATCAGCAGGCGGCGCTTCGCTGGGTGCAGAGCAACATCGTCGCCTTCGGCGGCAACCCTGGGAACGTGACCATCTATGGCGAGTCGGCCGGCGGCTCGAGCGTCTGCGACCAGATCGCCTCTCCAACGGCCAAGGGCCTGTTTGAGCGCGGGATCAGCGTCAGCGGCGAGTACAACACCTTGCTCGGCGCCCCGACTTCACTGGAGTCGCAGGACTGTAAGTCGGCGTTGCCGACTCAAGCGCAGGCCGAAGCTGCAGGCGCGAATTTCGCGTCCACGGTCGGCTGTGGAGCCGGCGCTTCCAGTGCAGTGGCCGACTGCCTACGTGGCATCTCGACCGCGGCTGCCGAGACGGCGGCCGGCGGAGTCGGCTATCAGGATGGTGGTCAGGGGACGGTGGCGCCGACGATCAATGGCACGACGTTGACGTTGAGCCTCAGGCAGGCTTTGAAGGCCGGGAAGGTCAATCGTGTGCGGGTGATCGCCGGTACTGACCGCGACGAGGATCTGGTCGGGACCGCGACGACGGCGGCGCAGTACCAGTCGTTGATCGACACTCAGTACGGTAGCTACGCCTCTGAGGTGCTGGCGAGGTATCCGCTCAGCCGGTTCGATTCGCCCGGGGTCGCGTGGCGGACGGTCGCGGCGGACTCCGACACGGTTTGTCCGGCCTTGCAGACCGATCGTGACTTGGCCAGCCGGATGCCGACGTTCGGGTATGAGATCGACGACAACGACATTCCGCCGTACGCGGCGGCGGGTGCGGCGGTCGTCGCGCCGGGGGCTTCGC
>JAFAXX010000024.1 GCA_019240655.1 Solirubrobacterales bacterium
GTCGAGCAGGCGCGCCGCGCACGCCAGAACTCTCGTCTGGGTCAGCTCGGAGCCTTGCAGATCGGTTGCCACGCGGCGCCGGAGCTGAGGCAGCGAGCTGCCGAAGCGGACCATCTTCTCGAACTTCTCCCGGTCCCGGCGCTCGCGCCAGCGAGGGTGATACAGGTACTGCTTGCGCCCGGCGGCGTCGATTCCCGTCGCCTGCAGGTGCCCGAGCGGGTCCGAGCAGATCCACACCTCCCTCCACGCCGGCGGGATCGCCAGCGCCCGCAGGCGCTCGAGCACCTCGGGGTCCTTGATCACGGCCCCGCGTTCGTCGAAGAACGAGTAGCCACGGCCCTGTCGCCGGCGCCGTAGGCCGGGACCCGAGCAGTCCGACCGCCGCAGGCGTCCCTTCCGCTCGATCCTGGTTACCGACAAGCTCTCTCTCCCCGAAAACGACCGAGGCCCGCGCTCAGGCGGGCCCCGGAAAGGTCACTGCCGTCCACCGCGCTCCTAGGCGAGGCGCTTGACGCGCTCGACGATATTCTCGGCGTCCTTGCGGACACCCTCGGTCTGATGCTCGATCTCGCGGCGCCGGCGGGTCAGCACTCGCTCGGAGCGCCCGAGCGCGCGAGCGCCGCGGCGCTCGTACTGATCGAGCTCACGGGCCACGCTGTTGAGTCGCGTATAGGTCTGGACGTTGCGGACCAGCGCGTCACGCGCGGTGGCGGCGACGCCGACCTGGATGTACAGCACCCGCTGCGCGCGGCGTCCGAGCTCGTCGATCCGGTCGCTCACCACGTCCAGCCGGCGCCCGGCGGTCCGGGTCGCCTGCCTGCCGGTGCGAGCCGCCTCGCGGCCGGTCCGGCGTGCGCTGCGCGCGGTGGCCGCGGCAGAGCTGCGGGTGGTGCGCACGGAAGCCTTCGTTCTTGATGCGCTGCGGTTGGCGGCGTTCTGCTTTCTCGTCGCCGCCGCCTTGTTGGCCGAAGCCTGGCGCTGCGTTCGAGTCTGAGCCATGGGCGAGTTACTCCTGATTTCATTCGTCGGGGTGCTCGCTCAATGGTAGTAGCCGTACCCGAACGCGCGTTTGCCAAACCGGCGGTCGCCGGGACCGCGGGAGCCGGCGCACACCGGCTCGTGTGACGAAGCTCACACTAGTTCCGACGCGGCACCGACCGGTGGAATACTGACACGAGATGGGCCCCGCCCCGTACACCTCGTCGCTCGCCGAGGCGCTGGCGCCCGAGGTACTCGAGCGCTTCACCCGCTACGTCCGGATCGACACTCAAGCCAGGCGCGACCGGACCGGCTCCCCGAGCACGCCCGGCCAGCTCGAGTTCGGACGGCTGCTCGCGCAGGAGCTAGTCGATATCGGGCTCGACGACGCGCAGCTCGACGACAACGGCTACGTGATGGCCACGCTCCCGGGCACAGCCGCCGACGCCACGGTGATCGGGCTGATCGCGCACCTCGACACGAGCCCCGACGCGCCTGGCGCCGGCGTTCAGCCGATCGTGCATCGCGGCTACGACGGCGCGACGATCGCGCTGCCGCGCGAGGGCACCAGGCTCGATCCCGCCGCGATGCCCGAGCTGGCGGCCAAGCTCGGGCACGACCTCGTCACCGGCAGCGGCGACACGCTGCTCGGCGCCGACGACAAGGCGGGAGTGGCCGAGATCATGACCGCGGTGGCGCACCTTGCTGCGCATCCTGAGCTGCCCCGGCCGACCATCCGGGTCGCCTTCACGCCCGACGAGGAGGTCGGCGAGGGCGCCACCCTGTTCGACCTCGAGGGCTTCGGCGCCGCGTGCGCGTACACGCTCGACGGCTCGGACCTGGGCCAGCTGCAGGACGAGACGTTCAACGCGCTCGAGGCGATCGTCACCGTGCACGGGGTCGACGTGCATCCCGGATTCGCTACCGGCAAGCTCGTGAACGCGCTCCGCTTGGCCGCTCGAATCGTCGCCGCCCTGCCCGCCGACCTCGCCCCCGAGACGACCGCCGGCCGGGATGGGTTCATCCACCCGTACGCGATGAAAGGCAGCGCGGCGAAGGCCACCATCCGGGCGATCGTGCGCGACTTCGACGACGAGGCGCTCGAGCGGCACGCCGAGATCCTCAGGAGGACCGCGGAGCAGATCGTGGGCGGAGCCCCCGGGGCCCGGCTGGAGCTCGAGCTGCGCACGCAGTACCGGAACATGCGCCGCTACCTCGACGCGGTGCCGGAGGTCACGCTGGCCGCCGAGGAGGCAATTCGCCAGGAGGGCATCGAGCCGGTGCGCGGCGCGATCCGAGGCGGCACGGACGGCTCGCGCCTCAGCGAGATGGGGCTGCCGACGCCCAACCTCTTCACCGGCGGCCACGAGTACCACTCGGTCCGCGAGTGGGCTTCGGTCAACGACATGGCTGCTGCCGCGGCGACGGTCGTGCGCCTGGCCGGCGTCTGGGCGCGGCAGCCCAGTACCCTGCCGGCGTGATGGCGCGGCAGCCCAGTACGCTGCCGGCGTGAGCACCGCTCCGGGTTGCCTGGCTTCGCTCGACGGCGAGATCATGCTCGCCGCCGAGGCGAGCATCCCGGCCACCGACGACGGACTGCTTCGCGGCGACGGAATCTTCGAGGTGGTGCGCGTCTACGACGGCAAGCCGTTCGCGTTCGCCGAGCATCTGGCCCGGCTCGAGCGCTCGGCCGCCAACCTCCGTCTGGAGCTCGACCTCGAGGCGGTGCAGGCGGATGCCCATCGCCTGTTGGCCCGCGCCGGGCCCGGGCCGGAGCACGAGCTGCTGCGAATCGTCCTCACCCGCGGCGGCCGGCGGCTGCTGTTGACCGAGCCGCTGGCCCCGACCCCGGAGCGGATCCGTCTCGCGACGGTGACCTACTCGCCCACCCGGCTGCTCGACGGCGTCAAGTCGCTCTCGTATGCCGCGAACATGCTGGCGAGTCGCCTCGCGCAGGAGCGAGGCTTCGACGAGGCTCTGCTGGTCACACCGCACGGCCGGGTGCTCGAGGCTCCGACCAGCTCCCTGTTCTGGGTCACCGACGGCGCTGTGCTGACCCCGCCGCTCGACGACCACATCCTCGCCTCGATCACGCGCGCGATCGTCATCGACGTCACCGGGGCGCGCGAGCATCCGTGTACGCTCGAGGACCTGTTCGCTGCCGATGAGGCGTTTCTCGCCTCGACCACGCGGGAGGTCCAGCCCGTGGCGGCCGTGGACGACCGGACGCTCGGGGCCGGCGGGAAGGCGACCGCGAGGATCGCGGCACAGGTAGGCGCGGAGATCCGCTCCCGGCTGACTTGAGAGTCCTCACGGTGATCGGCAACCGACCGCAGTTCATCAAGGCGGCGGCGGTTTCCCGGCTCCTGCGGGAGTCGCACGTTGAGCTCCTGGCTCACACCGGCCAGCACTTCGACGAGACCCTGTCGGCGGTGTTCTTCGATGAGCTCGAGCTGCCCATGCCCGACTTCGAGCTCGGCATCGCGCGCGGGTCAAACACCTCGCAGACCGCGCGGATGCTCGGCGGGCTCGAGCCCGTCCTCGGCGAGACGTCGCCCGACGTCGTCCTCGTCTACGGCGACACCAACTCCACCCTGGCCGGCGCGCTCGCCGGCGCCCAGGCCGGCGTGCCGGTGGCCCACGTCGAGGCCGGGATGCGCTCGTTCGATCGTTCGATGCCCGAGGAGCTCAACCGCGTGGTCGCCGATCACCTGAGCGCGCTGTTGCTGTGCTCCTCGGCGACCGCCGCGGAGAACCTCGAGCGCGAGCACGTCGGCGGCGCGGTCGAGCTCGTCGGCGACGTGATGGTGGACGTCGCTATGGCCGTGCAGCCACGCGCGCGGGCGAGGCCGGAGCTGGTGGCGGCCCACGGCGTCAAACCCGGTGAGTACGTGCTGGCCACCGCGCACCGGGCGGGGAACGTCGACGACCGAGCGCGCCTCGAGCGGCTGGTGGAGCTGCTTACTGCGATCCCTGGCCCGGTGGTGCTGCCGCTCCATCCCCGCACCCGCATTCGGCTGGAGGAGGCGTGCCTGCTCGAGCGCCTGCGCCGCGGCGGTGAGGTGCGGCTGACGCCGCCGCTCGGCTACTTCGAGCTCACCGCGCTGCTGTGCCACGCCTGCGCGCTCGTGACCGACTCGGGAGGTCTGCAGAAGGAGGCCTACCTGGCCGGGATCCGCTGCGTGACCCTGCGCACGGGCACCGAATGGCCGGAGACCGTGGAGCATGGGTGGAACGCGCTGGTCGACCTCGACCGCGACGCGGCGCTCGCCGCCCTCGCCGCACCGCTTCCGTCCGAGCGTCCCCCGCTGTATGGCGCCGGCGACGCCGGCGGTCGCGTCGTGGCCGCTCTTACACTCCACCTCGCATCATGAACCACCGTCCGCTCCGAGTCGGCGTGGCCGGGCTCGGCTACTGGGGTCCGAACCTGGCCCGCAACTTCGCCGCGATTCCAGGGGTCGAGCTTCGTTGGTGCTGCGACGGCGCGGCTGCGGCCCGGGAGCGAGCGGCGGCCCGGTTCCCGGGCGTGCGGCTGGCCGAGGACCTCGAACCGCTGCTCGGCGATCCCGAGCTCGATGCGGTCGCGCTCGCCACGCCGGTTGCGAGTCACGCGCCGCTCGCGGTCCGCGTGCTCGCGGCAGGCAAGCACTGCTTCGTCGAGAAGCCGCTCGCGCAGTCGGTGACCGACGCCGAGCTCGCGGTCGCTGCCGCGGCGGCGAGCGGGCGCCTGCTGATGGTCGGGCACCTCCTCGAGTACCACCCGGGTGTGCAGCGGCTCAAGCAACTCGCGGACTCCGGCGAGCTGGGTGAGGACATCTACTACATCTACGGCAACCGCCTGAACCTCGGCAAGCTGAGGGCGGACGAGAACGCGCTCTGGAGCCTCGGCGCGCACGACGTCTCCGTCGTCCTGCACCTGGCCGACGAGGAACCCTGCGAAGCGGTCGCCCACGGCGCTTCCTACGTACGCGAGGGGATCGAGGACGTGGTGTTCTGCTTCCTGCGGTTTCCGTCCGGGCTGACCGCGCATCTCCACCTGTCGTGGCTCGATCCCCACAAGGAGCGCCGCTTCACCGTGGTCGGCTCGCGCCGGATGGCCACGTTCGACGACATGGCGCTCGAGGGCAAGCTGACGATCTACGACAAGGGCTTCGACGAAGACGCGCGCGGATACGGCGAGTACATCACCCGCAGCGGAGACATCTTCTCGCCGCGGATTCCGAACATCGAGCCGCTGCGAGTCGAGTGCGAGCACTTCGTCGAGTGCATCCGCACGGGCGCGCAGCCGCGATCCGACGGCGCCCGTGGCCTGCGGGTGGTCCGCGTCCTCGAGCAGCTGCAACGCTCGCTCGAGGCTTCGGGAGCGGCGCGGCAGGTCGCGGTCGGTGGCTGACGAGCTGCTCGCCGGCGCCCACGTGTCCGCGCGGGCCGAGGTGGCGCCCGGAGCTCGAATCGGGCCGAGCGCGGTCGTCGAGGCCGCCGTACGGATCGGGCCCGGAACCGAGATCGGGCCCGGTGCGGTGATACACGCCGGCACGCAGATCGCCGGCGACTGCCTGATCGAAGCGCACGCGGTGCTCGGGAAGCGTCCTCGGCTGCGTGCGCGCTCGACCGCGCCGCGCGACGACCTGCCGGCGCTCCAGATCGAACCGGGAGCGACGATCTGCGCCGGCGCGGTGGTGTACGCGGGCACCCGGATCGGCGCCGGGGTGATCGTCGGCGACCAGGCCCACGTGCGCGAGCGGGTGGTGATCGGAGCGGGCTCGGTGATCGGCCGCGGCTCCTCGGTCGAGTTCGGGACACGGATCGGCGCCCGCGTGCTGATCCAGAGCGACGTGTACGTGACCGCGGGCGTGATCGTCGAGGACGACGTGTTCGTCGGTCCGGGCGTCGTCACCACCAACGACGACACGATGGGCCGGCATCCCACCGGTGAGCCGCGTCGCGGAGCCGTGCTGCGGCGAGCCTGCCGAGTCGGCGGCGGCGTGGTGATCGTGCCCGGAGCGGAGATCGGCGAGGAGGCGTTCGTGGCCGCCGGCGCGGTGGTCACCGGCGACATCGGGCGGCGCGAGGTCGTGATCGGCGTTCCCGCCCGGGTCGTCCGCACGGTCGGCGACGAGGACATGATCGAGCGCTGGACCTGAAAGGATCCCAGCTCACCCGCAGCGAGAGAAGCTAGGAGCAGCCTATGGAGACCTGGGACGTCCGTGCACTGGCGATCGAGCCGCACCAGCCGCAGGTGCTGCGCTCCGACGCAGAGACCCGCGCGATCGCGCTCGTGCTACCGGCCGGCGAAGAGCTCCAGGAGCACCAGGTGCACGAGCACGCCTACCTGATCGTCCTCGAGGGGACGATTGAGCTCTCCGGTGGCGGGCGGACCGAACGGGGCGGCCCCGGCTTCCTCTCGCACTTCGAGCCGGCTGAGCGTCACGCCGTGCGCGCGACAGAGGACGCACGTCTCCTGCTTCTGCTCGCGCCTTGGCCGGGGGAGGGCCATCCGTCGCGGGCTCATTGACCGCGCTCTGGCTAGCGCGCGCCGGCTGACGTGGCGACGCCGCCCATGCGCGCCCCTGCCGGTGTCCAGACCACCTGATCGCGTCTGGGCCCCACGCCGATCAGGGCGATCGGTACGTTGACGAAGTCGGCCACGAACTGGAGGTAGTCGCGGGCGGCGGGGGGAAGCTCCGACTCCTCGCGGCATTCGGTGATGTCCTCCGCCCAGCCCGGGAGTTCGACGTATTCGCCGCTGACGTGATGAAGCACGGTCTGGTGATAGGGGAAGTCCTCGAACTCCGCTCCCTCCGCCCCGCGGTAGCGGGTGCACACCCTGATCCGCTCGAGGCCGGAGAGCACGTCGAGCTTCATCACCGCGAGCCCCGTCAGCGAATTGATCCGCGCCGCATACCGAAGCGCCACCAGGTCGAGCCAGCCGACGCGCCGCGGCCGCCCGGTCGTCGTCCCGTACTCGCCGCCGCGCTCGCGGATCTCATCGGCCAGCGGGCCGTCCAGCTCGGTCGGGAAGGGGCCCGCCCCCACCCGCGTCCCGTACGCCTTGATCACGCCCACGATCTCGTCGATCTGCTTCGGGCCCACACCGGCGCCCACGCATGCCGCGCCGGCGACCGGGTTGGACGAGGTGACGAACGGATACGTGCCGTGGTCGATGTCGAGCAGGGCGCCCTGCGCGCCCTCGAAGACCACGTTGTTGCCCTGCTCGAGCTGCTCGTGCACGAGCCGGATCGTGTCGGCGATGTACCGCTCGAGCCGGTGGCCGTAGGTCAGGTACTCCTCGGTCATCGTCTGCAGGTCGAGCCGGGGATCCTTGGCGAACGGCCGCAGCGACAGGCGCTTGGGCTCGAGCGCGGCGATGATCTTCTTCTTGAGGATCTTCTCGTCGAGCAGGTCCTGGACCCGGATGCCAAGCCGCGCCGCCTTGTCGGCATAGCACGGGCCGATCCCGCGTCGGGTGGTCCCGATCTGCAGTTTTCCGAGCTTCGCCTCCCCGGCGTGGTCGAGGAGCAGGTGGTAGGGCATGATCAGGTGTGCGTTGGCGGATATCCGCAGGCACTCGGTGTCCACCCCGCGGCTGCGCAGCTCGTCGAGCTCGTCGGTGAGCACCTTCGGATCGACCACCACGCCATTGCCGATGAGGCACAGCGTGTCGCGCTGGAGGATGCCCGAGGGAATCAGGTGAAGCTTCCAGGTCCTCCCGTCGCGCACGATCGTGTGGCCGGCGTTGTTGCCGCCCTGGAAGCGCACGACCGCGTGCGCGTGCTCGGCGAGCAGGTCGGTGACCTTCCCCTTGCCTTCGTCGCCCCACTGAGCACCGACAAGCACGATTCCCGGCATTACGACGATCCAGTGTACGCGCGGGCCGGGTGGGGCCGCGGGCTCGAAGACGGCCGTCCGGGTGGGGCCGCGGGCTCGAAGACGGCCGTCCGGCTAGGCGAGGCGGAGCCTGGCCATCCGCCGCGGTCGCCTGCTCACCGTGGCCGTCGGCGCGATCGCCGTCGCGTGGGTGCGGAGCAGGTCGAGCAAGTGCAGTGTGGGAGAGAACGGATCCGCGACCACCGAGCCGCTCGCCATCGACAGCGCGGCGCGCAGCTCTCCGTCCACCTCGGCCAGCAGCACCGGCGGCGGTGGCGGCGCGCCCGCGCTGTCGAGCGTCGCGAGCCGGAGCAGCGCATGGTCGTCATCGGCGTAAGCGCGGCGGATCGTGATCGTCTCGGCTGCGACGGCACGCGCACGGTGGGCGGAGATCGTCCGGGGGGCAACGGGGCGGCTCGACATGCCGGTTCAATATGCGCCCGGGCGTGCATAAAAGCAAATTGGGGTTTGCTGGACGCTGTATAACTTGTCGTCATGCTAGACGTCCGACGCCTCGGCTTCCTGCGCGAAGTGGCCCGGCGGGGCTCGTTCACCGGCGCCGCCGAGGCGCTTGGCTATACCCAGCCCGCGGTTTCGCGCCAGATCGCGGTGCTCGAGGCGGAGGTCGGGATGGCGCTGGTTCGCAGGGTGCCGCATGGCGCGGTGCTCACCGACGCGGGGCGTCTGCTGGCCGAGCGTACGGAGGCCGTGCTGCGGCAGTTGACGGACATCGAGGTCGAGCTGCGGTCGCTGGCCGGTCTTCGGGGCGGCAGCCTCAGGCTGGCGTCGTTCGCGTCGGCGGCCGCTTCGATCGTGCCCCTGGCGATCGCCCGGTTCCGCGAGCGCCACCCGGCGATCGAGCTGACCGTGATGATGGCCGATCCGATCGACACGCTGCCGCGTCTGCGCGCGGGGGATCTCGATCTCGCACTTTCGCACGATCCGCTTGTCGGCCGCGCGCAGGCGGCGGATGCGCTCACCGTCGGCGGCGCGCAGCACGACGGCGCCGACGTCCCCGGCCACGAGCGCGACGGCCGGCCCGCGCTCGAGACGGTGCACCTGTTCGACGATCCGATGTACGTGGCGATGCCGGTCGGTCACCGTCTGGCCGAGGTCGCGCCGCTCGGCCTCCGCGCCTTTGCCTCGGAGCCGTGGATGCTCGGGACGACGACGTCCTGTCCGGACTCGCGGCTCTTCCTGCGTGCTTGCCACGCGGCCGGCTTCGAGCCGCAAATCGCCTTCCAGAACGACGATTACCCGGCGATTCTGGGATTCGTCGCCGCCGGCGTGGGAGTCGCCCTGATCCCGGACATGGTGGCCCGTGGCGTCCGCGAAGACGTGATCGTTCGCCCGCTCGAGCCCGCGCCCCCCGCGCGTCCGATCCTCGCCATGCTCCCCGCCGGCTACCGCTCGCCCGCCGCGGCGGCGATGCTCGACATCCTGCACGAGGTGAGCACGTCGTGGGTGGCCGCGCGGCCGGCGGGTGGCCGTCCGGCCGGCGGTCTGAGCTCCGCGCTGACCGGCGCGGGGTAGCGCGCCTCCTGGTGAGCTAGCGTTTGGCCATGACCGAGGAGGAGCAGACGGCCGAGCTGCGCCGGGCGCAGCTTCAGCGCGAGCAGGCCGAACACGAGCTGGCGAGCGCAGCCCCGGACGACGAGGAGTTCGCTCAGCACCAGCGACGGGCCGAGAAGGCGGCTTATCTGCGGCGCAAGCTGGAGGAACGGGCGGAGTCCGAGTCCCGGGACCAGTGATTCCCGGGCGTGCTGCGCGGTCGCGGCCTCGCCCGAACGCGGTTCCCTGGCCGGATCGAGGCTCCGGCGGGCTCAGCCCACGCGCAGGTCCATCCGGTGGTCGTGTCCGAGCAGCGGCAGCTCGTCGCACATCTCGGTCAGCCGCGAGACCGTCCGCTCGGTGATCTGGCCGCACAGCGCCTCGCGGTCGAGGATGTTCGTCGTGATCACCATCGAGCGCTGGTCCTCGTAGCGGGCGTTGACGATCGAGTAGAGCTCCTCGAGCACCCAGTCGGTGGTTCGCTCGGCGCCGACATCGTCGACGTGCAGGAGATCGACCGCGGTGAGCCGGTCGAGCAGCTCGACGTGAGAGCGCTCGGCCCGGTGGGTGTCCCGGATCTCGTTGAGCAGCCGCGGGAGCGAGTAGATGGCGACCGACCGACCGGTCTTCAGCGCGGCCTTCGAGACGAGCATCGCCAGCGTCGTCTTGCCGGTCCCGACCGGACCCATGAACCACAGCCCGCGGCCGGCGTCCAGTTTCTCGCCGATCGTATCGGCGAAGCGGCGGGTGGCCGCCACGATCGGCAGATCGATTTCGGTCACGGGCGGTCGGTCGAAGGCGACGTCGCGGTAGCGCCGGGGGATCACGGCCGAGAGGCTCCGAGCCTTGGCCAGGGCCACGCGCTGGGCCCGGCAGCGGCAATCGTAGGCCGTGTTGGTCTCCACCTCGTAGCGGAACCCCGAGCCGTCGCACAGGCCGAACGGGCACTGGTCGGCGTGACCGTAGAGCAGCTCCGAGGCGATCGGCCGCAGGCTGCTCATCCGGCAAACCGGTCGCCGGCGTAGTTCATGAACTTCGGGTACTCCTTCTGGAAGGTCAGTACCACGTCCCCGACCGGCCCATTTCGGTGCTTGGCGATGATGATGTCGGCCTCTCCGGGTCGCTCGGATTCCTTGTCGTAGTACTCCTCGCGATAGATGAACATCACGAGGTCGCTGTCCTGCTCGATCTGACCCGACTCGCGGAGATCGGAGAGGATCGGCTTCTTGTCGCCCCCACGCTGCTCGACCGCACGGCTCAACTGCGAGAGCGCGATCACCGGAACGTTCAGCTCGCGGGCCAGGCCCTTGAGACCGCGGGAGATCTGGCCGACCTGTTCGACCCGGCTCTCGACCCGGCCCTCGTGGCGCATCAGCTGGAGGTAGTCGATGACGATCAGGCCGAGGCCGCCCTCCATCTGGTGATGGAGGCGCCGAGCCTTGGCGCGCACCTCCAGCACGCCCGTGTCGCTCGAGTCATCGACGAACAGGGGCGCGCGAGCAAGGCGCTGACAGGCCTCGAGGATCTTCGGCCAGCGGGCCTCCGGAACCTTGCCGCGGCGGAGATCCTCCCCCTTGATCCGGGCCTGGGAGGCGACGAACCGCTGAGCGAGCTCGGACTCGGACATCTCGAGCGAGAACAGCGCCACCGGGTGGCCGGCCAGCACCGCGTTCTCGGCGATGTTGCAGACGAGGGCGGACTTGCCCATCGACGGGCGAGCGGCGACGACGATGAGGTTGCCGGGCTGAAAGCCGCCGGTCTTCTCGTCGAGGTCCTTGAAGCCCGACGGCGTGCCGGTGAGCGGCGTCCTCGCCACCGACAGCCGGTGCAGCTTGTCGGTCTCCTCGTGGAGGATGTCGGCGATCGCCCGGATCTTCTTCTGCCGGTCGTCGTGGGCGACCTCGAGCATCGAGCGCTCCGCCCGCTCGACCAGGTCCCGGGCCGGCGCCTCCCGGGCGAGCACGCTGGCCTGGATGTCGTAGGAGGCACGGAGCAGCGCCCGCATCTGGGCGTTGTCGCGCACGATGCGCCCGTACTCGCGGGCGTGGCCGGCGGCGGGCACCCATCCGGCCAGCTCGTCGACCGCCTCGGCGCCGCCCACCTCCTCGAGCTTGGCGCGCTGGCGGAGCGTCTCGGCGACCGTCAGGTGATCGATCTTGCCGTCGCCCTCGTAGAGCGCGATCATCGCCGCGAACACCGCCCCGTACTGCTCCCGGTAGAAATGCTCCGGACGGAGCTGCTCCTCAACCAGCAGCGCGTGCAGGTGGCGCTCGTCGAGCAGGACCGCGCCAAGCACCGACTTCTCGGCCTCGAGATTGTGCGGTGGGACGGCGATTGGCTGGACGGCGGTGCTCATCGCGGCAGGCCGAGTCTAGGAACGGCGGAGGCGGCTGAATCGAGCAGTTCCCGCTATCAGCGACGAGTTCGGTTAGCGGTCCGGGAACGATGGTCAAGCGGCCGCGCGAGCCGGCGCCCGCCGCCCTCGCGTCAGGTTGGGCTGCCCGGTGTCCGAGTGATGAGCGGGGTGGCGGCGTCGGCCCCGCGGCCTAGCTCGCCACCACCATCGTCTTCACGGTGGCCGTGACCTCGTCGGTCACCTCGACGACGACCATGTAGGTGCCGGTGTGGCGGATCGGCTCGTCGAGGTAGATCTTGCGGCGATCGACCTTGATGCCGCGGGCGTCGCGGATCGCATCGGCGATGTCCTGCGTCGTCACAGATCCGAACAGGCGGCCGTCGTCGCCGGCCTGCTGCGGGATCGTCAGCACCGTGCGCCCGAGCAGCGCCGCGCCCTCCCTGGCCCGGTCGGCGGCCTCGAGCTCCGCGCGCTCGGCGGCCTCACGACGTCGGCGGGCCGCCTGGATCGAGCCGGCGGTCGCCGGCTCCGCGAGCTTGCGGGGCAGCAGGTAGTTCCGCAGATAGCCCGCCGAGACGTCGACGACCGCACCGCGCTCGCCCAGCGCCTCGACGTCCTGGAGCAGAATCGCCTGCGCCATGGCCGGCTACCGGTCCGATCCGCGGCCGCCGCCGCCCTCGGCGACGTACGGCAGCAGGGCGAGCTCGCGCGCGCGTTTGACCGCGCGGGCGACCTGATTCTGATGGCGACGACACGCTCCGGTGATCCGGCGCGAGCGGATCTTCCCGCGCTCGGAAATGAATCGGCGCAGCGACGAGATGTCCTTGTAGTCGACCTGCTCCACCTTGTCGCGGCAATAGGGACACGGCTTCCGGCGTCCGGAAGTCGGACCCCCTTTTCTGTCGCGCCGGCGAACCGGCCTTCTACGTTGCTTAGCCAACCTGCATCACCTGACTCGAGTTACTTGCGGACGAGTTCGACGCCTCAGAACGGGATGTCGTCGTCGGCGACGCCGGCGCCCACGGGCGAGGCTTCGAAATCACCGGTATCGATCGGAATGTCGCCCTCCGAAGCGCGTACGTTGCTGGAGAAGCCATTCCCGTTGCCGGCATCATCGCGGCCGCCGAGGAACTGCACGGAATCAGCAATGATATCGATCGACTCGCGCTTTTGCCCCTCGACTTCCCACTGGCTCCACTCCAGGCGGCCGTCGATCGCGACCGGCCGTCCCTTCTTCAGGTACTGGGCGCAGTTCTCCCCCTGGGCGCCGAAGACCGTCACCCGGAAGTAATTGGGCTTCTCTTCCCACTGGCCGCTGGCGCTGTTCTTGCGCCGGGTGTTGCACGCGATCCCCAGCTTGCAGACCGATAGCCCGTTGCCGGTCGAGCGCAGTTCGGGATCCCGCGTCAGGTTCCCGGTCAGCACGACGCGGTTGATGTTCATGCTCGAGGCTCCTTTCCGGAGATCGATTGAAAGCCTGTCGCCGAGTCTAGGACCGAGGTCGGCGCGAACGCCCGCCTGAACCGCAATATGGACGGAAACGTTGGTGGGTCGAAGCCGAGACGTCGGACGGCGACACAGAGGCGTTACAGGTGGCGAGCCGGCGGAATTGGCGCCCGGTCATGTTGCCTTGAAGCTGGTCGGACTCGACCGCCGCGTGGATGGACGCCGGCGACTCGCGGCCGGGGCGCTGGAGCGTCGCGCCGGCGCGCGAGGGCAGCTTCGGACTAGGACTCGGATGGGCCGGCGGCCACCGGCGCGATCACCGGCGGGGCCGAGTCAGGCGCCGGCGGCGTCCCGGGGATGACCTTTATGATCCGGAAGCGCAGGACGCCGTCGGCGATCCGGAGGCTGTGCGAGAGGGTCTCGAGCAGCGACGGCGGCCCGGTGAACTGCAGCAGGTGGTACTCCGCATCACGCTGGTGGCTGATCCGGTAGGTCATCGGACGAGTGCCCCAGTCGTCGTTGCGCGCGATCGCGCCTCCACCGCTGGAGATCGCCGACTCGACATCGGCGAGGATCTTCGCTCGCGCGTCGTCTTCAGCGCTCGTCGAGAGGAGCAGCGTCAGGTCGTACAGGGGGGCTGATTTCGCCATAGTTTGAGCGTCCTTACCGGGACGGCGGCCGACTATAGCAACGGTCCCAGGACGCCCCGCGACCGCAATGCCGACAGCACCAGAGCTACCGATCCTCGAGTTCCCGGACCGCGCGGCATGGGACAGCTGGCTCGCGGGCAACCACGGCTCGGCGCCGGGAGCCTGGCTGAAGCTGGCCAAGCGGGGCTCCGGGGCGGTCACGGTGAGCTACGCGGAAGCGCTCGAGGACGCGATCCGCTACGGCTGGATCGACGGGCAGAAGGCGGGCCACGACGCTGCCCATTGGCTGCAGCGGTTCACGCCGCGGGGTCCGCGGAGCCGGTGGTCCCAGGTCAACCGGCGAACCGCCGAACGGCTGCTGGCGGAGGACCGGATGACCCCGGCCGGTCTCGCGCAGATCCAGGCCGCGGAGCGCGACGGCCGCTGGGAGGCCGCCTACGAGCCGCAGAGCCAGGCGAGCGTCCCCGAGGACCTCGAGCGCGCGCTCGACGCGCATCCTGGCGCGAAAGCGTTCTTCGCGACCCTGACTGGCGCCCGCCGCTACGCATTCCTCTACCGGCTTCACCACGTTACGCGTCCGGAGGCGCGGGCGAGGAGGATCGAGCGCTACATCGAGCTGCTGGCCGCGGGCCGGACGCTGCACGACTGACCGAGCCCTTCCCGGACCGTCGCGAACGCGGCCGCCACGCCCCGGGGCGCCCGTGAGGGCGCCCTCATCCCCTACTCGACGCCCCCCTTGCGGCGGATATCCGCGAGCTGGTCGTCCACCCAGTCGCCGGGATTACGGGCGGTGATGATCGACTTCAGCCCCTCGTGGCGGCGGTGGCGCTCCTCGTCGTCCATGGTCAGCGCGGCGTGGATCGAATCCGCCAGCTCCTGGATGTCGAAGGGGTTGACCGACAGGGCGTACTCGCCCAGCTCCTCATGGGCCCCGGTGTTCTCGGACAGGATCGAGGCGCCGCCCCGCTCGTTGACCATCGGACCCTCCTTGGCGACCAGGTTCATCCCGTCGAACATCGCGTTGACCATCAGCACGTCGTAGTGCTTGTAGGCGGCCACCGCCTCTTCGAGATCGTCGCGGAGCTTCAGCTGGATCGGCATCCAGTCGGGCGAGCCGTGACGATGGTTGACGACCGCGACGACCGCCTCGATCCGCTCGAGGTACTCCGCGTACTCCGGGACGTCGGTCCGCGAGGGCATCAGCTGGGCGATGAACGTCACCCGTTCTCGGAACTCGGGGTGCTGCTCGAGGAACACATCGAACGCGCTGAACCCCCGCAACACGTTCTTCGAGAGGTCGGCCCGATCGACGCGGAGGATCAGATGGTCGCGCCGGCGCCCCAGCAGCTCCTCCTCGAACCGTCGCACCCGCTCGCGGCGGGCCACGGCCTGAATCGCGCTGGCGTCGATCGGGAGGGGGTACGCGCGGACCCATACCTCGCGGTCCTCGAAATGGACGACGCCGCGCTCCATGTCGACGTCGAGGTCCATCAGGTCACGGCAGCACTGCAGGAAGTTGCGCCGGTAGGAGCGGGTGTGGAAGCCGATGATGTCGTTGGCGAGGATCCCGCTATAGATCTCGCGGCGCATCATCGACGGCAACACGCGCCAGGAGTCGGGCTGGCTCCAGGGGATGTGGACGAAGTGGTGCAGGAAGGCGTCCGGGCGGGCGTGGCGGATCAGGGCCGGCAGCGTGTAGAGGTGATAGTCGTGGACCATCACGACCGGGTTCTCGACGTCCTCGAGCTCGTCGAGCACCGCGCGGGCCAGGTCCTCGTTGACCGCGTTGTAGCCGAACTCGAACGCCTCGGTCTCGTTGCGGCGGATGTCGGGCGCGTTCGAGAGGTCCCACAGGTAGTGCTGGATGAACCACAGCATCGGGTTGGCCATGATGTTGTAGAAGCGGTCGTAGGCGTCGCTGTCGGAGGCGACCAGCTTCACCCGGTACTCGCCACCCTCCGGGGCCTCGACCGCAAACGGCCGGCCCTGGTTGCGCTCCGCGTGCTCGACGTCCTCGTCGGTCATCGCCGAGGCGACCCAGGTGACGTCACGGTAGGAGGCCAGGCCGATCAGCGCGGTGACCAGGCCGCCGGTCCCGCGCCGGATCTCTCCGTTCGGACCGAACGTGACCGGGCCGCGGTTGGAGACGAGGTAGAGCGGTCCCTCGGCCATCAGACCTCGAGCTCCTCGAAGAGCTCGAGCCAGTCACGAAGCAGCCGCGGCGTCAGGAACCGCCGGCGCGCGGCCTCCTTGCCGGCTCGCCCCAGGCGCTTGCCCAGCCCCGGGTCCTTGAGGATCTCGAGCGAGCGCCCGGCGCACTCCTCGACGGTCGAGACCAGGAAGCCGGTCTCTCCGTCGCTCACCTGAAGGGGGATCCCCCCGACCGCTCCGCCGACGAACGGGCGGGCCTTCCACAGCGCCTCGGTGACCGTCAGCCCGAAGCCCTCCCGCATGGATTTCTGGAGCACGACGTCGCAGTGTGACTGAAACGCGTTGACCTCGATGGCGCCGACGTTGTTGAGGTTGTTAAGGATGTGGATGTCGGGGTCGCCGTCGGCGTGCGCCACCGTCGCGTTGAAGTAGTCCCAGCCCTCGGGGTCGTCGGTGGCCATCGAGCCGACGAGCGCCAGCTGGATCTCGGGCATCTGCTGCTTGACGATCCGGTAGGCGTCGATCACCCCGAGCGGGTCCTTCCACGGGTCGAAGCGGGAGACCTGGCAGAGCAACGGCCGGTCGACGTCGATCCCGAACTGGTCGCAGATGTACACCGCGTCCTCGGGTGAGAAGGCCATGTTCTTGGGCGCCAGCGGATCGATCGCGGGGGGGACGATGTGCGCGCGGCCGTTCATCCCGGCCGGAACGTAGTCGGGCATGTGGAACACAGCCGCGGGGTAGGGCTCCAGATACGGCAGCAGGCGGCTGAGCGTGGCCTCGTTCGGCTCGGAGAGGTCGATGTGGCAGCGCCAAACCCACTCGCGGGCCTTCTCTCCGACGAGCGAGGCCAGCGCGGCCGGTTGCGGATCGTGCACGATGCAGACGTCCCAGCCCTCGGTGAGCTCGCGAGCGTTGATCTCGTTGTAGCGAGACCACGTCGCCCACTGCTCGTCGGTGAGCTCCTGCGGGCTGCCCTGGAGCGCGTTGTGCATCAGCTTGGTGGCGTTGAAGAACTCCTCGCGGCCGTAGATGATCTGCCACTCGCACTCGAGGCCGACATCGACCATCAGCGGCACGAGCGTGTTGAGGATCTCCGACACGCCTCCCCCGAACGCCGTGGCGGACACGTGTAGGACCCGCTTGCCCTGCAGTCGCTCGGCGCGCTGCCGGATCTCATCGACGAGCTGGCGCCCGACGATGCTGGCGTAATCGTTCAGCTGCTTGTGGGCGACGGAGACGGGCTGGAGCATGGCGTCAGCGGCGCCGGACGATACCGTGCCCGCTCGCTCGGCCGCGCCCGGGCGCCGCTTCGCTCGGCTGTGCCCGGGCGCCGCTTCGCTGGGTTGTGTCAGGGCGCCCGCTCGCTGGGTTGTGTCCGAGCGCCGGCTCGCTCGATCGCAGCGGGCAGGCGCCGTCCGGATGCTCCGTGGAGCGAGCGCTCACGCGCTTGCGCCGCGAAGCCGGGCGATGCCCTCGTCGACCGCCCGGACCAGTTTGGCGTGCAGCGCCGGAGTGCCGGCCGAGATCGAGGACATCTGGAACTCATGGCCGGAGCCCAGCAGGTGATGGCGGTCGAGCGGCCGGCCCCAGCCGTCGGTGACCGTGCCGCCGGCCTCGCGTAGGCAGAGCCACGGCGCGGCAAGATCGTAGGGGGAGTTGTTGAGCACCCGGCCGCCGCCCACGCGCTCGAACGCGGCGCGCATCCCGGGCACTTCGTCGACCATCCGGGAGCCGATCTCCACGACCGCGTCGAGCTGCCCGGTGACGACCCTCGTCATCGCGAACGCCTGCGAGCCCAGCTCGAACGTCCCGCCGCCGACCGAAGAGGCGTCGATCAGATCGCCCAGTACCTCGACCGTAGCGCGCGCCGGCCGTCCTCGAAAGCCGTAGCCCCAGAACATCCGCGCCACGTCGGTCGCGCGACTCAGCGCGACCGGGCGAGTGCCACGCACGCCAGCGCCGCGACGCGCCAGAAACCAGTCACCTGATTTGATCTCGACCACGCACCCCGCCTCGACGGCGCCCATCGTCGGATCGCCGTCGCCGAGCGCGGCCAACGCCACCGCGACGCAGGCCGACTCGAGCCCGGCCATCGCTGGGCGGGTGCCGTCGATCGGGTCGACTACCAGGACGTCGACGGCGTCGGCGGGCGCGACCAGCCCGCGGTCCTCGGAATACCAGGCCGTCCGCCGCGCGTGCTCGGCCAGGAACGCGCTCAGTGCGTGCTCCGCCAGCTCGTCGACGGCAAAGGTGACGTCGCCACCGGCGGCGTCGCCGGCATGCGCGCGCCCGGCCAGCGAGCCCAGCTCGGGCACGACGCACTCGCGCAGGTGCAGCCCGAGGTCGAGAACGAGCCGCTCACGCGCGGGCAGGCCGGATGTGCTCACGCAGGGATCTCGAGCATGAAGGTGGTCTCGCCGGGCTCCGAGCGCACGCTCAGACGGCCCGCCATCCGCTCGGCCAGCTCGCTGGCGATGGCCAGCCCGAGACCGGAGCCCTGGGCGTCATCCGCCGTGTAGAACGGCTCGAAGATGCGCGGCACGGCCACCGGATCGATGCCCTCTCCGTCGTCGCGCACGGCCAGGCGCGCATGTCCGTCGGTCTGGCCGGCGGTGACGAGGATGCGCGTTCCGGGCGGAGTGTGGGTGAGCGCGTTGTCGATCAGGATGCGCATGATCTGGGCCAGCCGCACGGGGTCGCACAGCGCTTCTATCCTCCGCCCGGCCAGCCGAAGCTCGAGATGCGCGTCGTGCTGGACGAGCGTCGGTTCGAACTCGCCGGACACCGCGCGCGTCAACTCGGCGAGGTCGACCAGCTCCGGCCGCAGCTCGAGTGACCCCGCCTCGAGCCGGGAGAGATCGAGGAGATCGACGGAGAGCTTACGCAGCCGCTCCACCTGCTGCTTGACCTGCTCGAGGAACCGCCGGCGCGTGTCCGGGTCGAGATCCTCTTCCTCGAGCAGCTCGACGAAGCCCCCGAGGGAGAAGATCGGCGTGCGCAGCTCGTGCGAGGCGGTGGCGATGAAGTTCTTGCGTGCGGATTCGAGCTGGCCGAGCTGGCGCTGCATCTCATTGAAGGCCACGGCCAGCTGGCCAAGCTCGTCGCCGGAGTCGATCCGGATCGGATGCTCGAAGTCACCGGCGGCCACCTGTTCGGCCGCGCGCTCGAGACGCTTCACCCGCCGGCCCAGCGCGCGCGTGAGCAGATAGCCCCCGAGCAGCGCCAGGATCAGGGCGATCCCGCCGGCGACGAGGATCTCGTGGCGGACGACGGCGACGCTCCGCACGATGTCCGAAACCGAGGTCGAGTACACGATGACCGACCCCGTCCGGCCCTGGTAGCGGACCGGCGAGGCCGCCTCGGCGACGGTCGCCCCGCGCATTCCCTCGGTTCCCGTCCGAGGTGCGCCTGCGCTCACCGCGCGATAGGCGATCGGGAACCGGAGCGGCGGGGTGGCCCCCGGCTTGCTCGAATCGGCTTCTGGGGAAAGCTGCGGAGCGCCCAGGGCGTAGCTGACCACGAGCACCGTCACCCGCTCTCGCGAGGCGAGCGCTGCGGCGTCGACCCGTGTCCGCAGCACCGAGACCGGCTCGGCACTGCCGATCGTGCGGATGATCGGCCCCGAGTCGGTGCGGGCATGAGCGGCCAACTCGCTCAGCGTGTCGTTGACCAGGCGCGTCTGCAGCCCCGGTGCCACGTACAGGTACAGCGCCCCGATCGCGACGAGGTTGATCCCGAAGAAGAGCAGCGCCAGCCGGTAGCGGAGGGAGAGCCTCATCTCGTTCGCCGTCGCCGCTCAGGGCTCTGAGTCGCGGAAGCGGTAGCCGACGCCGCGGACCGTGAAGAGATACTCGGGATCCTTGGGGTCGCGCTCGACCTTCTCGCGCAGATGCCGGATGTGCACGTCGATCGTGCGCGGGTCGCGGTAGGCGCAGTCGCCCCACACCCCGAGGAGCAGCATGTCGCGCGTGAACACGCGGCCGGGCGCACGCGCCAACACCGACAGGATCTCGAACTCTACGAACGTCAGCTGCGCCTCGCGGCCATCGACGCGGACGATCCGCTTGGAGAAGTCGATCTTGAGCTTGCCCACCTCGAGCGGGGCCTCGTCCGGGGCGGTCTCGACCCGGCGGCTCATCTCGGCTCGCCGGAGCGCCGCCTTGACCCGGCTCGAGAACTCGCGCAGAGAGAATGGCTTCGTGATGTAGTCGTCGGCGCCGAGCTCGAGCCCGACCACCTTGTCGATCTCCTCCGACTTCGCCGTCAGCATGATGATCGGCACCGAGCTGCGGCTGCGCAGGCGCCGGCAGACCTCGAGCCCGTCGACCTTTGGCAGCATGAGGTCGAGGACGACGAGGTCGAACTGCTGCTCGTCGAAGCGCTCGAGCGCCTGCTGGCCGTCGGTGGCCTGCACCACGTCGTAACCGTCCTTGTGCAACGGATACGAAAGCAAGGTCTGGATGGGCTGCTCGTCGTCCACGAGCAGGATGCGCGCCGAGCGGTCTGCCAAGGTGTCCGTCCTCTCCCTGCGGAAGAGTAGTAATCGCGCTGAGTCGACACCGGGCCGAGGGCGCTACCCCCTCGGGGATAACCTCTCGGCGGCGATGCTCGATCCGCGCATCAACCGCATGGGGATGTTGGCGGCCTTCGCGGTGAGCGCGCGCAGATTAACGGTGTCCCGCGGGAGCGTGGCGGCCGGCAGCGTGGATGGGATGCGCCGGCTCCACACGGCGACCGGAACGCTCGCCGGGCTCTCCGCAGGGAGCATCGTGGTGGTCGCCCCCGGTGAGGTGTCGACGTGGTCGGGCCCCGGTGAGGTGACGACGTGGTCGCGCCCCGGTGAGGTGTCGACGTGGTCGCGCCCCCGTGAGGTGTCGGTCACCGTTCGCGACGCGTTCACCTCCGTGTGTTCCGGCGGGCTCGGCGGCACCCGATCGGTGCTGCACCGATGAGCAGCCGCACCGAGCCCAGGCCGTCCGGCGCTTCAGTGGTGGCGCCGCCGCCGGCGACGGGCCGGACTGCGACGCGCCGGCGCCGGACGATCACTCGCCTGGTCCGCGGCGTCGCCTCGGTGCTGATCATCTCCGGGGCTCTGTTGCTGGCCGACGCCGCGGTCACGCTGGTCTGGCAGGAGCCGGTGACCGCGGTGATCGCGCTGGTCCAGCAGAGCCGGATCGACAAGCGGTTCCTCACCTTCCGCAGCGTTCCGCTGGCTCCGGTCGAGCGCCATGCCCTCGCCGAGGTGAGAAGCGACCGCCGGCGGGCGGCGTATCTCGCTCGTCGGGAGGCGCGCCGCCTGAGCGCGGGTGACGCCATCGGCCGAATCGTGATCCTGCGGATCGGCGTCAGCTCCGACGTGGTCCAGGGCACGGACCCCGCGAGCCTCGAGAAGGGACCCGGCCATTATCCGGGCACCGCGCTGCCCGGCCTCGGGCGGACGGTGGCGATCGCGGGGCACCGGACCACCTACCTGGCTCCGTTCCGCCACATCGATGCACTCCGTCCCGGTGACCGAATCGTCCTGCGGATGCCCTACGGCAACTTCACATACCGCGTCCAGTACAACCGGATCGTGGCGCCGACGGCGCTGTGGGTCACCCGCGACGTCGGCTATGACCGGCTGGTCCTGTCGGCTTGCACCCCGCTCTACAGCGCCGCGCAGAGGATCATCGTGTTCGCCCGCCTGGCCGGCTTCGTGCCCCTCGGGGCTGCCCGTGTGACCGGCTCCCCGTAGCGGGCTGCGCACGGGTCCGTACCTCGTGGGTCGGTGCCCGGGGAGCGGATGCTCGCTCGGCTGAGGTTGTCCGTCGAGGGAGCGGGGGCCCGGGGGCGGATTCAGCTCGCCGACGGCTCTCTGCTGTGCGACCCCCTCGGTGATGAGCGGCGGTTCGATCGGGATCGCGGTGCGATCAAAACGTTCCTTACGCCGCGCCGGGACGAGCGCGGACGCAAACTCTGTCGATGAGCGCCAACTATTGCGCCCGCGGCCTGAGCTCGACGACGCGAGGAACGAAATGTGCAGCAGGGCGGCCAATCAAGCGACCCGAAGCATCGCGCTCGCGGCCACGGCGCAGAGCGGAGTCGCGACGCGCCGCCCGGTGCGGGCTCACGAAGCCGCCTCAGCGCAGCCGAGCCGAGCCGCCCGTGTGACCGGCTCCGCACAGCGGGGCCGGGCCGCGCCCGTTGACCGCTACCGCGCAGCGGGGCGAAGACCGCCCGTGTGATCGGCTCCGCGCAGCGGGGCGCGACCGCCCGGCCAGGCCTCAGAACCTATGCTCGTACCCGGACAGCGGTCCGGCGGAGTCGGTGAACGTCACCTCCGGGCTACCTTCCACCACCGAGCCGATCCAGGTCAGGCCAGTCGCGCCCGCGTCGAGGTCCGGCACCGCGGGCGACGGCGTGCCGGCCACCATGCCGGCCACCTCGCCGGCCACCCCGCCGGCCACCGCGGGGACGCACACACATATCTCATAATCATCGCCCGCAGTCGCCGCGAACTCCCGCGGTTCCACTCCAAGCTCGGCGGCCACCTCGGCGACTCCCTGCGCCAGCGGCAGCGCCGCGAGCGTCAGCTCGATCCGGACGCCGCTTCGCTGCGCCACGTGCCCGGCGTCGGTGGCGAGGCCGTCGGAGAGGTCGATCATCGCCCGCGCGCCGCGGGCGCGTAGAGCGAGCGCCTCCCGCAGCCTCGGCACCGGCCGGGCGTAACGCGCGACGAGCGCGCGCCGCAGGTGGTCGGAGAGCCCCTGTCCGGCTCGTCCGTCGAGGACCGCCAGGCCGGCGCCGGCGGCGCCGATCGTCCCGGTCACGCCGACGAGATCCCCCGGCCGCGCGCCATCCCTCCCGATGACCTCGCTCGGCTCGTCCGCCCATCCCACGACCGTGAACGAGACGGTCAGGTCGCGGGCCCCGGTGATGTCGCCGCCGGCGATCGTCACGCCGGCGTCGACGGCGAGCTGGTGGGCACCGCGCACGAGCGAGAGCACGTAACCGGCGTCGATGCCGGCGGGCAGGCCGAGAGCCATGTACGCCTCCCCCGGGACAACCGCCATCGCCGCGAGGTCGGACAGCGCGGCCCCGAGCGCACGGTGGCCGATGTCGGGCGCCGACAGCTGGCTGGTCAGGAAGTGGACGCCGTCGACCATCGTGTCGAGCGAGGTGACCGCGTAGCGGCCCGCCCGCACGACCGCGGCGTCGTCTCCCAGCCATCTGAGCACCCGCGGGCCCGCGGGGCCCAGCGCCGACTCGAGCGCGGCGATCAGCTCGAGCTCATGCATCGCGCCTGGCGTCGGGAGTCAGGTGCCGGACCGGCTCAGCGGTGCCGGTAGACGATGCGCGCGCGATCGAGGTCGTAGGGCGAGAGCTCGACGCGAACCCGGTCGCCGGGGAGGATGCGGATCCGAAAGCGGCGCATCTTGCCGGCCACGTGCCCGAGCACCGTCCGATCCATGTTGTCGAGCTTGACTCGGAACATCGCGTTGGGGAGGGCTTCGACGACCTCTCCCTCGAGCTCGACTTTCTCTTCCTTTGGCATCCACCCTAATCCTAGACGGTTCCTGCCGGCACTCGGGCCGGTGCCGCCGCGAGCGCCGGCCGCGAGCGCCGGCCGCGGGCGCGAGCCGCGGGCGCGGGCGAGTTGCGGTATCGCGGCGCTGAGCGCATCGGCCCCGCCGCCGCAAGCGCTGAGCGCGTCGGCCCCGCCCCCGGAGGCGCTGAGCGCGAGGGCACGCAACCGGAGGCGCTGAGCGCGTCGGCCCCGCCGCCGGAGGCGCTGAGCGCGAGGGCACGCAATCAGTGCGTCTTGACCCCGGCCCCGCCGGTGCCGCCGCTATTCCCGCCGCCATTGGCGCTGCCGCCGGCAGCCCATCCGCCGGGGATGGCGCCGCTACCCGAGGCGGCGCCGCCGGGGTGGCCGCCCGCCGTGGTCCCTGTCCCGGTGCTTGTCCCAGCCCCGGAGCGGCTCGCCCGCGCGGGGCTCGGCGCCGGCTGGGCGTACACAGTCGGGTTGCTGTACGGGCTCGTGTAGGTCGGGCCGGTGGTCGTGCCGTTTGAGTTCTGGTTGGGATTCTGGAAGACCGGGCCGTTGCCGGCGGAATGGGGACCGGTGAACGGGCCGCCATAGAACGGGTCGTTGGGCTGCGTGAAGTCACCGCAGTAGCCGTTGCTGGCCTGCGCCATGAAGTCGTGCCAGATCGGCGCCGCCAGCGTGCCGCCGAAGCCGTCGCCCATCGGGACGTTCCCCTCCGGATAGCCGACCCAGACCGCGGTCGACAGCTTCGGCGTGTACCCGACGAACCACGCGTTGGCGAGGTTCTCGGCGGTGCCGGTCTTGCCCGCCGCCGGACAGCCGTAGCCCGCCGCCGTCCCTGTCCCGCTCTGAATCACGCCCTCGAGCACACTCGTCGCGGCGTACGCCTCGCCGTCGGAGAACACGCGTGTGTGCGGCGGATTGCCAAGGCTGTCGACGCGGCCGTTCGGAAACATGACGTGGTCGAGGATCGTCGCCGGGACGTGCGAGCCGCCGTTTGCCAGGGTCGCGTAGGCATCGGCCATCTCGAGGGGGGTCACGCCGTTGCCGACACCGCCGATCACCTCGGCCGGGTTGCCCTGAAGGGGCGAGGTGATCCCCATCGCGTGCGCCATGGCGTCGAACTTGTCCATCCCGAGGTCGACCGCGAGCTGCGCGAACACGGTGTTGTCGGAGACGATCGTCGCCTTGGTGATATTGATCGTGCCCTGGTAGCTCTCCTCGGCGGTGTGGACCGACCACGCTGGTTCGGAGGGCAGCCACCCGGCTGGGAGGTACTGCGAGACGTAGTTGGTCTGACCGGGGTCGCCGTGGTAGTCGTGAATCAACGTCATCAGGGCGAACACCTTGAACGCCGAGCCTGGCTGACGCGAGCCCTGGGTGGGATAGAAGAACTTGGTCTGGCTGTAGTCCGAGGTCGAGGCCATCGCGACGATGTGGCCGTTGGACGGGTCGACGGTGGCCAGCGCCGCGGCCGGGTTGCCCGCGCCGCCTTCGTGTGCGAGGACCGCATTCCGCGCCTCCTGCTGGAGATTCAGGTCGATCGTCGTGTAGACCTTGAGCCCGCCGTCCTCCACAGCCTTGAGCCCGTACTTATCGATCAGCTGCTGCTGGACATAGTCGAACACGTACGGCTCGCGGCGGATGTTGTAGGAGGTGTTGTGCTGGACCTGAAGCGGCTGGCGCGCGACCGCGTTGGCGAGGCTCTGGCTGATGTAGTGCGAGGCGACCATCGCCTGCAGCACCTCGTTGCGGCGCTGCTTGGCCAGACCCGGAGCGAGGAACGGGTTGTACTCCGATGGGGCCTGCGGCAGCCCGGCGAGCAGCGCCATCTGGGCCAGGTTGAGCTTGCCGACCGGCTTGTTGAAGAAGATCTCCGACGCGGCGCCGGCGCCGCGAGCCGTTTCGCCGTCGACGGTCCCGTAGGGGGCGTCGTTCAGGTAGGTGTTGAGGACCCAGTTCTTGGTGTGGTTGCTCTCGAGCTGCTCGGCCAGCTTGGCCTGCACGATCTTGTACTTGAGGTCATGCCGGACGGCGTACTGGGGCGGCATGTACATGTTGTCGACAAGCTGCATGGTCAGCGTCGAGGCGCCCTGCAGCGATGCGCTGCCGCCGAACACGTCACGGATCCCGGCGCGAAGAATCCCCTGGTAGTCGAGCGCGCCGTGTTGGAAGAACCGACGGTCCTCGATTGCCACCGTCGCCTGCTTCATGCGGTTGGGAATCTGGCTGCCGGGCACATTGCGGAACACGATGTCCGAGTGGATGTACCCGAGCGGTGTCCCGTCGGAGGCGAAGATCTCCGAGAGCGCGTGGGGCGTCCGCGGCGTCAGCTGCTTTAGGTCGGGCGCCGAGTTGGCTGCCGCGACGACCCAGCCAACCGCCGCTGCGGCACCCAGCATCAACGCCGTCATCGCCAGGACGACCATGACCAGCACCACCCGTCGCACTGGGTGGCCGCGGTGGCGCGTGCGGCGCTTCTGTCGTTCGCGTCGTCTCATCGAGGACTGTGGCGGAGCGGCGCCGCGGCGAGAAGTGAGCGGGCTCGGCGCCGAGACTCGACCGGTGAGTGTAGCTACCCGGGTTTTTCGGGCCGCCCGGCCCGGCTCCTTCCGGCTGACCGGCCGGCTTATTAACTCGAAGCCCGCCGGCTCTGGCGCTTTCGCGCCGTTGTTCGGCGCGTCGAGCCCGGCCGGATGATCGCGGCCGGCGTGCGAGCCGTGCTGCTCGACGCGCTCGGCACACTCGTCCGACTCGACCCGCCGGCACCGCTGCTCCGAGTGGAGCTGCGCGAGCGGTTCGGCCTCGAGGTGAGCGAGGCCGACGCCGCGGCGGCGCTCGCCGCCGAGATCGCCCACTACCGCGCCCACCTCGACGAGGGAAGGGACCTGGCCGCGGTGGCCGCGCTGCGCGGCCGCTGCGCCGAGGTCCTGCGGGCGGCGCTCCCGCCCTCCGATGCCCTCGCCGCGGTGGACGGCGACGCGCTCACCGACGCCCTGCTCGCGTCGCTGCGCTTCAGCGCCTATGCGGACGCCGCCCCGGCCCTGGCCGCGCTCGAGCAACTCGGCCTGCGCCTGGTGGTGGTGAGCAACTGGGACGTGTCGCTTCACGAGGTGCTCGAGCGCCTTGGCCTCGCCGCGGTGCTCCACGGCGTGCTCACCTCGGCCGAGATCGGCGCGCGCAAGCCGGCCGCGGAGATTTTCAACCGGGCCCTCAGCCTTGCCGAGGCCGGTGCGCACGAGGCGGTCCACGTCGGCGATAGCCTCGATGAGGATGTTGCGGGTGCGCGGAATGCCGGTATCACGCCGGTCCTGGTGAAGCGCGACGGCGGCGCCGGGCCGCGCGAGGTCACCACGATCGCCAGTCTCGGCCAGCTCGCCTGAGCCTCGGCCAGCTCGCCTGAGCCTCGGCCGGCTCGCCTGAGCGTCGGCCGGCTCGCCTGAGCGACGACTCCTCGGCCACGCCGTAACCTCATCGTTGGAGTGCCGAGCCTGCCGCCAACTGACGCGATTGCCCCGTCCCCGTCGCCCCCCGACGCACCGAGCGAGTCGCTGCGCGAACGCGACCAGGTGCCGTGGCCGCTGTGGACGGCGCCCGCGGGCGTCGTCCTCGGGCTTGCGCTCGGGCTCGTCGGCAGCATCGTGGTCGCCGTGGTGGCCGCGATCGGCGGCTCGACCCTCGCCCATCCGACACCGGCGGTCAGCATCCTCGGCGACCTGCTCTTCGACCTCGGCTTCGTGGCGGCGGCGATCTACCTCGCGCGGGTCAGCAGCCGCCCCCGGCTCGCGGACTTCGGCTTCCGCCCGGTGAGTCCCGCGCTGGCGGTCGGGGCGGTGGCGCTGGCAGGCATCGGCTACTACCTCATCACCGCGATCTACGCGAGCCTGTTCCGGTTGCACGGGAGCGACAAGCTCCCCAGTGAGCTGGGCGTCACCAAGAGCACGGCCGCGCTCATCGCGGCGGCGGTGTTCGTCTGCGTGATCGCCCCGGTCTGCGAGGAGTTCTTCTTCCGCGGGTTCATCTTCGGGGCCCTCCGCCGCTGGCGAATCGGGTTCGCGGGTAGAAGCCTCGGACCGTGGATCGCGGCGGTGATCACCGGGATCCTGTTCGGTCTCGCCCACACCGGCTCGGCGTCTCCTCAGTATCTCCTGCCGCTCGGGTTCCTCGGGTTCGTCCTCTGCCTGCTGCGCTGGCGCACCGCATCGCTGTATCCGGCAATGGCGCTTCACTCGATCAACAACTCGCTCGCGCTTGGGCTCAACGAACTGCATTGGGGCGCGCCGGCGATCCTCGGGCTGATGGCTGGTTCGATCGCCGTGATCTCGGCGCTCACCGGTCCGCTCGGCGCGCGCTCGCCGCGCCTGGTCTAACGCTTGTCGTTACGGTGATCGGGTCGACGTCTACTACTGAGTCGGGTCGCCGTGGACACTGAGAGGGCCGCCCGCGGTCGGGTGGCCGTGGACACTGAGACGGCCGCGCGCGAGCGCCTGCTGGCGGAGCTGCGCGAGCATGCGCTGGTGATCGGCACGGTCGTGCTCACCAGCGGACGGACGGCCGAGTACCTGGTCGACGCCAAGCGGGCGATCCTGCGCCGCGCCGGCTTCCAGGCGCTGTCCGAGCTGGTGGCGGGTCAGGCGCGGCAGTGGGGTGCCACCGCGGTCGGGGGAATGACGATGGGCGCGGACCCGATCGCCTGCGCCGCGCTCGCCGGCGGCGCCGACGTGAAGGCGTTCTTCGTCCGCAAGGAGGTCAAGGCGCATGGCCTCGCGCGGCGGATCGAGGGACCGCTGCTCGCGCCCGGTGACCGGTGCATGCTCGTGGAAGACGTCGTCACGACCGGAGGCTCGACCATCCGCGCCGTCGAGGCGGTGCGCGACGAGGGTCATCAGGTCTGCGGCGTGCTCGCGATCTGCGACCGGCTGGCGGGCGGGGGGGAGGCGATCGCACGGGCCGCCGGCGCCCCCTACCGGGCGCTGACCACGATCGACGAGGTCTACCCGCAGCGCCCTGATCGCTGAGGTTTGGGGCCTCGCTTCGCTCGGCGTCCGTGGGGCCGGCTACTCCGGGCGGTTCCAGGTCGCCCGGCTGCGGTCTCTCGGGTTCTAGGTCTAGGCCGGCGGCCCGCTTTTCTTTCGCGGTACGCGTCGCCGGGCCGCTCACCGGCCCTTTCAGCGCCCAATTCGAGGCAGTCCTACGGACAAGGGCTGCGGCCGAAGGCCGCGGGCTGAGGCGCCAGCCGTAACCCAGCCGGCCGACAGCAGTCTCGCCCACACCCGCGTCACCGCGGCAACGCGCGGCACTGGGGCCGGCGCTGGTGCAGTGCCTGCAGCCGCCAGCCGCCGCGAGCCAGCGGCGTGAACAGGACGATCGGACGGCCGCGACGGATCGCCGGTCCGTATTTGAAGCCGACCCGGGAGACGTTCACACGAAGCGTCCAGGCCAGAACGGTCTGGTATTCGAGCCGGGTCAGCGGCTCGCCGCAGGCTTCGAAGCGGGCGGGGCCGCCGTGGCGGGAGACCACCGCGGCCAGGCTGTCGATGCTGGTGGTGCGCACGCGCTCCACGCGCAGGTCACGGCGCTCGTTCCGGGCGCGGGAGACCGTCGCCGGCACGAGGCTGCCCGCCGCCACCGCCACCAGCGCGATCGCCGCCCACCCGGCGGCGCGGGACACGCGCGGGCCATCCGCGAGCAGACGGCCGACCGCCACTCCGGCGAGCACCACCATCACGCCGGCCGCCTCGAACATGTAGCGCCCGAGCCCTGGCCACCCGTGCAGCGCGAAGGCGATCTCGATCGCGACCCAGGCCACCACCCCGGCCGCCAGGGCCAGCGTGGTCCGGTCCCGGCGCCAGGCTGCCAGGCCGACGGCGAGAAGCGCGGCGAGCTCGACCGCCGGCTCGTGCAGGTCGAGGAAGCGGCCGATCGTCCCCAGCACCTGGTTGCTCTCGAGCCGGCGGCCGGAGCCCATCGCGTTGCTGGCGGCCACGAACGCACTTCGCGAGGTGAGCGCGGGGACGCCGAACCACAGCAGCACGATCACCGCCGCGCCGGCGAGCAGCTGCCAGCGCATCGAGGGCATCGCCCGCCACGCCCAGATCGCGTACAGGCCAAGGAACGGCCAGACCTCGGGCCGGCCGAGCGCCGCCAGCGTGCCGAAGGCAAACGCCGCGCGGCGATGGCCGGCGAGATGCAGGTAGACCGCCCCGAGGCACACCGAGACGATCATCGGATCGGACTGGAAGCTCAGGATGTAGTGCGGGTAGTCCGCGATCCCGAGCAGCGCGAGGCTGGCGAACACCGCCGCCGCCACCGCCGGCAGGCGGCGCTCGGGCGTCGCGCCGGTTAGCCGGTAGGCGATCGCGCCGGCGAAGACCACGCCGCTCAGCGCCACCGCGACCGCGGTGATCATCCACAGCCACAGCTCGTAGTGGCCGAACAGCGCGTAGGGCACGGTGAACACGTACGGCAGCGGCTTCCACGACGGCGCCGCGTTGGTGTCGAGCGAGCCCGCGAGCGTCTGGTGGCCCCAGACCATCCAGCCGTAGGGGTCGAAGCCCGGCCGGGTGCGCGCCCACAGCACTGTCACCGTGGAGAGCGCCAGTAGCCCCAGTGCGATCGCGACCGCCGGACGGCGGCGGACGCCCTCGGCCACGCCGGGGCGCGCCGCGCGGCGCCGGTCCTCGCCGGCCGGTGCGGGCGTCTGCTGAACCGTCGCCATAGCCGCAGCCCCTACCGGGACCGGATGAGGAGGCCGCCGGGGTGGTGGCGCGTGATCGCGTAGGTGGCGTTCAGGCCCCGGCAGCGGCGCACCTGGCGCGCCTTGGTGTGCACGGTGCGGACCGCCCAGCCCCCGCGGGGGACCGGCGCGAACAGGACGATGGGGTAACGCTGGTGGAGCTCGAAGTTCGGGCGGTGCCCGACGTAGCCGACGTCCAGCCGCGTCATCCAGGCCAGTGCGCTGACGTACTCGACGTCGGCCACCGGTTCGCCGCAGTTGCGGATGTGGCGGTAGCCGCCGAGCGTGTTGATCGTGGTCTGCAGCAGCGCCAACTCGTGCGTGCGGCCGCGCTCGTGGCGGAGATCGAGACGCTCGGTGCGCATCCGGGCGAGCGCGCCGGGGACGAGCGTGGCGAGCAGGACCACGACCACGGGGACGCCGGCCCAGCGCGGCAGCCCACGGCGTAGACGAGGCGCGCCCGCAAGCAGCAGGCCGACGCCCACCCCGGCCAGCGCCGCGGCGACCGCGGCGGGCTCCATCACGTAGCGCGGCAGCGCCGGCCACCCGTGCAGCGCGAACGCGATCTCGACGATCACCCACAGAACCGAGCCGGCGGCCAGGCAAAGCACGACCCGGTTGCGGCGCACGAAGGCGACGGCGACCGTGAACAGCGCGGCGATCCACACCGGCAGGTACTCGAGCTCGGTGAAGCGGCCGACCGTCCCCGTGACCTTGTTCTGATGAAGCTCCCGGGGCGAGCCCTCGGCCAGCTGGCCGGCCACGAACGGCCGGTGGTTGGTGATCGTCGGGATGCCGAACCACATGAACGCGACGAGCGCCCACCCGGCCACGAGCAGCCAGCGCATCGACTGGCTCCGCCGCCACATCCACAGCGAGTAGAGCCCGAGGAACGGCCACGCCTCCGGGCGGCCGAGCGAGGCGAGCGTGCCGAGGGCGAAGGCCAGGCGCGGGCGCCCCGAGAGATGGCTGTCGATCGCCGCCAGCGTGAAGGCGACGATCATCGGGTCGGTCTGGACGCTGAGGATGTAGTGCATGTAGTCCTCGAGCCCGAGCACCGCGGCGCCGGCGAACACCGCCGCCGCCACGGGCGCGAAGCGCCGCCACGGCCCGGTGGCGAGCTCGCCGCCGCGCGTCTCAGTGCCGCCGGCGCCGGGGAAGGCGACGGTCAGCCGGTAGGCGATCCGCCCGGCAAAGATCGCGCCGCTCAGCGAGATCGCCACGCAGGTGATCATCCACAGCCACAGCGCGTAGTGGCCGGCCACGGCGAACGGCACCGTGAACAGGTACGGAAGCGGCTTCCACGACGGCGCGCCCCCGAGATCTAGGCTGAGGTGGAGCGTCTGATAGCCCCACACGAGCCAGCCATAGGCGTCGTAGCTCGGGCGCGTGCGCGCCCACACGAGTAGCGCCGCCGACAGCAGGACGAGCCCCACCGCGGTCGTCCACCACGGATGCCGGCGCATGAACCCGCGCAGGGTCCACGGGACGGGCGCGGGCGTAGGCGTATGGTCCAGCGCCGCCGACCTCGCGGCGGGTGGGGCTTCTAGCGTGCTTTCAGACACGAGAAGCCGACGACGGTAGCACGCGCGGTGGTGGGAAAAGCCTTAGCAAACGCGCGCGTACGCTCCTCGGGAAGCCGACTGGCAGAGTGCGTCTCATGCCCCCGGCAGGAATCGAACCTGCATCCCGCGCTTAGGAGGCGCGTGCTCTATCCATTGAGCTACGAGGGCGGGTCTGGATGAGGGTATCCGGCCGCCACGCCGCCACGCCGCGGCGTCGCGCCACGCGCGGGGACCTCATGCGCGCCGGCCAACATTGATTGCGGCCGGGTTAATCCGGGATGACAGCGGCGGCGCGGTGTGGTATCTCCCCGGTCGGTGGATGGAGGCATTTGGTGCGTCGCATAGAACATGACGCCCGATGAGCGTCGGCTCACCTGAGCTGCTGGTCGAGACCGAGGGCGCGGCTGAGGAGGGGCTCGAGACCGCCGGCGCCGAAATCGCGGCACGCTCGCCGCGGGAGCTGGTCTGGCGGCGATTCCGCGCCGACCGTGTCGCCGTGGTCTCGCTCGGCTTCATCGTCGTGCTGATCCTGATCGCGATATTTGCGCCGCTGGTGGTGAAGCTGGTCGGAGCGCCCGGGCCCTACACCCCCGACAACAACGCGGTCAACCAGTTCGGGCTGCCGGCCGGGCCGTCACGCCACGCAACGTGGCCGTTCGAGGTTCTGCTGGTCGGAGCGATCCTGGCGATGCTCTCGCGGCTGGTTCCGATCCCGCCGGTCAGGCGCTACGGGGCGGCGGTGATCATGGCGATCGCCGGCGTGACCGCGATCGTGATGGCGATCATCATCTGGCCGTCGGCCAACCACATCTTCGGCGTCGATCTGAACCATCTCGATGTGTTCAGCCGCGTGCTCTACGGCGCCCGCACCTCGCTCGAGGTGGCGCTCGTCGCCACCGGTATCTCGCTGGTGATCGGAGTCGTCCTTGGCATGGTCGCCGGCTACTTCCGCGGCGGGGTGGACATGGCCATCTCGCGGGTGATCGACGTGCTGCTGGCGTTCCCGATCCTGCTCCTCGCCCTCGGAATCGGTGCGGCGTGCACGATCGGCGTCGGCGGCCAGCCGTCGCAGGGCTGCCTCGGGGGCCTGCTCAAGCCGGGGCTGCCCGTCGTCATCGCGGTGATCGCGTTCGTGAACTGGACGTACATCGCGCGGATCGTCCGCGGTCAGGTTCTCTCCCTGCGCGAGCGCGAGTTCATCGACGCGTCGCGCTCCCTCGGGGCGTCCAACCGCCGCATCATCTTCCGGGAGATCCTGCCCAACCTGTGGGCGCCGATTCTCGTCTACGCCACGCTGATCATCCCCACCAACGTCCTCTTCGAGGCGGCGCTGTCGTACCTCGGGGTGGGCGTCCGTTACCCCACCGCGAGCTGGGGAAAGATGCTCTCGGACGCCAGCGGCGGCAATCTCGGCATCGGCACCGTGTGGTGGCTGATGCTGTTCCCCGGTGCCGCCCTGCTGCTCACCGTGCTGGCGTTCAACCTGCTGGGCGACGGATTGCAGGACGCGCTCAACCCGCGGGCCAGCCGAACGTGACCGTCGAATCCATGGGAAGGCACTCGATGAACCAAACCAGACCGAAAGGAACACGCATGCACAAGCCATGGCGGGTCACGGCGCTGATCGCCGTGGCGGCCTCGGCGCTCGGTATCGCCGCGTGCGGCTCGAGCAGCAAGACCACCACCAAGACCAGCAGCCCGAGCGGCGCCCCCACGGGGTCGCCCACGAGCGGCGGCACGGTCACGGTGCTCGACGTCGCCGGCGGGGTGGACAGCCTCGACCCCGGCTACTGGTACTACCAGACCGACTACCAGCAGCTCGGCCAGACCACCCAGCGCCAGCTCTACGGCTGGCCGGCCACCGCGGGCGCGCCCGTGCCTGACCTGGCCACGTCGCTGCCGAAGGTCTCAAACGGCGGCAAGACGCTGACCATCACGATCAAGTCCGGCATCAAGTACAGCGCTCCGCTCTCGACCCGGACCGTGAAGACGGCCGACATCAAGTACGCCCTCGAGCGTTGCTTCGCCGCCAACGTCGGCAACGGCTACGCGGGCGCGTACTACTCGCATATCGTCGGGGCGCCCACGACGCCGCCCGCGACGCCGAAGCCGATCTCGGGCATCGTGGCCCCGAACGCGACCACGCTGGTGCTCCACCTCACCCAGCCGGTCGGCGTGCTCGCCAACGGCAACGCGCTGGCGCTGCCGTGCTCGACCCCGGTTCCCCAGGACTACGCGGCCAAGTACGACACCGGCGCGCAGTCAACCTACGGCGAGCATCAGGTGTTCACCGGCCCGTACATCATCAAGGGCGCCAACGGCACGATCCCGCCTCAGGGCTACACGGCGAACAAGGTCCTCGACCTGGTGCGCAATCCGAGCTGGGACAAGGCGACCGACTTCCGCCCCGCGCACTTCAACGAGATCGTCATCCAGGAGGGCTACCAGCCGGAGGACGCCTCGCTCAAGGTGCTCACCGGCCAGAGCATGATCAGCGGCGACTACGCCGCGCCGCCGCCGGACATTGCCCAGCGGTATCTGCAGAGCAAGGCCAGCCAGTTCCACGTGGCCCCTAGCCAGAGCATCCGCTACATCGTGCTGAACCCAAAGATCAAGCCGTTTGACAACGTCGACGTGCGCCGGGCGGTCATCGCCGCCACCGACCGCAACGCGCTGGTCCTCACCCGCGGCGGCAAGTACATCGCGCTTCCGGCCACCCACATGATTCCGCCGGGTATGCCGGGGTTCGATCAGGCGGGCGGCGATGCCGGGCCGGGGAACGACTTCTACGCAAACCCCAACGGCAACGTGGCGCTGGCGGAGTCCTACATGAAGAAGGCCGGCTACCCGAGCGGCAAGTACACCGGGGCCCCGTTGTCGGCGGTCGCTGACAACGCATCGCCGGCCAAGGAGACCGCCGAGGCGTTCGTGCAGCAGATGAAGCAGCTGGGGTTCAACATCCAGCTCAACGAGGTCCCGCACAAGACGATGCTCTCGAAGTTCTGCAACGTCCCCAAGAGCCAGCCGGCGTTCTGCCCCAACCTGGGCTGGGGTAAGGACTTCTTCGACTCGCAGTCGATGCTCGACCCGCTACTGAACGGATCGAACATCGCGGCCACGGGCAAC